>CAZIBN010000041.1:0-32368 GCA_964537395.1 uncultured Elusimicrobia bacterium
TCGGGAAAGAACGGCGAGAAGTTCCCTGAGCCGCCGCCTCCGCCGCCCCCACCCCCTCCGCCTCCTCCTCCGGTTCGGCCCGGACCTCCGCCCCCGCCGCCGCTCCCGCCATCGGTGATCCCCGGCACGCGACAGCCGGCCTGAGCCATGAACATCCTCTCGACGGTCTTCGTGCTATCGCTGCTCGCGGGCTCCGTCGACGCGGCGGCGATCCCGCCTCAGGCGCCGATTCATGTGGTGGCCGAGTTCGTCAGCGTCGACGAGATACTCGCCTCGTTGAGCCCGCCGGCGACCGGACAGTGGCTCGTTCGGGGAGGGGGCACGGCGCCCGCGCCTCGCAGTCTGTCGGCGGCAGTCGAGGAGGCGGAGCTGAGGGCCAACGCTGGCTTGACCAGCCTCATGTACATGGCGTCGGGCGGGACGGGCGCGCTCGATTGGACGTTCGACGGCTCCGTGACGCGGCAGAGCGCGTCGGCGGCACGTTTTGTCCAGGTCGTCGACCTCCTGCCGTCCGACGCGCTCACGCCGCGGCTTAACCAGGGCGTGACGGCCGCCCCAGCGGTGGTCCAGTCGCCCGCGGCCGTCGCCGCCCGTGCCGTGCCCGTCGAAGCGGGACGGCCGTTCGCGGTCGCGACGGCCTCCGTGGAGCGATGCGACGACCTCCTCGACAAGGCCCAGCGGCTCAGGGTGGCTGCGGCTCGATGCGATACCGATCTCAGCCGCGGAGCGCCAACCTGCGAGGTGACGCCGACCTTCACGACGCCGCCGATACCGGCGGCGCTCTCGGCGGGCTCCGCGCGGGACTATGCCGAGCGATTCGAGGCGATTGCCGCTCGCAGGGACGGCGCATTCTGCGCCGCCAACGGCGGAGAAACGCCCGGAGAAGCCTCCGTGGGCCGGGCCAACCTGTATTATTCCCGCGCCTGCTCCGGCGGGGACCGCTACGCCTGCGACGCCCGGCAGATCGCGAGCCTTTGCTTTAATACGTCGCCGACGAACAACTGCGTCCGGAACTGCTTGGTTGACAACGACCGCGAGTGCGCGGCGAAGAGCGATCCCGGAGAGCGGCTGGACTGCCGCAAGCGCAATCATTGGTCTTGCTACGAAAGACAGTGTCCAAAATACATGCCTAATCCCGCGGAGGCTCGATGCTTTATGCAATTCCCGCAGTCCAGTCAGTTCCTGTGCCCTCCGGGCAAGTGGGGGGCGATATGCCAGTGATCGCGCTGCCGATTTTTGTGTTCGTCTGCGCCGTCGTCCTGAGCGTGCTCGCGCTGAGGCAGCGCCGTTGGCCGGCGTTGAGGCTGGCTGTCGTCCTCGGCTGGCTTGGTCCGTTGCCCGGTTATCTGAGCGTGATGGGAGTGGGGCTTGGCGAGCCGCGCGGGCTCGGGTGGCTGCTGCTCTATTACGTCTCGTTCGCGGTGCCGATGTTCGGGTCCTACTGCTTCGCCGCCGGCCTGTTCGGCGGGGCTCTGCTCGGACGGTACACGGTGGTGCCGTCGCCATCGTGGGTCCGTCCTGTGGCCGTGGTCGCGTTTGCCGCGGCGGCCGCCGTCCCGGTCATGCTGCTCTTCAAGGATTCGCCGTTGGCCTTGGCCGCGGCCGTGAGCGCCTTTTGCTGCGCTGCGGGCATGCTGCTGTTCCGGCGGCGGATTTTTGCGGCGAGTTGACCGTGTTCAAGGGGATTCATCGGGCTGAGCCTGGCGGGCGTCTTCGTGGCAGGCGCGTATTTGGAACCACGGCGTCATGAATTGGATAGAATGGCGGCATGCTGTCATCGCCGCGAGTCGAGTTACGCTGGACGAGAGAGGAACTCGAGCCTCATTTTGGCGCTTTGGGCGGGCGCAAGGCCTGGCATCGCCTCGAGGAGCGAATCTCGAAGCTCAACCTGGACGGGCGTCGCTACGGTGTGCGCCTTGTCGCCTCCTATGACGAGGGTGTTCTCACTGTGAGCGCGAAGCAGGCGCAGGCCCTTGAGGCTTTCCGGGAGAAGCTCGACGCCGCTCCGGGGCGAGTTCAGCGCTCTTTCGGCAAGCTCATCGGCTCGGGCACCGGCGGCGGCGGGCCTCAGGCGATGGGGCTGTGCGTGGAGCGCCAGCGCGAGGCCGTGGCGCGGTTCGCGCACGAGCCGCTCAAGCTTTTTTCCGAACTGGCGCCTTTGCCGGGAAGCGTCTTCATCGATCCGCCGTTTCGTATGGGCGAGACGCCGGGCAAGGGCGGCGCCTTGCAGGTTGTCCTCACGGAGGCCGCTTCGCCTTCGGGCGGGTCGATGCTGATCGTCGGGCCGTCGGGCATCGGCAAGAGCACTCTCGCCGGTGAGGTGTTCCGGCGCCTTCAGGCCGCTCCCGGCGCGGGCTGGTCCCACCCGCTGTTCGTGCCCGCGGCGGACATACAATTCGGTCCGACGGGAGAAGTGGAGTGGGAAAAACTTCCGGGAGTGCCCGCGGGGCTGGGGCTGCGCCTCGAGGTGTTGTTCAAGGAAGGGCGTCTTCTCCTGATCCTGGACGGCCTCGACGAGAACATAAAGCTCTTGGATATGTCGATACCGGCGGCGTGGTCGTTCTGGGGCATGGCGTCGCGCAACCGCTGCATCCTCACCTGCCGCGATCGCTTTTATAGCGCTCGCTTCGCGTTTTCGCCCGCCGAGAGGATCTTCGGAGGCGGCCTCAAGATCATGAGCCTTCCTCCGTGGGGGGCGGCCGAGGCGAAAGCTCTTTTCGGCGGTATCGCCGAGCGCGGGCAGGGCGCGCCGAAGGCTCGCGCGCTCGTCGAGGGCCTCAGCCATCTGAGCCGGCTCTCTCCCGACTTCCTGCGCGATAAGATGGCTTCGTTCCAGATCACGGGCCTGACCGCCTGGAACTTCGCCGTGTATTTCGCCCTGCACAACAAGGGTAAGTTCCCGCGCAACGAGTACGAGATCCTCGAGTACTTCGTCGAGCAGACTCTACGCTGGGAAAAGGGGAAATCCAGGGAAGGCGAGCCGCTGCCGGTCGAAATCCTGAGCGGCCTGCTCGTGCGCTTGGGGCGCAGCGCGGATGGAGAGCGCAACGGTCGCAAGAGCTGGCGCATCACCCCCGATGCCATCCTGGAAGTCGTCGGTCGCTATTATCCCTTCCTGCTCGAGCGCAAGATCCAGCTGTTCTCGGCGCTGCGGCAAATCGCGTTCCTCGAATACGAGGCGGAAACGGGGGCGTTCCATCTCGACTACCGCCTGGGCTGCTATTTCGCGGCGAAGAACATCGTGATGATGGCCCTGCAGGCTGATGCCGACCATCTGCGGGAAGAGTGCCAGCACACGCTTAGCTTTCAGACGTTTTCGTTCCTGCTTCAGGCGTTCACCGGCTTCGACGATGAGTCTCGCGGCCGGTTTTATGAAACCGGGCGGCGGATGTTCGAGGATTCGGCTCGCTTATACAGGAGCGAAGGTGGGCAGAAGCACATCCAGTGCATGTACGAGATCCTGGAGCCGCTCGGCAATCTGCATTGGCCGAAGGCTGACGAGTTCCTCCGCTGGCTGTCCGAGCATCCCAAGGATTATCCGGAGCTGGTCAGCTTGGCCTGCGCTCGGGCCGTCGCTTACTCCGGCGATCACGCCGCCGTTGACGCTTATATCCGCCGCCTCAAGAAAGACCGCAATGCTCGTCAGGTGAATCGGAACTATTACCTCGATTGGCTCGGGGGGAGCGGTTCGTCCCCCGTCTATTCGGTGCACGCCGATCAGAAGCGGGTCAATCTTGAGAGCTGGGAGCGGAAGTCGCGGTGGTTCTCTCAGAAGTTGAAAGAGGACGATTATAAGGCCCTGCGCCACATCCAGCTCTATTCATTCGCCGATCTGCTTCGCACGCTCGGCTCGGGCAGCCTCGAGCGCGGGACTTTGTTCAAGACGGCAGAAAGCCTGCGCCGTGAGTCGGCCGATTGGAGCGCGGACGCGCGCGCGGACCTCTCGGACTTCGCGAAGCTCGCCGGAAAACTCGACCCCGCCTAGGGGGCCTTTGGTGCCGCCATTTTTTCCTTGATCACGTCGATCCCCGTCGGCGTGCGGAAAGCGTTGGGATCGTCGTTAGCGAAATGTCGGGCCACGGTGACGCCCGCGGCCGGCAGAATCTCGGGCGTGTAGAACAGGCCGCCCAGGAGGTCCTGCGCCTCCTTGGGCTTGGCTTCGGCCTCGCGCGAGGTCAAATAGCGCGCGACGAACGGACTGTCGCGTTTAATACCGAAGAAGAAGTAGCCCGCGTTCTGGCCCTGCTTGTTCTTGTTCTCCGCGATCTTGGCCGTGTCGAGCACCCTCATGAGCACGACCTCATCCGACGGGTACGGCGTCATGAGCAGCGTAGCCTTATTGGCCATCAGGCCGATGTTATAGTCGAAGCCGTAGAAGTTGGTGTCCTCGCCGAGGCTGAAGACGGGGAGGTTCAAGGTCTTGGCCAGCGTCAGGCCCTCTGAGAAGGTTCGGACCGACGGGCTCGAGTCCTTGAGCTCCGGCCGGTACGCCGCGAAGTTGCCCACGAGCATGCCCTTCTCGGGCCATGCGCGCATGAGGACGCCGCCCAGCATGCGCGCCGGCTCCTTCGGGTCGTAATAGAATACCGCCCAGCGCTCGCCCAGCAGCCCGTCGGCCTGCAGCTTGCGCGCCCAGTCGCGCGCCACGTTGCGCTTGCCGCCCGGCTTGTTGACGACCTCGTCCTCGTAGATCGGGTACCACTCGTCGAACTTCGCGAGCGTGAGCGGCTCGACTTTGACCGTGAGCCCGCCGCTGGCCTTGAGCATGTCGTGGAAGCTCTTGCGGTTGCGCTGGTGCGGCTGCATCGCGTCGTGCTCATCGAGGGTGTGCGTGGGCGTCACCCATCGCACGTACTCGGACTTGAGGTGATAGCCGTCCCTCTCGGAGAAGCGTCCGACCTCGGCGCGCGAGGGGGCCTTGATCACGGCCATGTCGACGCCGAGGGCGCGCAGGGCCTTGTCGTAGGACGGTTTGTAGTCGCCGGAGGCGAAGTTGACGCGCTTGAGCCCGCGCGGGCTGGTCACCGTGTTCTTGTGCACGTAGGCCTCGAGTTCCGAAGCCGTCATCGCCGGACGCTCGCCGGCGCGGCCCAACGCGATGAGAGGCTTCTTGGCGGAGCCTCCGGGGTCGGCCACGGCCAGGTTTTCGGCGGGTGTCTGATGGGCGGAATTCTCAAAAATCATGTTCAAGCGTCCGGAGATATCCTGCCCCGCGGCCGGGTTGCTCAGGTCCACCGTGCGGCGCAGGGAGTCGATCTGCGCGCGCAGCTCGGGGTGGGCGTCCGCGTTCGCTTGGAACCGGGCCGACGCTTTCAGTAGGAGGTCGACGCCGTGGTCGCCGAGCGCTGAGCGCAGCTGCGCCTGGTTGGCGGCGAGGACCTGCGGCTGTGCGGCCAGCGCCGCGACCAGCCGGCCCGATTCGGCGCGATAGGGGTCGATGGGGGACGGAGTCGCGGTCAGAAGAGGAGCCAATGTCGGCGACGACTGGGCGCTGAGCGAGGTCGCGACCTGGATCTGCGACATCATGGATTCCCGGAACGCCGGGATCCGCGATGCGAGGCCGAGGGCGGGGGTGAGGGCAACCTCGACGACTCCCGCCGCCGCGGGAGCGGCGAGCAGGGCGGCGAACGCGAGGAACCGGATGAGGGAGGGGAGCCTCATGCGAGGAGTGTAGACCTAAAGTCGCCGTATTTCAAGGCCTGAAATCGCCCGTTCGTGAGGCGCCGAGCCCTCGTTTCTCCTCGTAAATTCACGAGTCGTGAGCCGTCGTGAGTCGCGCCCTATTTTCAGGGACGGCCTCCACGCGTCCGCGTTTATGATGTTTGTGTCGGGCAAGGCCCGGCTCAGACGTGAATCGAAGGAGGTGTACCCCGATGAAATCCCTGATGTCGTTCGTCTTCCTGATGCCGATGCTCTTCGGCGCCGCGCCGCTGCGAGCGGCGGCCCATGATGCCCAGCCCATTCCTGCGGCCGGGCGCGACTGGCTGCCCGAAGAACCTCATATCCAACCGTACCCGTATCCGCGGCACTGCGCTGAGGGCACACACCGGGTCTATGACGAGTCTGCGGGAGGCTACGTATGCGTCAAGAGCAATGACCGCGAGCCGCGGCCGCTGCTCGGACCCGATGAGCCTTTCGGGGATTGTCCCGATCACATGCGCCCGACATGCGGTTCTCGTAATGGCCAAATGAAGCAGTTGAGTGGAATCCTCGGCGGAGACGACATGGCGTCCAAGGGTCAAGCCTTGGACGGCTTATTCGACGCCGCGCAGTCACGGAAGTCCGAGTCCGGTGCGGTTTCGGCCGGCACCTGGGGGCCGGCTTCGTCGAGGCTCAGCATGTCCAAGCCTGTCGAGTTCAGGAAGGGCGAGGCGCGGTTGATTCTTGCCGGTGAGTATGGTGCTACGATCGGAGGTATCGCCGGCGGAGTTGCCGGAGAGTCTACCGGCATCGTGGGCGCGGGTTCTGTTGGTGCTGGCCTCGGTGCGTTTACTGGCAGCAAGGTCGAGGATAAAATCAATGCGGCGATCAAAGAGCCGGTAGATCGCATCGGAGATGGACTTCGCTCGGACGGCGACTCCGCGCTGCAGAAAGGGACCCAGGCACAGAAGGACGCGGAGAAAAAGTACGGGAAGTAATGAGATACTACGATGCGCCGCCGGGGGCTTGGGTCTCCCGGCGGCGGTCCGGAGGGTTGAATCGTGAATATCAATCGAAGATCGCTAAGTCTGGTCGTGATCAGTGTGGCTGCGGGCGTCGGGGCTTATATCGGACACAAGGCCGCCGGGGCGGGCGGCGCGGCGGCTGGCGCCTGCGGTTTAGTCTACGGGGCAAGCCTGATCCTGCGCGCAGGCGCGCGATGACGGCCGAGTCTCCGGCTACCGGCGGCTTAGCTCAGCCAGGTATATGAGAAAGACGCTAATCGTAATCCTATGCGTCATGGTCATTCGGAATGCTTACGCACGGCTCCTTTTTTACGCCATCCTTGCCGTTGGCGGTCAGGAGTTTTCAAAAGAGGCGCAAGCGCTGGTCACCATGGCATGCGACGGTGCGCTGATGCTACTATTGGCTTGGCTGACGACCGGCTACCTTAAGTTGGACAGGAGTCGAGCCTTTCCCCTGTCGTGGCCACGCGGAAAGACGTTCTCCGGGGCGGCGCTCGGGGTTCTGATAGCGGTCGTGAACACATTGGTCATTCAGCGCTATTTCCCTCACGCTACGGCGTCGAGCCAGCCCGTCGCGACTTTTCTTCAGGGCGACTCAGGCGCGATCATGCATTTTGCGCTCGGGTTTGGTCTTGCTGTGTTTTGCCCCGTTGTTGAAGAGATTTATTTTCGCGGGCTTATTCAGCAAGCATTCGACGCGGCCCTGCCGTTCGCTGGGGTGTTGGTGGCGAGCTTCCTATTTATAAATGAACATCCGGGCGCATCTGCTTCTCCCGCCATCTGGATCCTCGGGCTGGCTCTTGGACTGATCTATTATCGGACGAAATCGATAGCGGCCGCGATCGCCTGCCACGTCGTCAATAATTGCGTCGTCCTGTATGTATTGCCGATGGTGTCGCGCTGATGGGCGTAGGCCTTCTCGGCCGCAAAGCCTAGGCCCTTTCCCACAGCGACATCGGGCCCTTCGTCCCTACGGTCTTTTCCCGGCCGTTGGTAGACTCGGGGCATGAACCGATCCATCGCCGCCGCGCTCGCTCTTCTCATTGCTTCGTCGTCATCCGCTCAAATTCGCGTCGTCGTTCCGCAATCAGCGGGCGGCGCTCCGGCGTTGATCGTTCCAGTCACGCCCGCCCTCGGCTCCGGGCTGTTGCTCCCGACCCTCTCTGCGTTGTCGGTAACACCGATTCTGGCGGCCGCTGCCGTAGCGCCGATGCCCGTCGTGTCAGTCGTTCCTGGTAATGCGCTTGTCAACGCCGCGCCCAATCCGTTGCCGGTCGCGAACGCGGCCCCCGCCGCGCTCCGCGCGGCGACAACGTTGTCCGGCACTCTCTCCGCGGCTGCGTCCGAAGGACGCAGCCAAGCTCCAGCCCTCAACGCCGCGTTCGACGGCCTGAAAGCCGCGTCAAAGTCCGACGCCGTTTCCGTTCCCGCGTCTCCGTCCGACTCCTTCGTCCTCGAAGCTCGGCGCCGCTTCGCCGCGCTTCGCCGGCATGAAGCCTCTCGGCGCGCCGTCCGCCCCGAAGGCGCGGTCCCGAGCGACGAGGACATGCAGGGCCGCATGGAGCGCCTGCCCTCGACCAACCCCGAGCGCATGAAGTTCATGGTCGAGCTGTTCAAGCTCGGCGGCGCGACCGACGCCGACATCGTCCTGCAGGACGCCGGCCGCGGCCGCAACAACGTGATCGTGACGATCAAGGGCAAGACCGACCGCGTGATCGTGGTCGGCGGCCACTACGACCAGGTCAGCGAGGGCCTGGGCAAGATCGACAACGGCACCGGCGCGACGATGGTCGCCAACCTCTATCAGGCCATGCACGGCACGCAGCCCGACGCGACGATCGTCTTCATCGCGTTCGCGCGCGAGGAGGAAGGCCTGTACGGTTCGCAGGCCTACGTGAAGTCCCTCGACAAGGCCAAGCGCGCCAAGATCGACGCGATGATCAACCTCGACACGCTCGCGGTCGACGGCACCTTCTCCTGGAAAAATAATTCCACGCGGGCGATGCTCGATCGCTTCGCGCAGGTCTCGCGCGAGAGCGGTCATGCGATGAAAGAGGATTATCTGAACGGCGGCGATGCCGACTCCTCGACCTTCCGCGACGCGGGCATCCCCGCGGTCACGATCTACGGCGCGTCGCAGGACGTGATCTTCGACATCATCCATTCCGAGAACGACAACATGGCGTCGTTCAGCCTTCAGCATTACAAGAACGCATACATGCTCGTGCTCGAGGCGATCAAGTCGCTCGACCGGGCCCCTCTTGGCCCCGTCGGGCGGAGAGACATTTAACGTGACGCGCGGAATTCTGGGCCCAGGAAAAATTGGGACCAATGCCCGCGCGATGTCGGGACCTTCGACCCGCAGGGTCATAAAGGGGCCTGTGATACTATGGCGGCAAGGACGCGCGAGATTCGGACGATGCACGGGGATATCGTGATGAAGAAAACGGCGAAGCAAGTAGTGTCCATCTTTTGTTGTTCTTTGCTTATGAGCGGCGCTTCCGCGCCAGCTTTCGCGCAAACGGTGCGCGGAAATATCGGCGGCGCGGGTGTTCATGCGCCCATCGGCGGATCCCTTTCCGCCGTGCCGACCGCGATCAGCCCCGCCTTCAACGGCGGGGTTTCCTCTATACAGGGAACCTTGGCGCCGACATTGATCGCGCCGAATGCGCTCACGCCCGTTACCGCGGCCGTCCCCGCCGCGCTGACGCCGGCCCTGATCGCTGTCGCACCCCTCGCCGCGGCCGCCAAGGCGGAGCAGCCGGTGAACGCTCTCGGTGCGGCTAAGAATCTTGCCGCCGCGATCGGCGATGAGAACCTGCCCAAAGGCCCGGATCAGGCCAAGGAAGCCGCCGATAAGGCCTTCGATGGCGCGACGGTCAATGGCGAAGCCGACGAAGCCGTCGACGCTCCCTTCGCCGCGACGAACGGCGCGCCGCTCGCGCAGCTCTACCCGCGCGTCGTGTTCGTGCAGGACGTATTCTCCGGCCCCGCGTCGGACAAGACCGTCGAGTACGTCAACAAGCTCGTGGACGCCGGCGTCCACGTCGTGTTCCTGACCTGGCGCCCGCACCGCGGCGCGGACTCGGCCGATTCGATCCTGATGGCGCGCGTCAAGCAGTCGCGCAACAACCCCGTCATCGTGGTTTCTTATAACGGCGGCAAGGTGTCCTTGCATGGCCGCGCCGCCAACCCCAAGCCGCTCATCGAGAGCGTTGGAGGCTTCCCCGCCGAGGCCCTCGCGAAGATCAAGAAGATCGCGACGGTGGCCGAATCCGTTCCGACCGAGACCGAGGCCTTCTCCCTGACCGTCAGGCTCGACGACACCAAGACGAACCCGTCGGTCAGCGCTCAGATCAGCGCTCTCAACCGCAAGCTCAAGGCCGCGGGCCTCGATTACAAGGCAGAGGTGCACCCGACCGCGCTCGGCACGGCGATCATCCACTCCCAGCCCCTGCGTTTTTCATTAGCGCGGGTTATGCAGGCTCTCGAGACGCAGTTCGCCGGCGAGAACCTGACGGCGTCTTCGGGCAAGTTCCTGATCCTGTCGGACTCCGTCAAGTCGCCGCGTTTCTCCACCTCCTTCCCTAAGAACTCCGAGATTCAGGTGGTTCGCAGCGGCGAGGCGATGGAAAACGTGCTCGGCGCCGTCCTCGGCGACCGCGCGCTCGGCAGCGTATCCCTTAAGCTCGGCAAGCTCCGCCAGTTCGTCGAGTACTGGGAGCCGTCGCATAGCCGCACGCGCAACTACGAGCCCGACGCGGTCGGCGGCAGCGGCGGAGGCGGCTCCGTGCGCCGCGCCGGCGGCGACCGTGAGACCAACAAGATGTTCGCGATGTACGTCGGCACCATCATGTTCCGCATGATGGCCCAGCTCTACGACGATATCTTCCGCGGCCAGCACCAGCTCGCCAAGCTCACCGTTCTTCAGGCCCAGCTCCGCTCGATGTGGTACGCCCCGCTCAAGCACGGCGTCTACGTCAACAAGGGCCTGGCCAAGATCATGAGCACGCCGGCGTGGAAGGCCCAGAGCAAGGGCTACCTCGAGTACGCGAACTCGTATCTCACGAACTTCTATTTCCGCGAGTTCGGCGACTACACCCGCGCCGCCCGCAACGTGCAGGAGAACTACGTCGGCCTCTCGACCGACCGCAAGAGCCTGATCACGCTCGACTTCGTGTCGGCCGCGACGGGCAAGCTGTACAAGATCCATACCCGCATCCCGCGCGTCATGCGCCTGGAGATGGCGCAGGGCCTCACGCTCACCGCCTACGCCTACCGCACCGGCAAGGAAACGCCGGATGACGGCGAGGAGTTCCTGGCCCGCGTGCTCGCCATGGCGATGCTCAAGGGGCACGCCCGCAAAGGTCCCGACGGCAAGTGGCACCACGGCTCGCCCGAAGGCAAGATCATCGAGAGCCTCAACGTCCAGCTCGAGTACCGCACCAGCGCGCGCCTGCACATCTTCAAGGCCGAGGACTTCCTTCGCCTTGAGGAGAACCAGACCGTCAACGGCCCGATCGTCCAGGAGATCATCTCCGCGATCGAGCGTGAAGAGGCCGATGCCGAGTACCAGGCCTACTACGCCGAGCAGGAGCAGGAAGCCACGAAGGACGATCTGAAGAAGAAGCCCGCAGCGAAGAAGGCCGCGGCGAAGAAGCCGGCCGTCAAGAAGCCGGTCGCGAAGGCCAAGACGGCGGCTAAGCCCGCCGTTAAGGGGAAGTAGCATGAAGCTCGCGGCCCGTTTTCTCCGGGTCGTCCTGACGGCGGCCCTTCTGGCTCCGTCGTCGGCGTTCGCGCAGACGCGCCTTGCCGTTCCGGGCGTTTCGGGCGGGGCTCCGACTGTTGTTCCTTCCTTCGGTGCGGGCCTCTCCGCTCCGTCCCTGACCGTTCCGTCGATGGCCTCTCCGTCGTTGACGTTGTCGCCCGTCCTGGCGGCGCCTTCGCTCGTCCCGTCCGTGGTCCCGGCCGTCGTCGCGGCCGCCGCGGCGAAGGCCGTAGTCCCCGCCGCGGTCGTTCCCGCGGCCCTGGCGCCCGTCGATTCGGACGCCCCGGCGAAGCTGAACGCGCTGACCGCTTTGCGCGACATGCCCGCGTCCCTCGAGTCCGCGCCCGCCGCCGGGCAGCGCTTCGACGGCGCCAAGGTCCGTGACGCCGCCGAGGAGCCCGTCGAGCCCGAGACCGTCACGAGCGAGATCTCCGATCAGAACGTCCAGGACGACCTCGCCCTGTGGTTCACCCGCAAGCAGAAGGTCGACATCAAGAAGGACCAGGTCTACACCCTCGTGCGCCCGGTCCTCGGCAACGGCTCGCGCCGCTACTGGGAGAAGTTCGAGGAGAAGAAGAGCCTCGTCATCAAGGTCGCCGGCCAGGGCATGTTCATCTCCAAGGTCACCTACGCCCGCACCGTGCCGATCAACCGCATGACGCTCAAGGACTTTCAAGGCGTGTACTCGAAGTCCATGCTCAGGGGAAAGACCATCTACAAGCTCCGCGCCAAGCTCATCGCCGAGCTCAACGAGCGCAACGATCGCACGATGCGCGGCCAGTCCGGCGTCGTGACCCAGCTCTCCGAGGTCCGCGTGGTGCGCGTGATGCCGTTCAACGAGGCGCGCCTGCTTCCCGAGAACAAGGACGAGGATACGTACGCTCCTGTGGCGCGGACGAAGTACGAGCTGCCCGCCGCGATGCAGGGCCTCAACCACATGTCGCCCAAGGTGGTATTCCTCGACATGCGCCTCTTCAAGGACGGCGTCCCCTACCCGCTCATCGAGGACATGACCAAGCTGATGAAGGCCGGCATGTACTTCGTCCTCCTCTCCGACAAGCCCAACGACGCCCCGGGCTCGGTCGAGGAGCAGCTCACGCGCGGCCTCTCCATGAAGCAGAAGGATCAGATCTCGCGCTACAAGATGGTCGTCCTGGCCGATGACGGCAACGCCCTGCAGTCCTACGACGGCGCTTTCGCGCGCTACCTGCCGTCCCGCCGCTTCGCCAATCAGGAGCAGGAGCTGATGCGCTTCGCCGCTCGCCAGCTGGGGTTGGCGAGCCTCGTCTCCTCTCATGGCACCGAGCTCATCGTCACCGTCAAGAAAGGCGCCGACGCCGAAGCGACGCGTAAGGCTCTCGTTGACCAGATGAAGACCTTGGGACTGCCGGCCGACTCCTGGCAGGCCTCCGTCTCTCAGACCGGCGATAACGCCTTCGTCATCGTGCGCCCGCAGAACCTGGCCAGCGCCGTCCCTCACCTGCTCGAGTCCCTGCGCGAGCATGAGGGCCTGTACGTCAACCCGAGCGATATCATGATCATCTCTCAGGATGCGGCGCTTCTCGCCGCGACGAAGGGCTCGGTCCAGACCTCCACCATGCTCGAGCAGCAGGGCGCGGAGCTGGCCGACGCGTCGATCTCGGCGGTCCTCGGACCGTACCGCGAGAATCGCCCCGGAGACCTCGCCGCCTCGGCCTCCAAGATCACCAGCTTCATGTACAACCCCGACCGCGTCGGCGGCGGCTTCAACGGGGGGAGCATCTACATGATGATGGGACATGTCATGCACTCCGCGTTCAACTGGGCGGTGTGGAAGTACCGCAACGAAGGCGTGTTCCCGTCGGCCGACGAGACCGTCGCGGCCGCCGAGAAGATCTGGGCGCGCGAGGAATCCGAGCGCACCGGCAAGAACATCGACCGCCCGGGCGAGAACCTGGCCGGCTTCTATGAGGTCATGCGCGGCCGCATGCGCACGATGCACGCGGTGACCGCCGACATTCTCAAGGTCTACCCCATCGCCATCGGCACCGAGCTTTCCAACATGCTCGTGTTCGACAACTACAAGAAGGGCGTCGCCGACAACCGCGACATCCTGCGCCTGATCTTCGACTTCGTCGTGGCACGCGAGATGCCAGACGGCACCCTTGAGGTCGCGGTCGTGGACTTCAAGACCGGCCAGACGCCGACCCTGCAGAACCTCGAGAAGGACGTCCAGGTCCAGCTCTACGACTTGGCCATCCGCAAGATGTGGCCGAAGATATCGGTCCCGTACGGCGCCCTCGGCCTGCGGCGCCCGGTGTCGGACTACAAGATCCGCTTCATCTACCCGTCGGCGGGCTATCAGCCCATCCTCAACGAGTGGAGCCGGATCAAGTTCGAGCGCTTCCTGCGCAACGTGATGAACCGTATTCGAAAGCACAACGCCCCGCCGGCTCCGAAACCTGAGGCGAAGGCCAAGCGTAAGCCCAAGGCAAAGGTCCCGGCCAAGAAAGCCTGATCGCTCGTTCCGTGGTCGCAACACAGCTAATGACATCCTTCGCCCGTCCCGCGACTTCCGTCATCGTTTCGCTCGCCGTCATCCTTGCGCCGTGGCCGGCCTGGGGGCAAACGGTCCGCGCCGTCGCCTCGTCGTCCGCGGCGGGAGCCACTGCCGCGAGCGCCGCCGGCATCCGGGCGCTGCCTCATGCGCCGACGGCGCTCTTTGCGCCGGGGCTCGCGTCGCTCTCCGCGCCGTCGCTCCAGGTCTTCGGCGCGCCCGCTCCGCTCGAACGCGCGGCACCCGCCGTCCCCGCGGCGTTCGCCGCGGCGACGCCGGCCGCTTTGGTCGCGAGCGTCGCAGGCGCGGCCGTCCCTGCGGCCGCGACGCCGTCCGGGGCCCTCGCCGTTTCGCTTTCCGGCGCGCGCTCTCCTGCGGCCGAGGGCGATTCGCATGCGGAATTCACGAAGGGCTCTGGGGCCGTGCTTGACGAGGCCATCCGGGCTCACGCCGTCGACCGGGGCTTCGACCTCGGCTCGAGTCCGGCGACCGGAGCGCTCGGCGCCGGCGCCGCGCGCCTGTCCGCCGCGAGCATCGGCAAGCCCGGGAGCCGTGAAGAGCCTCCCGCCGCGAAGGCTCCGATCCGCCTGCTGCCGCTCTCCTCGTCCTTGTGGCTCATCCTCGGCAACGTCGCGCTCGTTCAGCTTGGTGTTGAAGCGATGAGCCTCGCGGTTCCGCAGTATGCGCTCGGCGTCTTCGGCTACGGGACGATGGCCGCGGTTTCGGCGGCTTCCTCGATAGCGCTGGCCGCCGGCAGCCTGCTCGGGAGCTGGTCTTCCGACAAGCTCGGGCCGGAGCGCACCTACATCGGTACGCTCGGCGCGCGCGTGGCCGTGGCCGCGACCTTGGCCGCGCTGTACGCGACGGGGATCCTCCCGGCCGTGGCCCTCGTCGGGCTGTTCGCTGCCGATTTCCTTCTGCACTACATGAACACCGTGGCGCTCGACGCGCTCGCGCCGCGCTGGCTCGGAGACGACGCGGTGAGGCTCAACCGATTCGGCGTGCGCCGGCAGATCGCGATCGACGCCGCCGGCTTTCTGGGGCCCTTGGGGGCTGGCATGGCGATCGCCCTGTGGAGCTATGGATCGGTTTTCTGGGCCTACCCTGTTCTCTTCGTGCTTTCGACCATCGGCGGCCTATTCGCATTGCGTAATCTCTCGACCGGCTTCTCGATGGGCCGCCGCTACCTGATGAAGGCCGATGGCTGGCGTGCGACGCTTCGGCTGATCGTCGCGACGCCCGCTTTGCGCTGGTCGGTGCTGGGGTTCGCGCTGGTCACCGTGGTCATGATGTCCCTCTATTTCCTGGCCGGTCCCGCCTTCGGCGCCGCCGCCGCGGCCGCCTCGGGCGGCTCGGCCGCGCAGATCACCTCCGTGATGACCGGTCTTTTTGCCGCCGGAGGCGTTCTCGGGTCGCTGCTGCAACTGCGGCTGACCAGCCGCATCGAGAGGGATGGCGAGTCTCTTCCCGCTGAATCACGCGAGGCCCACAAAGCCCGCACCATGCAGCGGCAGATGGGCTGGAGCCTGGCGGCGATGGGCCTTGCGATCCTCTCGTTCTGGGCTCTCCTCGCCACGGCGCCGATCGCCGTTCTTCCGATCTTCGGCTTCGCCGTCCCGATATATCTCGTTCAGCTTCTGATGATCCCGCTCGGCGCGGCCTGGGCCATCCCGACCGTGGGCCTCGTCACCATCCTCCAGTCCCAGACGTCCGCCGGCGCCAAGGCCAAGGTCGCGGGCGTCAACCGCTTTTTGGCGATGTTCGCGTCCTTCGTGTTCTCGATCGCGCTCGGCGGGATGTTCTCGGGCCTGCTCGGCGCCGCGGGGTTCGTGGCACTCGCCGGGATCATGTCGGTTTTCGCCGCCGCGACCATCGTCGTCGGCTGGCGCCTCGCGCGCTCCGGGCGCGAGCCGGGCGTTAAGTGAAGGCGAGCCTCGCGCTCGTTTTTGCGGCGGCCGTCGCCGCGACGGCTGGAGAATTCGCCCCTAAGTACGCGCCTGAGGACAAGCCTGTCGCGACGCCGTTGAAAAAAAGGCCCGCTCATATCCGCTCTGCCCCTGCGCCCGACTTTTGGGCCTTGATTCCTTATTACGAGGGGATGCGCGGCGCGCACTCCGCCTCGGCGGCGAGCGCGGCCATGGTGCTCAACGCGCTGAGGCAGGACACGCGCTATTCGAGCGCCGATGAGCTCATCGGCGAGGAATCCTTGCTGAAGGCGACGGCCGCGCTCGGCTGGGCGGACAGGTTCGCCGGCGCGAAGCCCGCGGGCGTGAGCTTGCGGGAGTTCGGCGCCCTCTTTACGGCGAGCCTGTCCACCTACGGCGTGAGCGCGTCCGTCCGGACGGTCCCGGTCGCCGGCGCGGACCCCTCCTCCGTCGCGGCGGTGCGAAAGCTCCTCGCCGACGGCGAACTCTCGGACGGCGATTTCCTGATCGCGCTCTACATGCAAAGCGTTTTCACCGGAGACCCTGAGGGGGCGGTCGGGGTGTATGCGCCGGTCGGCGCCTTCGACCCGGCGCGCGACGCGGTCCTCATCCTCGAGACTGATCGGAAATACTACGAGCCGTATTGGGTGTCCCTGAACACCTTCATCGACGCCTTGAGCTCGCTGCGTGACGCCGAGGGGAAGCCTGCCGGCGGACTTGTCCTGATCCAAGCGAAAACGAGCGCGCCTGCCTCGAAGCCCGCGACCAAGAAGTGATCTCGCGAGCGGCTATGCTTTTTCGAAGCTGAGCGAAAGCTTCCTGTCGCAGGCCAGGGCGATCTTATGCAGGCTTCTCAGCGAGTGTCCTTTATAATTCGGGGACTCAAGGCGGGCCAGTGCCTGCTGTGAGATGCCGACCTTCTTGGCGAGCTGGTTTTGGGTCAACCCCAGCTCTTCGCGAAGCGTGATCAGCCTATAGGCGGCCTCGAGAAACGGGTCAGCGTCAGCCTCGGCCAGGGCTTTGCGAAATGCCGGCTCTTTGAGGGCGTGTTTGAAATAGCGCTCATAATCGTCAACGGCGGGCAATCTGACTTTCTTCATGGCTTTCGCTCCTCGTATTCCCGTCTGCATCTCAATGCCCTTTCGATCTCTTCTGAGGGAACCGCGTCGGTCTTCTTGATGAAAGCGTGCGTGATCACGATGGTGTCTTGCACGAAGAAGAAGTAAAGTGCGCGATAGGCGTTCCCGCCGAATCCGACCCGTAATTCCCGGATTCCGTCTCGTAGAACATCCGCATACGGCCTCTTGAGGTTCGGACCCTGTTCCTTGAGTATTTGAAGGAGCTTCATGAACTTGGCGCGAATCTTGTCGTTATGCCCGTCTAGAAACAGCTCGAAAGGCGAATCCCCGCGTGCCGTTTTGTGGAAGACTATCCGATACATTGTCCACCTCCGTAAGAATACAACATAATTGTTGTATTGTCAAGAGGCCTTCGCCGTTCCATGCACGGATCCCCTCTCTACCTTACGATTCAGACCCCAAATTAGTTGCATGACTGGGAACATTTTGATGGGTCGAATCGTAAGGTATGAGTGGGAACCGCTGTTGGCGCGGCTTACCGCCCGCGCGATGCGGCCGGGAGCGCGCTCTATCGCGCCGTCCTGGACCACCTCGAGACCTATCTCGCGGCGCGCTCGCGCGCCAAGGCCGACCCGTCTCACCCCGTCGCGGAAGAGTCCCTGCGGCAGTTCCTGCAATGCGGCATCCCTCGCTTCGGCATCGCCCGCTTCCGTTGTAAAGATTGCGGCGACAGCCGTTTCGTGCCGTTCTCCTGCAAGCGGCGTATGTCCTGCCCATCGTGCGATGCCAAGCGCGCGGTCGTAGAAAGCGGCCATGCGCTTGACGATCTTCTGCCGGACGTCCCTTACCGGCAGTGGGTGTTCGTCCTTCCCAAGCGCCTGCGCTACTTCGTCCACCGCGATCCGCGCCTCACGGGCGAGATCGACGCGATCCTGGCGCGGACGCTGACCGCTTTTTACCGAAGAAGAGCGGGAGCCCCGAAATGCTCGGCTCCGGCGCAGTTCCACGCGATCCAGCGCTTCGGTTCGAGCGTGAACCTCCATGTGCATGTCCACGCGGCGCTGTCCGACGGGTGCTTCAGCTTTGACGGCGGCGCCTTGCGCTTCCATCCCGTGCCGCCGCCGTCGGTTGTGGATTTGGCAGACCTGCTCGCCATCCTGCGAAAACGTATTTTTCGCCGGATGCTGAGGCTGGGCGCGGTGCCGTATGCGTCCATCCGGGAGATGATGTCGTGGCCGCACAGCGGCTTCGCGCTGGATTCCGGGACGAGGATCGTGGAGGGGGACCGCGCGGGGCTTCAGCGGCTGCTGCTGTATTTCCTGAGGCCGGCGGTGTCGTTGAAGAAGCTTACTTATAAGCCCGAAGAGGGCCTCGTCCGGTATCAAGTGAGCAAGACGAACGGAGGGCCATCATACCATGAATGGCCGGCGGTCGAGTTTGTGGGGAGAATGGCGGCTTTGGTGCCGCCGCCGAGGAGGCATGTGGTGCGGTATTACGGGGCGCTGGGGCCACGGTCGCCGTTGAGGGGAGCGGTGACGGAGGCGACGCGCGGAGGCGCGACGCAGAGGGAGCTTGAGAGCGGGTACTCGGTGACGATCGGGGGGAAGGTTGAGAGGGAGGTCCGTAAGGCGGGGAGTGCAGCGAAGCGTGCGTGGGCGGCCTGCATGAAGAAGATCTTCGAGGTGGACCCCGTGAGGTGTGAGAAGTGCGGCGGGGGAATGAAGCTTGTGGCGGTGATCCTGGACGACCGAGAGCTGGACCGGATCCTGGAGCATGAAGGGTGGCCGAGGGAGTTCCCGAAGACGCAGGCGTCTCGCGCGCCGCCAGGGAGTGTAGAGCGAGGGGACGAGAGCAGCCAAGCGGACCCGCGCGGCGACTGGGATGGGAGGCAGGACTTTCCGAGCGAGTGGCCGGCGTAGTGGCCCGCGAGAGCGGGCCGGACGGGCTGCGCCCGGCCGAACGATTTTTGAGGCGGTTGGCGCGGATGGGAGGGAAATGGAGCCCCTGCGGCGAGGCGGTGGGCTCTTGCGTGTAGGGGGAACACGGGTTACGATGGTAGGGTGCGAAGGCTTTCAGGCGGAATGTGCGCTAGAAATTCCTACTTCGTAACCGCGGCGTCCAGGCCGCGCGCCGGGACCTCGGCAAGGCGCTCGCCCGCGAGATCGTTAGGTCCCAGGAGGCCTAGGCCCCTTGTTGCCGCGGGATGGCCCCGAGGACCCACGCCCCCGGATGCGACTCCGGTTATCATCTCTATAGATGAAGAACATGCGTCGCGTCCTCGCCGGCTTTCTCGCCTTCCTGATCTTGGCGTTCACCCCGGGCCTGGCGCCCTATCAGGCGGCGGCTCAGGTCCTCAACGGCGCGGCCTCCGCCCGCACCGGCGGCATCGCGGTGGTTCCGACATTCGGCGCGAACGGCACGGGGATCGCTCCGCTGTCTCCGGCGATGACCTTCAACCCGAGCCTTACGGGGGGATACTCCTCGTTCGGCGCTCCGATGCCCGTCGTCTCCAATCCCGCTCTCGCTGCGTCCGCGCTGACCCCTTCCGTCGTTAACGCCGCGGCCGCCATCCCTTCGCTTCCCGTCTCCGCGTTGGTCGCCTCGGCCCTGGCAGCGCGCCCGATCTCCGCTCCCTCTGTCACCCCGTCCGGCGTCGAAACGCCGCGCGACGGCGCCGCCGCGCCGGCTCAGGACGCGAAGACTCATCTCGCCCTCGCGGGCGAGCAGCTCTCCGCCGCCGCCGACACCGAGAAGACCGGCATCCTCGACGCCTTCTTCACCGGCGCCCGCGCGATCTACGGCCGCCTCACCGGCGACAACGCTTCGACCGGCTCGATGGTCGGTCCCTCTCTAACGGAGAGTGGAAGGGACACTTCCTCGCCTATTGGCTCGGTCGCGTCCGCTCAGACCCCGGTCTTGTCCGCTTCCGCTCCGACCCCTGTCGCCCTTATCGGCACCGGCCTCCAGCCCGGCGACAAGTTCCTGACCGCCCCCGCGGCCGAGGACAAGCCTCAGGTTCCGGCGCCCGCGCCCGCCACGCCCGGAGCCGTCGACGCCGCCACCTCCGTCAAGGCTCTCAAGTGGATGTACATCCAGGACGCGATCAGCATGTCGGTGTTCATCATGACCTCGATCGCGTACCCGATGATCGTGATCCCCGCCGTCGGCACCGTGACCTTCGGCGTGCTGATGGCCCTCGGGCCCCTGGCCGCGATCGCGCTCGGACCTTTGAGCGGCATGATCGCGACCCGCTTCGCCCCGCGCGAGGGCCTCGCGATCCTTTCCGGCATCCGCGCCGTGCTCACCGTCGCCCTGCCCGTCCTCGCGCTGACCGGGATGATCAGCTTCTGGCCGCTCCTGCTCGCCTCGGTCGCCAACGGCTGGCAGTTCTCGCTGCTCATGACGAGCCGTAGCGCCTACACGCGCCGCTTCGCCATCACCGATCCGGCGCAGAGCCGCAGCTGGCTGCACATCGGCAACCTCACCGCCATCGGCTTCTCCATCTACTTCGGGCTGCAAGTCCTGCTCGGCTCGATCGGTCAGATCGGCGGCTTCGTCGACGCGATGAGCCCGATGATGCCGTTCTGGATCTCGGCCGCCGTCAACGTGGCCCTCGTGGGGCTGAACCTCTGGAAGATCCCCAAGATCACGAATTTCGTCTCGAACGCCGCCGGCGCCGTGAAGGCCGCGACCGAGCCGTTCACGAAGAAGGCGGCCGCTTTCGCGAAGAAGTTCTGGAAGGAGATCGCGCTGTTCGCGGGCACCATGGCCGTGTACGCATGGGGTCTGCCTCTGGCTCTGCCGCTGATCGGCACCGGCATCGGCTCGCCGCTGTGGATGGCGGCCGCGCTGCTGTACTGGATCTCCCGCACGGACACGTTCAAGACGGTGATGGCGACGCCGAAGATCCGCAACGCCCTGCTCCTGTCGGCCCTGGCCGCCGGATTGATCTACCCTTTCCAGAACCTCGCCATGCCGTTGATCGCCGCGTCGCTCGGCGCCAAGGCCCTGATCTACGGCCAGCTGCTCGGCGCGTTCTTCTTTGGCCAGCTGCTCTCCAACGTGAGCATGGCCCGCCTCCCCGAGGTGCGCATCCCGCTGATCAATAAGACGATCGCCGCCGAGAAGCTGCTCCAGGCCGGCGTGCTGGTGCTGGCCGCGATCTGGGCCGGCGTGCGCCTGTTCCCGGGCAGCATCCTCGCCGCCGCCGGCGCCATCGCCGTCGGCGCGGCTGTGATCGCCGTGACCTCCCGCTTGACCAACCGAGGCTGGATCAAGTTCTACGGCGTCGGCCTGATGGCCGCGGTCGGCGTGGCCCTGTCGTGGGGCTTTTACCCCGGCATCTTCGCGTCCGTCATGCTGCTCGGCCTGTTCGTCGGCCCGTTCGTCTCGGCGATCACCTCCTACATCAGCGGCAACTCGGATCCCAAGATGGTGTCGCAGACCTTCGGCGTGAGCAGCTCGCTGTTCAACGCGATGACCTCCTTCGGCTACGGCCTGCTGGCGGCGACCACGAAGGCGTACGGCGACCCGGCCTTCCCGAGCGCCCTGACGCCCATCATCGCGGTCTACATCGCCGCGGCGATCCTGTTCTTCTTCGCTCCTCGCTGGCTGCCGGGGCTTCCCGAAAAGAGCCTGCGCACTTCCGAGCCTAAAAAGCCTGCCGCGTAATCCGGTATAATCCGCGCCATGCCCGCCCCCAAGGTCGCGTCCATCGACTTCGCCCCGCCCGCGGATCTTTCATCGGGCGACTGTGAGCTGACGGTCGCTTTCGAAGGCGGAGGCGGCTCGACCTTCAAGGTCGCGACCTATGACCGCGCCGAAGCGTGGATGGCCGGAGCCAAGTCCAAGGCGTGGTGGTCCGAGCCCGTTCTGTTCGTGTCGAGCCTCGATCCCAAGACCGTGCGCGCCGCCGTGGACGCGATGGCCGCGGAGATGGGCGGCTACTGGCTGCGCTACTATCACCGGAGAAAGCCGTGACGCCGGTTTCCAGCGCCGTGGGCCACATCGAGCTCACCTGCCTGACCGATCCCGGGCGCCTTGAGCATTCGAGCGGCGTCATCGAGGTCTACCTGAAGGACGGCCGGCAGTTCACCTTGCTGGCCGCGACGCCGTCCTGGTTTAAGGACGAGCTGGTACGACTAAGACTCAAGTTCTACTACGGCCCCGCCGTGCTGTTCCTTAAAAAGCTGGATATCGCCTCCGCGCGCAAGGCCGCCAAGGATATGCTGTCCGAGAACGAGCAGCTGCTCGTGCGCTACGACACGCCGCGGCGCACGCTCCCCGACATCCTCGCCGCCTTCCGCGCTTCGCATCCCTGATCATCACTAGGGGTCTGACCTCCCGTTGTTGCATTGCTTGATCGAGAGAGTCCTTATGAGTAATGCAACAGGGAGGTCAGACCCCATGACCTTGGGCCCAACCATTTAGGGGCCGCTTGCCGACGAGAAAGTGGGCCATTGGGCCCCTCCCGATTCCGGGCCCGATTGATAGTATCCGGCCATGAAACGATTCATCGCGGCGTCCGTCTCCCTTTCGCTCGTCCTTGTTTCCGCTCCTCTCCCGGCCTGGTCCCAGGTCTCCTCCGCGATGACAGGAGCCGCCTCGGGTGTTTCGGGCTCCGCCGCCGGTGCGGCCGTGAACTCCGCGATCCCGCAGCTGTCTTTGCCCGCGATGGGCGTCACGGCGCTCTCCCTGACCGGCGCGCTGTCCGCGCCGATGGCCAACAGCCCGGTTCCGGCCGGCCTGAACCGCGCTCCGATCTCAGCCGCGTCCCCGGTCGAGGCGCGCCTTGCGCTCGCCATCGCCATGCCTCTCCCCGCTGAGCGGCCCGCCTCTCTCGCCGCCGCCTCATCCGAGAAGCCCGTCTTCACGCCCGGGGCTCTGGCCCCCGTCACGGCCGACGCCAAGAGCCTGGCCGCGGCCCGTCTCGATGTCGCTGAGGCCGCCGGCGCGATCTCGAACGGATCCGTCTCCGGGTCCCGTTCCGCCGCCGCGCGCATGATGGACCGCCTGCTCGGCATCGAGGAGTCGGGTGAGCGCGAGCCGATCGTCGAAGGGCTCCCGCCCGCCGGGATCCTGTCCGTGGGCCTGACGCCTGCCGGCATCGAGACCGCCGGCATCCGTTCTCAGGTTCCCTCGCCGAACGCGCCCGAGAGCATCGGCACCCGCCGCTCCATGATCGGCGGCGCGATCAAGATGCTCGCCACCTTTGCCGCCGGCGCGGGCCTGACGGTCGGCCTGCAGATCGCGGCCGTGGCCCTGCTTCCCGCTGTGTTCGGCGTGGTTCCTGTCGCGGCCGTCTGGGCCGTCAGCTCCGGGCTCATGCTCTTCCCTCTCGCCCTGTATGCGCGCTACCGCCTCGCCAAGCGCGACTCCCCGCGCCTGAACAAGGTCAAGACCATTCTCGACTTCGCGCTCGGCGCCTTCGCCGGCGCGGTCTTCATCGCGGTGCCCAGCGCCGCGGTGGTCCTCACCGGCGCGGGTCTTCTGACCGCCGCCCTGCCGCTCGCCGCCGTCGCCGGCGGACGCTGGTTCGGCAGCTCGTCGCTCGCGGACACCGTGCTGACCTGGGCCGTGCTCGGCGTGATCCCGTCCGTTGTCGGCGTCGCCTCCGTGGCCGGCCTCATCGGCCTGGCGCCCATCGTCGGCCTGATGGTCCTTCCCGTGATGACGACGATCGCCTTCTTCCTTGGGCGCCTCATCCACTCCGCCGAGACCGGAGCGCCGTTCGCCGTCCCCGGCTCGATGCAGAAGATCCGCTTCCCGTCCTTCCAGTGGGTGATGATCGGCGTGGTCTTCGCTTTGCTGACGGGCTATTCCGCCGTTTACACGAACATCGCGTTCGGCGTGTGGACCTTGCTCGGCGGCCGCTCCGGGAACTCGGTCTCGAACTTCCGGGTGAACTCGGTCTGGACCTTCCTCAAGAAGCTGATGAGCATCGTCACCTTCAACCGGCTCTATATCGGGCTCCTCGCCTACACGGCCTTCACCGGCTTCGCGAGCCCGCTGACCTTCCTCGTCATCGCGTTCGCGGGCGAGCGCGCGTCGGTCTGGACGGAAAAATTGCTGGCGAAGATCCTTCCGAAGTCGGCGGCGGCGCCCTCGACGGCGGCGGCGCCGGTGGCGGACCCGAACAAGCTTGACGATGCGCCTCCGAAGTGGCCCGCCTTCCATTACATGGCCAAGTCCGTCCTCATGCTCGGCTCGATGGCGGCGGCCGGCGTGCTCCTCTCCGTCACCGTGTTCGGCATCACGAGCCTGCTGACCAACCTCGGCATCGCTTCAGTGCTCGCGTTCGTGCCGTTCTTCTTCGCCAAGAAGATCATCAAGCTGTTGATGAAAGCTCAGCCTACGACGAAGGAGCAAGACCCCGAATTCTTCGAGATCATGGAAGGCCTCAAGGATAAGATCAACGCCGACCGCCGCGCCAAGGGCAAGAAAGAGATCCCGATGCCCGAGATGGTCATCGATCCGATGGACGCCCCGAACGCCTACGCGACCGGCCGAAGCCCGTTCGCCGCGATGGTCGGCGTGACCAAGGGCATCAAGGCGATGACCCTCGAGCCCGAGATCGTCCGCGACGGCGTGGTTCGCCTCATCGCGTCCACCGACGCCGGCACGAAGGAATTCAAGGTCTTCCGGCGCGCGATCGCGGGCTCCGTGACCGGCGTTCCCGCCGACGCGACGCCCTCGCAGGTGGCGGCCGCCGTGCTCAAGGCCGACCGCTCCGAGCTCAAGGCCCTCGGCGTGCGCATGCTCCGCGGCGTCCTGTCGCATGAGTTCTCACACGTGATGGACCGGCACATGCTGTCGGGCTCGATCGGCGGCGCGATCGCCTCCGGCGTCGCGTTCGCGTCCTACGGCGTCATGTGGGCCGTCGGCCACGCGCAGCTCCTCGTGCAGAAGGCTCTCGGCATGAGCCCGAAGACGGAGTCCAAGGACGGAGTCTCGGCGAAGTCCGAAGGCACGGGCACCAGGACCCACGCCCTCGATCCGATCTCGACCGGCGTCATCATCAAGTCTTTGCCGGCGCTTCTCCGGCTGTTCGCGGCGCTGTGGGCCCCCGTGGTGCTTCAGGTCCTTCAGATGGCCTCCTCACGCAACAACGAGGGCATGGCCGATGAGGACGGCGCGCTCTTGAGCGAAGATCCGCAATCCCTGGCGCTGGCGCTCGGCCTCCTCACGACCTGGCGGCCGGGGGCGGGCTTCCGCCTGCCGGGCGCGGCGGTCCCGCGCGCGGCCTCGATGCAGCACATCATGATCGTCAACCCGCTCGAGCAGCTCGAGAACGCCGGCGCGCTCCCGAAGACGTCGGCTTCCGGGGCGCCGACGCGCGCCGACGACCTCATCTTCGAGCTGTTCATCACGCACCCGAACACCGGCGTGCGCATCCGCAAGCTGTGGGACATGTCCGAGGCGATGCGGGGGATAAAGCCCAAGCCCAGGCCGCCTGAAGACGGTGGGGGTGGGGGGACGAAAGTCTCCTTCGTCCCGCAGGCCGGTCCCGCCTCCGAGAAAATCGGAGGCGGTCTTCTTCAGGGCGCATGGGCGAAGCTGAAAAGCTCGCTGCGCGTGCTCCCTGACGAAGACCGCAACCGCCAGTTCTGGATATACACCGCGGGCCAGGCTCTCATCATGCTCGGCGTGAATTTTCATTACACGGCATTGCCGAAGCTCGTGGCTCCTACAAAGGAGGACACGGCCAATCTCGGCTACAATCGTGCGATCAACTGGGGCGCGCAGGCCGGGGCTGCCCTCATCACCGGGCCGCTCGTCGACCGGACCTCGACGCAGAAAGTGATCATCTGGACAAACGTGGGGCGTTCCTTGGTCATGCTGCTGGTCCCGGTCCTGTTCTTCCAGGGCTTCCTTGGCTTTGGCGTCTTCGCGGGCCTGATCGCGGTCGCCGGGTTCCTCCAGATGGCTGGGATGACGGCGGGCTCGGTCGCGTTCAACCGTATCCTCGCCGATGACGTCTCGCACTACAACCGAGCCAACGCGATCTCGACCATCGTGATGAACGTCGTCGGCGTGGTTGGTCCTTTGCTTGCGGGCGCGTTCATCGCCGTGGTCAGCGCGCATTTCGGCCTGCTCAGCGGCAACGCCTTGTCCTATGCCGTGTACGGCGTTCTTTTGCTCGCGAGCGCGGTCGGGTATGGCCTTTATCTCAAGCTGCCGCGCGACGAGATGATGTCGGCACGCCGGGAGCTCTCCGATGTCCTCAAGCGCGACGGCGTGGGCGGCGCGGTTTTCCGCGGCGTCACGGGCGGCCAGGTGGAGGGACGCAAGACCATCTTCGTCGAGGTGGACGGCGACCCCCTGCTCGCTTCTCTCCCCGGCGAGTACGGCGGATTCCCCGTGAAGGCCGTTGAGCGCCGCCGCGTCTTTAACGAGATCATCCAGGGCTTCAAGACGATCTTCGCCGATCGCTTTTTGAGGCTCTATCTGCTCTCGACGACCTTGTCGGTCATGTCCGGCGACGCCTTGATCTTCGCGGCGCTGCCGCGCTTCCTGGAGGATATCCTGCACGCGGGCCCGGGCTCCTTCGGGCTGTTCCTCGCGGCGGCCTCTCTCGGCTCGGGCGTGGGCTCCGGCCTCATGGCCTTCGCGCGCGACCCAGAGCAGATGGCGCTGGCGCCGTCGGCGCGCGCGTTCCGCTCCGAACTGGCCGCCCGCGACGGCTCCTTGGACGGCGCGAAGCTCGACGCGGCCTCGGCGGCTTTGCGCGGCGCGCTCCCGGCCGTGCTCGCGCGCTATAAGAAGGAATGGGCGAAGGGCGGTGCGGCGATCGCAGGCGAGCAGTTCGGCGCCGACCTCGTGGCCGAGGGCGCGCGCGCCGTGGGCGCGTCTCTCGGGCGGACCGAGCCCGAGGCGGCGGCTCTGCTCGAGGCGACGAGCGCTTCGAGCGATCTGCGCGCGTGGGCTTCTTTGCGCGGCGCCAAGCTCTTGGCCGGCGCCTACAAGGACGCGACGACGGGCATGAACCATCTCGAACGCCAGGGCAAGTGGACCTCCTGGCTTCACGGCCTGTCGTGGCTCGTGTACGCGGGATTGTTCTTCTCGGGAAATCTGCATCTGGCCGCGGCGATGATGCTCCTGTCCGCGATCCTGGGCGCGCCCGCGATCGTGGCCTGGACGAGCCTCACCACAAAGGTCGTGGCGGGCTCCTACAACGAGAGCCAGGGCAAGATCTATTCGGCGATGTTCTTCTATCAGCTGATCTTCGCCATCGCCGGCGTGATGTTCTACGGCTGGCTCATGGCGCTCCTGCCCACGATGACGGTGCTGTGGATCGCGGGGGGAGTCATGGTGCTCTGCGCGCTGATCGACTTTCTGTCGCCCGCGCTGATCTTCCCGATCAAGCGCAAGCGTTAGCGAAGCGCGGTAAGCGCTCTTTCCGGGAAGAGTGCTTATCAATAGCGACCAGCTGTTTCCGGAACCGGCATATGCACTTGACTCAGGTGCGAGGGAATTTTACCTTGCGAAAACCAGTTTTACGCATGTCTGCTGCGGGGAAAGGCCCGTTCTCAACACTTTTGACGGTACGCGAACTCGCACCGGTGCCAATGCCGGTCACGTAAGGTCAGTACAGATTCTAATCACTAGTTCCGGAACTAGTGATTATTATCAATAGCGAGCCCGGCACGACTGGAATCATCTTAATTGATCGGCATTGGCACCGGTGCGAGTTCGGAGTCTACCTTAGTGATGTGCATATGCCGGTTCCGGAAACAGTTCTCCTCGACGTTTCTCCCGAAAATGAGCGCAATTACCGTCGTAATCCGGCCCCACGCTAAAGGGCTACTTCGCCGCTAGGTCCTAAGGACAGCCTCAGGCCCACCCCTAGAGTCCTATGGCCTCTCGCTGGTTGGGACCAATGCCAGGGCCTAGGTGGGACCTATGACCCGTCTATGAAACCGGTTCGGGCGTTATAATCCAATCAGACGCAACAAGGAGACTTCCCGATGAAGCGCTTCCGATCCGCAATCGCCCTCGCTCTCTCGCTCGCCCTCGTCGTTCTGTCCCCGGGCTCGAGCGCCTACCACGCCGCCGCGCAGACGATGGGCGGCCCCTCCGTAACGGCGATTGGAAGGGGCACTTCCTCGCCTATAGGCTCGGTCGCTGCTGGCGCGAACCTCGGCCGCACCACGGGCGTCAACGCGATCCCGGCCCTCGCTCCCTCCAGCCTTAATCTTTCCCCGATTCTTTCCGCTCCTTCGATCACGCCGACCGCGTTGCAGAATGCCTCCGTGATCCCGGCCGCTTCCGCCGTCGCGCCCATCGTCGCGAACGTCGCGGCGACGCCCGCCGCGCTGAAGGCGACCACGCCCGCCGCCGCGAAAGCTCTCGTCCCCGGCGCGAAGTCCGTGATCGCCGCCGCGGTCCAGTCGCTCAAGACCGTCGTGGTCGGCCCGTCCGCCGGATCGAAGTCCACGGAGTTCCAGGCCGCCGAGGCCCGTCTCCAGTTCGACGGCGCCTCCGCGAAGAAGGATTCCGGCAAGGGCATGCCCGACCCGGGCGTGGACGACAACGGCAATCCGACCCAGGACGGCCCCCTCGACGACCTCGGCAACCCGAGCCGCCGCGGCGGCGAGGGCGGTCCTGACGACCGCTCCGACCCCGATCAAAGCGACCGAGGCGGCAACGACGGTCTTTTCGGCGCGCTGCGCTCCGGCCGTCTGAACGCCTTCGCCATCGGGGACAAGGCGAGCGTCTCGCTGCGCGCGGCCGCGAAGAAGGATTCCGGCAAAGGCATGCCCGACCCGGGCGTGGACGAGAACGGCAATCCGACCCAAGACGGCCCCATCGACGACCTTGGCAACCCGAGCCGCCGCGGCGGAGAGGGCGGTCCGGACGACCGCTCCGATCCCGACCAGAGCGATCGCGGCGGTAACAGCGGCCTCTTCGGGATGTTCGGCACGGGCCTGCTCGGCGGCGCCGCGGCGGTGGCCGCGGGCCTGTCTTTCGGCTCGATCGCGATGTTCCCGATGATCATCCTGTCCTTGGTGCTCCACGAGATCGGCCACGCGCGCATGTCCGATAAATTGGGGGACCCCACGGCGCGCCTTCAAAACCGCGCCTCTTTCAATCCACGTCATTGGATGACGCACATCGACCCGATCTGGACCTTGCTGGTCCCGGCGGTCACCTTCCTTACGATGGGCATGATCTTCGGCGGCGCCCGGCCCGTGCCGGTCGAGACCCGCTACTTCAAGAACCCGGTCAAGGATATGGCGCTTGTCGCATTGGCCGGTCCGGCCGTGAACATGGGCCTGGCCGTCGCGGGCGCGCTCGCCATCACCGGAGCCTTGGCCGCCGGCCTCGGCGCCGGCGTCGTCGCGATGCTCGGCATGTTCGTGTTCCTGAACGTCCTGCTCGCGGTCTTCAACCTGATCCCCTTGCCTCCTTTAGATGGAAGCCACATGCTCAAGGCCTTCCTCCCTGCCCGGGCCGGCGCGGCGATGGATGGCTTCATGGAGAAGCTCGGACCGATGGGCGTCCTCCTGCCCATGCTGGTGATCTTCTACGTCGCCGGCGGCGCCATCGCGGGCGCTTCGATGTTCATCGCGAAGCTCCTGATCGGCGGCGTGATGAGCGTGACCGGCGTGCAGATGGCGAGCGCCTTCCTGCCGGCCGTGGCCGCTCTCGGCCTCGCGGTCGGTCAGATCGGTGCGGGCGTGTCCGGCCAGCGAGCGGCCGCCGAAACTGCCCCGGCCGGCCCGTCCGCCCCGAACAACGGCGCCTCGGCCGGTATTGGTGGCAACGCCCCTGTCGACCTGATCGTGATGTTCGGTGAGAAGCAGACCAAGCTTCACGACGCCCACATCTCGAACGTGGACGTGAACCTGCCCTCCGGCGTCGAGCAGTACACGCGTCTGCAGCAGGCGATGCTGGCCCAGCTCGAGACCGCCGGCCTCGATTCCGCCGCCCTCGACCCTTATAAGGGAACGCCGCTGGCGACCTACGCGCGCATCAACGCCGCCACCATCCGCGTCGACGGCGCCTCCGTCGCCCAGTTCACGAAGGAGATGTCCGATCGCGGCTTCACGGTTTACGCCAACGCCGAGCGCAAGATCATCCGCCCCGTGCCCGTCTCTCCCGAGGACATGGACCCCGCGGTGCGCGGAGCCGTCACGATGGACGAGAACCTGAAGATCGTGAAGGCTGACACCGTCCAGGCCGAAGCGACGAAGATGTGGGGCAAGCCTGAGCTCGGCTTCTGGTCCGGCCTCTGGGCCAAGGTCTTCAAGACCGAGGCGCCCCAGCCCAAGTTCGGCGTCATCGATTCCGGCGCGGACACGTCTCACCCCCTGCTCAAGCGCGTCAAGGAGGTCAAGAACATGACCTCGGGCGAGAACGTGGACGACATCGGCCACGGCACGTGGGTGCACTCGACCGTCCTGCACATGGCGCCGTGGTCTCGCAACACGACGCATTACAAGACCTTTTTGAACGGAAGCGCGACGACCGACGACATCCTGAAGGCGCTGACCCAGGCCGGCAACGACGGCAACCTCGTCATCTCCAACTCCTGGGGCGACGACGAGGGCGACCCGGCCGGCCCCGACGCCCAGCTCGTCAAGAAGCTCGCCCAGGAAGGCCACATCATGGTCTTCGCGGCCGGCAACGCCGGCTCGGGCAAGAACACGATCGGCGCCCCCGCCATCGTGACCTACAAGGACGCGAAGACGGGTGCTATCCGAGTCGTGTCCGTAGCCGCCGCCGGCCGCGACAAGAAGATCGCCTACTTCTCCTCGCGCGGCCCGGGCTCGCCCAAGACCGCGAAAGACCCGAACTATAAAGATCAGCGGCCCGACCTGACGGCCGTCGGCTACAACATCGAAGGCGCGTGGCCCGCCGCCCTCGGCGACGCCGACCGCACCGACGGCGAGAAGGGCACGGTGAAGGCCATCTCCGGCACCTCGATGTCGACGCCCGGCGTGGCCGGAGCGCTTGCGCTGCTCGCCATGATGTTCGGCGTGACCGAGAAGGGCGAGAAGCTCGACGCGATCGTCAACGCGGTCATGTCCACCCTTGAGAAGACCGGGCAGAGCGCCGACGCCGAAGGCGAGGGCTTCATGAACGTGGAAGCCGCGTACCAGAAGCTCAAGGCTATGTTTTGGAGCAAGCCGTGAAGGCGAAGGAGTCCGCCGTCGAGACTCCGGCTTACCGTGCCGCCGGCACGGCTAAGCGCATGATTCTGAAATGCGACCGGCGCCGCCCCCAAACCTTAACGGAGAACGTGCCATGACCGCTTCACCGATGTTCATCATCGAAGACGACGACCACTTCCGCGAGACCTTCATCGACGTCATGTCGCTGCGAGGGATCGAGGTGACGGGCGCTCGCACGGGCGACGAGGCCATCAAGGCCCTCAAGCAGAGCCAGCCCTCGATCATCATCATGGACGTCCAGCTGCCCGACGTGCACGGCTTCGACCTGTGCCGCAGGGTCAAGCGCCTCGACAACCAGAAGGACACGCCGGTCATCTTCGTCTCCGCCTCGACGCAGTACGCCGACCCGCGCGACCGCGTCGAAGGCCTCCTCGCCGGCGCCGATCAGTTCCTGCCCAAGCCGATCACCGTCGAGAAGCTCTGGGGCGAGATCGAGATCGTGCTCGGCAAGCACCACCACTAGTTTCTTGCCGTTGGTGTCAGGCCTACCGGTACTTACAGTAATATCGGCATCGAGTCGTCTAAAAGAGAAAAGAGCCGGCGGGTGTTACCCGCCGGCTCTTTTCTTTGTTCGGTCAGCCTCGCAATACTGTAACTACCGGTAGGCCTGACACCATTCTCGGCTAGGCGATCGTGACCTTCTTGTCGAGATAGACGTCCTGGATCGCGTTGAGGATGCCGATGCCGTCCTTCATCGGGCGCTGGAACGCCTTGCGGCCCGAGATGAGGCCCATGCCGCCGGCGCGCTTGTTGATGACCGCTGTCTTCACGGCCTCGGCGAAGTCGTTCGCGCCCGAGGCGCCGCCGCTGTTGATGAGCCCGGCGCGGCCCATGTAGCAGTTGGCCACCTGGTAGCGGCACAGGTCGATCGGGTGGTCGCTCGTCAGCTCGGTGTAGACGCGCTCGTCGATCTTGCCGTACGGGTTCTCCTTCGAGCTGATCGCCTTGTAGCCACCGTTCGTCTCAGGCAGCTTCTGCTTGATGATGTCGGCCTCGATCGTGACCCCGAGGTGGTTCGCCTGACCGGTGAGGTCGGCGGACACGTGGTAGTCCTTGTCCTTCTTGAAGCCGGGGTTGCGCAGGTAGCACCACAGCACCGTCGCCATCCCCATCTCGTGCGCCGTCTTGAAGGCCTGCGCCACCTCGACGATCTGGCGCGCCGACTCGGGCGAGCCGAAGTAGATCGTGGCGCCCACGGCCACGGCGCCCATGTCGCGC
>CAZIBN010000042.1:0-22386 GCA_964537395.1 uncultured Elusimicrobia bacterium
GAGTGGCGTGGCCGGACGCGTATGGCGCGACGACCGTACCCGCTGCCTGGACGCATCGCCGGGAAAACGAACGAGACGCGGTCGGATCAGCGCCTCGTTCGTTACGTTTTTGGCTGTCAGCGCGCGGCGAGCGTCCGGATCAAGGTCTGCGCCCTGGCGCGGCGCCCCAACTCCCGCAGCAACGGCTTGGCAAGGCGCGTCCGAAGCTCGGGAAAGACGACCATTTCCTCGTAGGCCAGATGCGACTCCAGCTCCTCGCGCAGGCGCGCGAGCACGGTGCGCATGCAATGCACGTGCTCCCCGTCGCAGCTGATCACGACGGCGGCGAATAGCCGGGTCATGTCCGAGATGGCGCGATGCCCTTCCGCGATCGCCGCGTTGATAGCCGGATCCACGCCGATCTGACGCAGAACCCGCGTCAGGTAGGCATCCTCGGCGGCCTCGTGAGCCTTGAACGCCGAGAAAAAAGCGTTCATCTCGACGGTGAAGCGCCTCCGGTCCAGCGCCGTGCGGTCGTCCCACCCGGTGCCGCTCGGGCGGTCCAGCAGCACGGTCAGAAGCACGAGCGAGCCGCGAAGCTCCTTGTGCTCTTCCAACAGGCAGTCGATGATGTCCATGCGCCCTCCGGACTGAGGACCATGGCGCAACGCTCCGTCCATGTCCGGGATTGGCCGGTTCATTGCACGTATGCTCGTATGGGCAAGGCGAACGCGCCGGCGTTGTCCATCACCGCATGGCAGGTGCTCCAATCCATGCAGGACGGCGTCGTGCTCACCGATGCGCACGGCACGATCATGGCCGCCAACGACGCCTTCTGCGTCGTCACCGGCTACACACGCGCGGAGGTCATCGGCCGCAATCCCAGCCTCCTGCACTCAGGCAAGCACGATCGCGCGTTCTACGTCCGGATGTGGGGCGACTTGAGACAAAGCGGCTCCTGGCAGGGCGAAATTTGGAACCGCCGCAAAAGCGGAGCGCTGTATCCGGAATGGCTCACGATCAGCACGATCAAGGACCGCTGGGGGCACACGCTGTGCTACCTCGGCGTCTCGCGCGACATCACAAACCCGAAGCTGAACGAGGAGCGCCTCAAGAACCTGGCGCAGTACGATCCGCTCACGGGCCTGCCCAACCGGCGCCTTTTCCACGAACGCCTGAATCGCGCGCTCTCCTACCATCCGGCCGGCCGTCGGCTGGCCGTACTCTTTCTCGACATCGATCACTTCAAGGACATCAACGATCAATGGGGGCACGCCTCGGGAGACGCGTTCCTTCAGGCGGTGGGCGCGCGCCTGCGCGGCTGCGTGCGGCGCACGGACACCATCGCCCGCTGGGCGGGAGACGAGTTCGCCGTGCTGCTCAATCCGGTCTCCGGACAACGCGACGCCGAGCGCGTGGCCCGAAAGATCCTGAACATCCTGCGTCGCCCGTTCACCGTCAGCGGCCACCGGATCAAAACCTCCGCCAGCATCGGTGCCTGCATGCTCGACGGAAAGTCCTCGCCGGAGCGCCTGATCGCTAAGGCCGACCGGATGATGTACGCCGTGAAGAAGGGCGGCCGCAATGAGATCCGGTTCTGGCCAAAGGCAGATTCGTTGCGACATAGCTTAATGCCCACCCAGAGGGCGGGCGCCGCAAAAGCCACACAGTCGGACCGGAAGCGCCGCAGGCCCAGACAGGCTGGGGTCCAGAAGACGGCGTTCCGAGCGTAAAGGGCCGGACGGGTCGAACCGAGGCCTTCCATTTTGCCCCCTGGGCCAACGTTTAGAGGCGGTTGGCGACGAGCGCGGAAAGCACCAGCGGAAGGTAGGCCAAGGAGGCGAGAAACACCCGCCGGGCCGAGAGCGCCGTCAGCTCACGCGCGGCGGCGAGCGACAAGACGAGGAATATCCCGCCGAGCGCCAGCGCCGTGAAGAGATACGCCTTGCCGGCCAGCCCCAGGCCGAAGGGAAGGATCGAGACGGCGAGCAGAAGTGCGGCGGTCATCCCCATCTGCCAGGCGAGCTCCGCTCCCGACGGATCGGTGACGGACACGACGCGATAGCCCCCGAGAGCGTAATCCTCCCGATACAGCCAGGCCAGCGCGAGAAAGTGCGGCATCTGCCACAGAAATTGAATTCCGAAAAGCACGGCTGCGGACGCATCGAGAGCCCCCCCTGCCGCGGTCCAGCCGATGACGGGAGGAAGGGCGCCCGGAATCGCGCCGACCCAGGTCGAGAGCGGAGAGAACCGCTTCATGGGCGTGTAGACGAGAAGATAGCTGACGAGGGTGAACGCGGTGAGGCCGCACGAAAGCCCGTTCACCTTCCAAGCGAGGATCCCCAGGCCCGCCGCTCCCCACAGCAAGCCCAACGCGTGCGCCGCCCCGGGCGCGACCTGGCCCATCGGGATCGGCCGGCGCGCGGTGCGCTTCATGCGCGCGTCGAGATCCGCCTCGAGGACTTGATTAAGACAGCCGGTCGAAGCGGAGGCGAGCGCGACCCCGATCACGGTCCACGCCAGGCGCGTCCAGTCCAAGACCCCGCGTGAGGCCAACGCGTACCCCGCGGCCGCGCATAGCGCGACCATGACGGTGATGCGCGGCTTGGCCAGCGCGAGATACGCCTTCATCAGGCGCTGACGCCGTAGTCGTAAGGGTCGCCCGTGACGACGGGCGGCGTCTTGAAGTTCCCGTGAGGCGGCGGCGACGGCGCCTTCCACTCAAGAGTGAGCGCTTCCCACGGGTTCTCCCCCGCCGGCTCGCCGTGCTTGAGCGAGGAGTAGACGTTCCAGGCGAACACGATCGCCGAGGACCCGACGATCACCGCCGCGAAGCTGGCGAAGGTCTGCACCGGATCCATCCACGCCGGGAAGTCCGCCACATGGCGGCGCATGCCGTGGTTGCCGAGCCAGAACAGCGGGATGAAGACGGCGTTGAAGCCGACGAACATCAGCGCGCACTGGGTCTTGGCCAGAGCTTCGTTGAGGCGCTTGCCGCTCATCTTCGGGAACCAGTGATGGAAGGCCGCGAAGAAGCCGAACACGGCGCCGCCCATGATGGTGAAGTGGAAGTGGGCGACGATGAACCAGGTGTCGTGCAGATGAAGGTCGGTCGGCGCGTCGGCGAGCGGGATCCCGGTCAATCCGCCGATGAGGAAGTTGGCGACCATCGCCAGCGCCCAGAGCATCGGCGAATCGAGCCGAAGCTTCCCGCGCCACAAGGTCCCCATGACCGCGAGGAAGACGACGCCGGTCGGGATCGAGATGAGCTCGGTGTTCACCATGAACGGCAGCTTCAGGAGCATCCACATCCCCGAGGTGAACATATGATGAGCCCAGACGATGAAGCTCAGCGCCGTGATGGTGATCAAGGCCCCCGCGACGAGCCTGTAAGCGAACAGGGGCTTGCGCGCGTACACCGGCAGGATCTCGAGGATCGCGCCGAAGGCGGGCAGGATCATGATGTAGACGGCCGGATGCGAGTAGTACCAGAACAGATGCTGGTAGAGCAGGACGTTGCCGCCGAGGTCGGAGTTGAAGAAGCTCGTGTGCAGGACGCGGTCGAAGGTCACCATGATCAGCGACGCGGCGACGACCGAGGTCCCCATGACCTGGATGATCGAGGTCGCGATGATCGACCAGGTGAAGATCGGCACGCGCCTCCAGCCCATGCCCTTGGCTCGCATCGTGATCACGGTGGCGAGGAAGTTCACGCCGCCGAAGATGGAGGAGAAGCCCGCCGTGACGAAAGCGAGCAGGAACATCTGCTTGCCGATGGTCGTGCCCTGGGTCGAGAGCGGTGCGATGGCGGTCCAGCCGAAGTCGAGGCCGCCGAGGAACGGGGACGCCAGCAGCAGGATTACCGCCGGCGGCAGCAGCCAGAAGCTGAGCGCGTTCAGGCGCGGAAAGGCCATGTCGCGAGCGCCGATCTGCAGCGGCACGACGAAGTTGCCGATGCCTCCGGCGGTCGCGATGAGCGCTACGACGACCATGGTGATGCCGTGAAGCGACATGACCGTGACGTACTGCTCGGGGGTCAGGAACTGCAGGCCGTGCTTGGCGAGCTCCAGGCGCATGATCAGGGCCAAAGTGCCGCCCACGAGGAAGATGATCACCGCGGCGACGGTGTATTGGATGCCGACCACCTTGTGGTCCACATCGAACGAGAAGTAGCGCGCGAAGCCATGCTTCTCCTCAGGCTCCCGCCCCATGGCGTAGGAGCGCATCGCCTTGACCCCGCCCACGACGCCGAGGAAGACGAATAATGCGGCCAGATAGCCGAGCACGCACGCGGCCTGGGGGCCGAGCGGCCCGGCCAGGCCGAGGTAGCCGGCGACGAAGACGACGATGCCCGCGACGAACGCCGCGAAAAATTCAGTCATGACTTTCTCCAATTGAACATCGTTAAAAATCGGCCTTCATGTTCTTCTCGAACTCCTCATGCTCGAGGACCGCGACGGTCGCCTGCATGTCGTAGTGATCCCGTCCGCACAGCTGGTTGCAGAGGAGCAGATACTCTCCCGTGTGGGTCGGCGTGATGATGAGAGGGATGGCCTTGCCGGGCACCGCGTCCTGCTTGATGCGGAACTCCGGCACCCAGAAGGCGTGGATGACGTCCTTCGAGGTCAGGATGAGGCGGTGGCGCTTGCCCTTCTCCATGTAGAGCTTGTCGCCGAAGCTCTTGGTCTGCGGGTAATAGAACTCCCAGCTGAACTGCGAGGCGCGGACCTCGATGTCGATGTCGGCCTGCGCGTCGCCGATGATGGCGCGAAGCTCATGCGCGCCGAGCGCCGCCAGCGCCAGGGTGAGGCCCACGCTGCCCACGATCCAGGAGACCTCGACGACGCGGCCTCGGCTGCCGTCGAACTTGGCCCCTTGCTCCTCGCGCTTCTTGGCGCGAAAGGCGACGACGCAGTAGATGAGGAACGCCATGACGACGGCGTAGATCGCTCCCTCGATGTAGAGCAGCCCGTTCCAGGCCGAGTCCACGTGCCCGGCCTGCGTCGAGGCGGCCATGGGCATGGTGGGAAAGCGCTCGACGATGGCGTACAGGGCCCAGCTGATGAGGCCGCTGAGCGCGGCGATGACGACGACGGCGTATTTATTTTTCAAGAACCGACCTCCAGGAGCCGCCGCGCGTCGCGGGCGAGAGCGGCGTTGTCCGAATCGCTGAGACCATCGTAATAGCCGAAGATGCCGCCGTTCTTGTCCACGAGGACGAAGCGCGTGCTGTGCACCGCGCGCTCCGACTCGGGCGCGGACGGGTTCACCGACAGCGGCAGGCGGAAGCCGGCGTACAAAAGGTTATAGGTCTCGGAATGCGTCCCGCGCAGGAACACCCAGCGCCCGGCTTGCGCCCCGTAGCGCTTGGCGTAGGCGCGCAGGCGCTCGGGGGTGTCTCCGTCGGAGTCCACCCCGACCGTGAGCAGGCCGACGGACGAGGGAAGCTCTTTGGCGAGCGCGGCCAGCCTCGTGCTGAGCATCGGGCACGGCCCCGCGCAACGGGTGAAGATGAAGTCCGCGATCCAGACCTTGCCGAGCAGGTCCTTGCGCCCGAACGGCGCCGTGCCGCGCTCCCCCACCGCGGTCATCGTGAACTCGGGCATCACCGCGAGGGGTTCGGGTCGTCCGCAGGCACCGGCGGCCACGGCGACGGCGCACACGACTATCCACGTGGATAGTCGGGCTGCAAAGCTTGCGCTCTCGCCGCGAGCCGCGATACATTTTCCATCGGACGAATAGAGCTTCATCGGGCCTAGAATCTCGCGAAGGTCAGGTCGGGGAGGATGCCGACGAGCAGGATCAGCACGGCCACGACGCCGATGCCCAGGATCACGAAGGTGATCATGCGCTCCCGGCGCAGGCCCATGAAGTAGAAGCCGATCAGGCTCGCCTTCGCCGTCGCGATGATGAGCGCCAGCGTCACGGCCATGATGCGCCCGCCATGGGTGAAATGGCTCACGCCGATCGTGGCCACGGTGAGGGCCAGCAAGGCGAGATAGACGCCGAGGTCGAGGGCGTCGTCGTTGTGCGTCGTGGATTCTGGATTCATGAGCGGTCTCCGATTAAATGAGGTAGAGGAGCGGGAAGAGGAACACCCACACCACGTCCACGAAGTGCCAGTACAGCCCGGCGTACTCCGCGCGGCGGGCGACGGCGGGCATCGGCGCGTCGCCTGAGGCGTACAACGCGACCCCGTTCCAGATCAGGCCGGCGATGATGTGCAGGCCGTGGAGCAAGGTCATCGCGTAGTAATAGGAAAGGAAGATGGACAGCCCCGGGCTCAGCTTGGCGAGCTCGGAGCCGGGGTAATAGCCGTGGGAGATCTTGAGCGCGTACTCGGCCGACTTCACCACGAGGAAGCCCAGGCCCAGGACGATGGTGGCGGTCATGTTCGACCGAAAGCCCGCGCGGTCGCCGCGCTCGGCGCGCGAGATGGCCCGGACCATGGTGTAGGAGCTCGTCAGCAGGATGACCGTGTTCAGCGCGGCCATCGCGAGCCCCGGCAGGTGGCCGGCCTCAGGCCAGACCACGACGCCCAGCGCGCAATCGGGGTTGCCGAGGCGCGTGCCGACATAAGACGCCAGAAAGGCGCCGAACAGCAGGATCTCGGACAGGATGAACAGCCACAGCCCGACCCGGCCCCCATCTTCCTCACGCCACTCGGCGTTCATCGTGATCGCGGCTTCCATTTCTTACCGTCCCCCTTGAGATATATTTGCGCCGCCCGTGTGTTCCGTTTTGGGGCTATTTTCCACGTTGAGCGGATGCACTTCGAGGCTTTTCGCCATCTCCGCCAAGGTGGTACGAGCCAAGGAGAGGCGCACATCCTCCTCTCTTTTGCGCAAGGGGCAAAAAACGATGCAGTCGGTGCCCTCGCACTCCCGGTCGGAATAAAAAACGCAATCGGCGCGGTGATAAGCCCCTTCGCAGGCCTCGAGGATATCGAGCAGGGAGATCTCCGCCGCGGGACGGGCGAGCGCCACCCCTCCTCGTGCGCCGCTCTTGGATGTGATGAGACCCTTACGCTGGCATTGCTCCAGTATCTTGGAGAGGAAGCTCTTGGGAATGCCCTGGGCTTCAGCCAGGTCGCGAACCGGGATGAGCTTGCCCGGCGCAGAGCCGGACTCCAGGGCGAGCCGGGTCAGCGCCGCGATGGCGTATTCCCCTCCCCGATTCAGATTCAAGCATCCCGTATTCATGGATATGTTCGGTCTTTAATCTCCACGAACACTATCGCAACGCTTCTGCCAGTGTTTTTTGGATATTTTGGAACACCCGCTTCCGGGTTATCCCCACTATTCACAGGCCAACTGTCGTCAACGACAGTGTTCATCAAGGCTGCAGGCGAGCGCCAACGCAACGCAGAAGCTCGATCAGACGCCGCGGAGTTCGACTCGCGGAGAGGCCGCCGCGGCGGCGGCGAACAACCGAGAGAGCGCGACCGCGTCGGCGGAAGAATTCAAGCCCTCATCACGGCAGCCGGCGGCACGGAAGGCCTGGAGAACGTGACGGCGCGCGCCCAGCGCAAACAGGGTCTTAGACAGCGCGATCAGCTCACGCTCTTTGATCAACGCCGGGTGAACCGTGGTCCGGCACTCGTGGTCCACGCCGCTGTCCACGATGAGGCGCAGGCTCTCCTTGGCCTTCGCGCCGCTTCCGGCGACGCCGCTGACGGCGTCGTAGCGCGCGAACGGGGCTTTGATGTCGAGCCCGACCCAGTCGATCAGCGGCAGAAGCGCGGCGAGCCTCTTGGGGTAGGACCCGGCGGTGTGCAGCCCGATCTTGAAGCCCATGGCCTTGACCCCGCGCATGGCGGCCTTCAGATCCTTCTGCAACGTCGCCTCGCCGCCGCTGAAGACCACGGCATCGAGAAGCCCGCGGCGGCGGCGCAGGAAAGCGAGGGTCTCCTCCCACCCCCACTCCGCGGGAGCGTCCGGCGCGATCAGATGCGAGTTGTGGCAATAGCCGCAGCGCCAGGGGCAGCCCTGGCAGAACAGCACGGCCGACAGCGCGCCGGGATAATCGGTCGTGCTCAGCGGGGTCAGCCCGCCGAGGCGAAGGCCTAAGGAGCTAGGCGGAGGGGCATTCCTTGAAGAACCGGCGCTCGTCATGCTCCCCCTTCTTGCCGATGTTGAATGAAGCCACCGGGCGATGGTAGCCCATCACCCGCGTCCAGACCTCGCAAGGCTGGCGCTCGGAGTCCTCGAGTCCGACGGGCGTCGTGGGCGTTCGCGGCTGGGCTGAGTTCTTGTTCATTTTACGCTCCTTTGTTTATCCGCCAGTCGTTCGACGTCGCACTTCGGACAGAACGGATGCTCGCCGTCCAGATAGCCGTGGCTCGGGCAGATCGAGAAGGTGGGCGTGATCGTGATGTAGGGAAGCCGGAAGCGCTCGAGAGCGCGCTTGACCAGCATCTTGCAGGCCTGGCCGCTGGACACCCTCTCGCCCATATAAAGGTGGAGAACGGTGCCGCCGGTGTACTTGCGCTGAAGCTCGTCCTGCCGCTCCAGGGCCTCGAAGGGATCGTCGGTGAAGCCGACGGGAAGCTGCGAGGAGTTGGTGTAGAAGGGCCGCTCTGCGGTGCCGGCCTGGAGTATACCGGGAAAGCGCTTGCGGTCCTCCTTGGCGAAGCGGTAGGTCGTCCCTTCGGCGGGCGTCGCCTCGAGGTTATACATGTGGCCCGTCTCCTCCTGGATCGCGACCATGCGCGCGCGCACGTGATCGAGGAAGCGCACGGCCATCGCGTGACCTTCGGGGGCGGTGATATCGTAGGCATCGCTGCTGAAGTTGCGGATCATCTCGTTGATGCCGTTCACGCCGATGGTGGAGAAGTGGTTGCGCATGGTGCCGAGGTAGCGGCGCGTGTACGGGAACAGGCCGTCGTCCATCAGGCGCTGGATGACCTTGCGCTTGATCTCCAGGCTGTTGCGGGCGATTTCGATCAGCGCATCCAACTGACCAAGAAGCGCCGCCTCATCGCCCTTGTGCAGATGGCCGAGGCGCGCGCAGTTGACCGTGACCACGCCGAGCGAGCCGGTCTGCTCCGCCGAGCCGAACAGGCCGTTGCCGCGCTTGAGAAGCTCTCTCAGGTCGAGCTGCAAGCGGCAGCACATGGACCGGATCATGTTCGGCTTGAGCTCGGAATTGAGGAAGTTCTGGAAGTACGGCAGGCCGTATTTCGCGGTCATCTCGAAAAGCCGGTCCGCGTTCTCGCTTTCCCACGGGAAGTCGGTGGTGATGTTGTAGGTCGGGATTGGGAACGTAAATACTCGTCCTTTAGAATCGCCGGCGGTCATGACCTCGATGTACGCCCGGTTGATCATGTCCATCTCGACCTGGAGGTCGCCGTAGACGAAGGGCATCTCCACGCCGCCGATCAGGGGCTTCTTGTCGCGAAGATCTTCCGGGCAAACCCAGTCGAAGGTCAGGTTGGTGAAGGGCGTCTGCGTGCCCCAGCGCGAGGGCACGTTGAGGTTGTAGATGAGCTCCTGGATGGACTGCCGCACCTCTTTATAATCGAGGTTGTCTTTGCGGATGAACGGGGCCATGTAGGTGTCGAACGAGCTGAACGCCTGGGCGCCGGCCCACTCGTTCTGCAGCGTGCCGAGGAAGTTGACGATCTGACCGACCGCGCTTGACAGATGTTTGGGAGGTCCGGCCTCGACTTTTCCGGGCACGCCGTTAAGCCCTTCCTGAAGAAGAGTCCTCAACGACCAACCGGCGCAGTAGCCCGCCAACATATCAAGATCATGAATGTGTATGTCGCCGCTGCGGTGAGCCTCCCCCATCTCGGGCGAGTAGACGTGGTTGAGCCAGTAGTTCGCGACGACCTTGCCCGAGACATTGAGCACCAGGCCTCCGAGCGAGTAGCCCTGGTTGGCGTTGGCGTTGATGCGCCAATCGAGGCGGTTGACGTACTCGTTGATCGAGGACTCGACGTCGACGACGGTCTTGCGGTCGCGGCGAAGCTTGCGATGCTGCTCGCGGTAGACGATGTAGGCGCGGGCGGTCTTGAAGTGGTCGGCCGAGATCAGGACCTGCTCGACTACGTCCTGGATCCTCTCGATGGTCAGCGCGCCGGCGCCGGATCGGCGGGAGAGGACCTTGATGACCTGCTCGGTGAGCGGACCGGCATCCGCGTCGCCGAACTCACCCGTGGCGGCGCCCGCGCGTGCTATTGCGGAGCGGACCTTGGCGGGATCGAAATCGACGCTCGAGCCGTCCCTCTTGCTGACCGACTGCAAGGTCGAAACCAGGTCCTTCGTCTCCGCCGCTTTGATCGTCATCCTGGTTTTGTTCTCCTATTATGATACGAATGCACGAGCGTGCTTGTATGCAACAGAAGTACCTCACTTAAGTGCTCCATTCTGGCGCACATTGATACCAAACAACACTTAATGGATTTTGCCGCTGTCGCGGATCCTCTCGGGATGTGCCGAAAAAGGCACGCGCGCTCGTACCGGAAATAGTACGTGTGCCGGATACGGCACACAATGGTGGAGCAGCGCTTCTAAGCCGTTTCGGCGAAGCGGGCCGGCTTGGGAGACGACATCGCCGCGGCGATGTCGTCGGTCAGCATGACGCGCGAGAAGCCCTGCGCGAGGCTGCGCAGCGCTCCAAGATGGAGCTCCTCATCGTGCGCGACGGTCGCGTCGGCGGGCACGAAGGTGCTCACGCCCAGGTCGAAGGCCGCGCGCGCGGTCGACTCGACGCACAGGTTGGTCGCCAGGCCGCAGACCACGAGGTCGCAGACGCCGCCCGCGCGCAGGGCGCCCGACAGGCGCGGATTGGAGAACGCGCTGTAGCGCGTCTTGCGCAGGACCGTCTCGCCGGGGCGCGGCGCGAGAGCCGCGGTCACGCGCGACTCGGGATGGCCCTCACGGCAGGCCTTCGCCCACCACTCTGTCATCAACCCGCCCTCGCTCTCCGGGTCGCGGTAGGCATGGCGCACGAAGAACACCGGCCGCCCGGACGCGCGGAAGGCCTCGAGCAGGCGCACGGCGCCGAGCACGGCGGCGCGGGACTGAGGCAGATAGGCGGAGGAGTTGCGATCGACGAAGAAATCGATCAGGTCGACGATGAGAAGGCCCGCCTTCTCCGGGCGAAGATCCGCGCCGCGGGCTTTAAAACGGGACAGGTCCGACATCCAGCCCCGCGCCTTCTCCGGCATCGTCGCCGGGACGACATAGCACTCGCTCTCGAGGCGTTCCGCGCGCAGGCCGGCGCGGGCCTCGTCGCGCAGCGCGCTCGACCAGAGCTGGCCGCAGGAGGTTTCGGCGGCGACCTCTTCGGGGGTGCTCGGCGACAGGATCACCGTGAACCCGCGCGCGCGCAGGCCCGCGGCCGCCGCCGCGATGTCAGCGGGAGGCTCGCTCCAGAGGCGCGAGGCCCCGCTCGCCTCGGACGCGCGCGTGGGATTGACGGGCGTGATCTTGACCAGGAAGCGCTCCGGATCGAACGTCCGGGCGACGGACTCCGGATCGAGCGGCTGGCCGGGCGCGAGCGCGAAGTTCAAGGTCACCTTCCGGTCGCCCGGACGCCACCAGCGCCGGCCGAAGTCGGCCACGCGCTCGAGGGTCCAGGGGCGCGCGCGCATGACCTGGCGGCGCACGGTCTCGTCGGTCGAGTGCGCGGAGAACTGCAGCTGAAAGCGTCCGCCGCCGTAGAGCCGGTTCTTGACCTCGAGCATCGACTCCAGGCACGCCGCGGCCGTCGGCGCGTCGGGCGCCACGGTCGAGATCGAGGCGGTCAGGCCGGGGCCCCCCCACTCCGCGGCCATGAGCTCGAGGGCCTGCGGCGTCGCGGGGTTGAGGGTCGGCTCGCCCAGGCGGGCGAAGTGGACCTTGAATTTGGGATGGCGGCGCGCGTCCAGCCCGGGGTTATCCTTCACCACGCGGCGGACCTGGGAGACGATCTCGCCCGCCGTGAGGTTCCCGCGCCAGCCCATCGCGCCGCCGTCGCACATGCGGCAGCCGATCACGCAGCCGACCTGGGTGGAGAGCATCAGCACCCATTTTTTCGTCTTGGGCACGCCCGGCTCGACCGTGTCGACGAATTCGATGAGCCGTTGGCTTTCGCCGGACAGGCGCGCCAGATAGAGCTGGCCGAGCGGGCCGACCGAGCGCGTCTCGATGACCTTCATGCCGCTTCCCGGAACCAGCGCAGGGCCCGCACGGCCGCGGCCATGCCGTCGCCCGAGGCCACCGCGACCTGGCGCTCGACGGTGCCGCGCGCGTCTCCGGCCACGAACACCCCCGGCCGTCCGTCGTGCCGCGCCCACGGCGAGGCCTCGGCGCCGATCAGGACGAAGACCGCCGACACGGGCAGGCGCACGCTCGCGGCGCGGCCGTCGCGCAGCACGAGCGCCGATACGCTTGAGCGCCCCTCGACCCGGACCACGCGGCCGCGCCGGATCTCCACGTTCGTCTGGGCCGCCAGGCGGGACAGCAGAAGCCGGTGCGCGCTCAACGGGCCGCGCGCGACGAGGATCACGCGCCGGGCGGAGGCCGCGAGCATGATCGCCTGATGCACGGCGGCCTCGCCGCCGCCGATGACGGCGACGGCGCGCCCGCGCCAGCGCTCCGCCGCGTCGAAGGCGGCGTGAAAGACGCCGCGGCCGCGTAGGCGCCGGGCGCCGGGAGCCGCGAGCGGCTTGAAGCACGAGCCGGTCGCCAGCACCACCGAGCGCGCCGCGAGTCGACGCCCGTCGGCCAGCCGCAGGCGCTGGGAGCCCGCTCCGGAGGTGAGCGAGACGAGCTCGCCCTTGAGCGTCTTGAGCCCCCACTCTCGCGCCTGCCGGACGTACGTGGACATGAGCCGTTGCCCGGAGATCCCGCCGGGCCAGCCCGGAGCGTTCTCGATGAGGCTCAGCCGGCGCGCCTGGCCGCCCAAGGCGCCGCGCTCAAGGAGGACGGTGCGCAGGCCCGCGCGCGACAGCTGAAGGCCCGCCGCGAGCCCCGCCGGACCGCCGCCGACGACGATGGCCTCCCAGTCGAGCGGAGGCCGGCTCACGGCTCCGTCTCGGTATCCGCCCGGAGGAGCTTCTTCGCGTCGAGGATGACGACGCGCCCGCGCTCGGTGCGCAGGATGCGCTGGGCGCGCAGCACCGCCAGCTCCCGGAACACGGTCTCCTGGGAGGCCCCCACCCAGGTCGCCAGCTCATGGCGCGTGGCGGGGATCGTATCGCCGAAGCGGGCCCGCAAGGAGATCAGGGTCGTGACGACCCGGGAGTGCACGCTCTCCCTTCCGAAGCGGACGAGGTTGCGGATCATGCGGATGCGTTCGGCGCAGCGCTCCGCGGTGCAGCGCGCGACCACGAGGGAACGGTGAGACAGGGCCTCGAAGGCCCGGTCCGGTATGCGCACCGCGGTCAAAGCCCCTTCCGCCACGGCGCTGCAGGTGTGGGGAGAGCGGCTTCCCAGGCGGCAATACAGGCCGAACAATTCCCCTGGCCCGAGCGATTCGGCCTGAAGCGTGCGCGTGCCGCCCGCGAAGATCAGGATGCGCACGCGGCCCTCGCGGATCAGCCAGCCCGCCGTGGCCCGGTCGCCTTCCGTGAACACCCGCGCCTTGGACGCGAAGCGATGGATCGAGCAGGCCGCGGCCAAAGCCGCAATGTCCGCCTCAGGCGCCCCCATGAACGGAGGGGTCCGGGAGAGAAGGGCTGCGATCTGGCTCTGATCCGTGCTCAACTCAGTCCGTCATGCAACAAGACGACCAGGGCCCGGCAGGAACGTTGCAGACCATTTAAGAGCACTCATGAACCACCCCCCCGTTTGGCTCGGACTTCTCCTTCTCCCGCTCACGACCTCCTGCCAAAACGACACGGCGCCCGCGGCGCCACTGACCACCGAGCAAAAAGACCGCAAAGATCTTTTGCGCCAGCCGAAGCAGGAATGGAAGCCGGGGAGTTCGACGCGCAAGCTGAACATCCTGCTTCTGACGGACAAGGCCAAGATCAGGAAGGGCGAGGCCTTTCGCTATCGCCTCGAGATACAGAACGTGGGCCGAGAGCCTATTCCCTTCAAGGAGGCCGCCCCCTCCTTCACTAAATACGGAACTCTATGCGGCTCCAGCGGATACTCGTTCTATGCGACGCCCCCTAGAGGCAAGGAGCGGATCTTGCCCTGCAAGCCCAAGGTCACGGCAGACGCGAATGCGATCGCCGGCCCCGCCCCGGAACCGGAATCCGGGCTCGATCTGACCTTGCTGCCGGGAGAGTACCTGCTCACCCGCGGCCCAGTGCCGACCAACCGTTTCCGCGATCTTCAAACCAGCTTCCGCTTCGACGCCCTGGGGACCTACCGCCTGAAGTCCGTCTACGCTCCCCCGGGCGGCTTACGCGCGGTTTCCAACACCGTCGTCCTGGAAGTGGTCCCCTAAGCGGTGGCCGTGATGAACATGGGCTCGGCACGATGGCGCGCGCTGCTGACGGGCGTCCTCGCGGGCGCCGCAGTCCTGCGCATGGCGTGGATCATCGGCGCGGCCGGAGCCTCGTTCGACCGCCGCTACTACTGCGGCGAAAGGCAGGACCGCAACGTCGAGGCCGGGCACTCCCTCCTCCACGGCCTCGCGCACAAAAATGTGTTTCGGAGCATGCCGGCGGGAACGGTGGCCAATGCCCTCATATGCCGTCAGGCCCGTCCCGGCCGGGTTCTCACGGCGCCGGCGGCCGCATTCCTGTTGAGCGGCCTGCTGGTCTTCGGCTTGGGACACCTGCTGGCCGGAGGGATGGCCGGCGCTTTGGCGCTGGCGATGTTCTCCTGGATCACCGTCCCGGACCAGGTCTACAACGACCGCTGGCTCTTCTCATTATCCCTGCTGCTGGTCGCTTTCCTCGCGGTTTGGCGAACCCGCTGTCCGTCGACACGCAAGACCGCACTCCTGGCCGCGGCCATCGGCTTCAGCCTCAATATACTTTCCGCTCTCTTCCTGCTTCCCCTGCTCCTCGCCGCCCTGGAATGGCGCGCGCACCGCGGCCGGCCGCGGCCGGAGCGACTGCGCAATGCGGCATTGCTTCTTCTCGTGCCCTATCTCCTTCTTGTCCCGTGGACGTTCGCGACCTGGAAAACGACTCAGCGTCCGTCGCTCCTCGAAGCCGGCCGCAGCGACGCCAACGTGATCGCCGGCGCCTTGGGCCTGGTGCAAACCGTCGGACCGGGCTCCGCGCGCGACCTGGCCGGGATGACGAAGGGCGAAAGCGTTCTGGCGTGGGCCGCCGGCGAGGCCGCGCGCCATCCGCTGCGCTTTCTCGCCGCCTTCGCGCGCCGTCTGTATTACGCCGCGTCCTTGCAGCCGCTTCTCCTGACGGCAGCCTTGCTCGCTCTGTGGCTTTTCCGGCGCCGGCCGGGCTCAGCCCAGCTCGGCGTGATCCTCCTCTACTTCCTCGCGGTGCACTGCCTGATGGCGGTCGAAGAGCGATACTTCACTCCGTTATGGCCGCTGGCCGCGGCCCTGGCCGCCGGCCTCGCCGGCTTCAGGCAGAAGGAACCCGCGCGCGAGCCGTGGTCCGAACGGCTCGCCGCGTGCGCCTTTCTTCCGCTCGCGGGGCTCGTCGTCTATACACAGGGCCTCGTGATCGCCTACCCTTCGCGCAGCGCCGATCCGGACGCCTGGTCACGCGAGCTGTCGCAAAAGCCGGATGCCTGGCTTCTGAGCGCCCAGGGCCGGCGCCTCCTGCGCGCGGGCCGGCCCGACGAGGCCGTCGCGGCTTTGACGCGCTCGCTGGAAAGCGTGCGCCAGACGGAGCAGGAGCAGCTGCTGTCGTGGGCGATCCTGATACGCGACGGCCGCACCGGCGAGCTCTTCGAGCGGCTCGCCCGCGAGCTCGAGCCCGAGATGAGAACGCGCCAGATCCTCATGCGTGCCCTGGCTCATCTTCGCGCCAGGCGCATGAACGCCGCAGCCGAAGACCTGTCGGCGGCCGAGACCCTTCAGTCGAGCCGCAGCGCCTCGTGGGCGGCGAGAGGCCCCGCCGCGACGCGCGATGACCTTGGCGCCACGGTCCGGGAGCTTCTCGCCTATTGGCCGATTCCGGAGCGCATCGCCATCCTCAACGGCCTCGCCAAGCTTCCCGGCAAGGCTCTGCTGAGGACCGCCGCCGAGGAAGCCGCGGAGGCCCTGAAGCAGGCCGAGAAGATCGGCGCGGCGAACGAGGAATCGTCACGCCTGCTCGACTACGCGGAGCAGCTCGCCGGCGCGGACGCCGGCGTCGTTCGTCGCGTCGCCGAAGAGCACCTGCGGCTCAAATCGCCGGACCGCGCCGTCGAAGCCCTGATCCGCCTGGCCGCGCGCACGCCCCGCGACCTGGGCCTGCGCTTCGACCTGGCCTTGATGTCCCACGCGGCCGGTCGCCGCGAGGCCGCCCTTCACGCGCTCGCCGAGGCCCGCAAGCTCTGCGTCACCGCGGAAGAAAAACGCCGGCTGGCCGACGCCTACCGCGAGATCGGCGAGCCGCGCCAGGCGGCCGCGCTGCTCAAGACGCTGACGGCCGGCCGCACGAACACGAACGATCTGGCCGACCTCGCCCGCCTCCACATGGGAATGAAGGAGTACGACAAGTCCTTGGGCCTGCTCGACGAGCTCGTGCGCCGCGAGCCCGAAAACGCCCGCTGGCACAACGACCGTGGGGTCGTCCTGCTCCTCCTCGGACGCAAGGAGGAGGCGGTCGCCGAACTGCGACTGTCCCTCGACAAGGACCCCGGCCTCCTGAGCGCCGCGCTGAGCCTGGGAACGCATCTGTCCTCGACGGGCCGGGGCGCCGAAGCCCGGGACATCTACGAGCGTGCCCTCGCCCATGGCGGCGCCGGCGATCCCGCGACGCGCGAAAAGATCATCATCGAGCGCAACGCCCTCCGCTAAAGAGCGGAAGCGGGGCGACAACTCCGGAGTCCCGCCCTTGATCTACTCTCGATGATAATCACTCGTTCCGGAACGAGTCATCATCTATTCCCAGGGATAACCGGCAGCTCGATTCTAGTATCCTCTTCGCATGTCGCTACCGATCCTCCCCGGCCTCATCACCGCCATCCTCGCTTTGGGGTCCTGGATGGCTTTGCGCGAATGGGGCGGCACGAAATACCGGAAGCATGCCGTGCCCGTCGCCGCCGCCGTCCTGCTGATCGGCGTCGACCTCGCCTACGAGCTGCCGATCTATGTTTACGCCGTCGCCCTGTTCGTCGCTCCGCTCCTCTTCCACCGCAGCGTCAAGGGCAGGCTCGCGGCCGTCGCCGCCCGGATCACCGAGCTGAGCGTGCCGCGACTGGGGCTCAGCCTCGCGCTGACGCCGGGAAAAAGCGAAGCGCACATCGCATTTTGGCAGTCCGTGGCTGAGCCCGGCGCCATCCCGGCCCCGCCCATCCTGCTGACCTTGGACTTCGCTGGAGAGGTCGAGGACGACTATCAGGTCTCGGTCTGGGGCACCTCGCAGAAATATTTCCCGGTCCGCCTCGTGGTCCATCATCCCGCTGCGGTGGACGTCATGGGCGGGTTTCCCAAGGAGCTGGCGCCCGTGGCGGACATTCCCGGCTGCAAAGGCTGGGGCGTGCGCTGCAACGAGATCGATTTCGCCCTCTCCCTTCTCGATCAGAAGGCCGCCGCGGCCTTGACCGAGGTCTTCTCGCTGCGCAATGAGGAGCGCGAGATGTATCTGGAGGTCGACGGCGGCGTCATCCGGGTGATCTCCAACCGCACCTTCGACGAGGACGAGCTGCGCACTTTGCTCGAGGCCATGGTCCTCTGGGTGCACCGGGTGCGCGGCGTGTTCGCCGTCTACCGCCCGCCGAGCACGGACTAGGAACGCAAGCAAGTAGTCGGCGGCACCGCTTCCAAAACCATTGATCTGCTATTGATAATAATCGCTCTTCCCGGGAAGAGTTCGGGAGCCTTGTACGAAGCGCGAACATTGCGCCGTTCGCTCCGGCTGTCCATGTCCATTCAGCTACTAACAAATTGTTAGCAGCTCACTCCAGACACTCCTGCCCCCGCTGGATGCAGATTTCAACGAGGTCGGGGCGCGGCCAGCAGCTTCCTGCGCTCATCGAGGATCCGGCGCAAGACCCCCGAAGACTCCTTCGTATGGCGCCGCGCCGCGGCCCGCTGATAGACGTCCAGCGCCTCTTCCCGACGGTTCAGGGATGAGTACAGGGAGCCCAGGCTGAGGTAGGACGTCAGGTCGTCGGGATCGAGAGCGATCGCCGAATTCCAATCCGCGATGGCTTCGTCGCGCTTGCCCAGAAGCGAATGAAGCACCCCGCTGTCGTTGCGCCACCGAGCGTCGTCGGGCTGGGCGAGGATGCGGCGATTGACGACCTCAAGAGCGGCGGAGAATTCCCCCAGATCCTGATGCAGAAGGACCAGGCGCCGGGCCTCAGCATCCACGAGGCCTGCGTCGCGCACACGCGCCAGATGCGCCGCGGCGGATCTCCTGTCTCCGGCGGCGAGCGCGGCCTCCGCCTGGTCGAGCGCGAGACCGCTTTCATCGCCCATGAAGCGCCGCACACGCATTAAGCTCCGCGATTCTCCGAGCGCGCGATAGCCGAGGGCCAGCTCGCGCAGGCTCTCGCCGTCCAGCGTCAGGCTCTCGGCGTAAGCCAGGCTCGCCAGCGCCGCGGGCCGCTGGTCGTCGCGCGCGGCCCTGACGGCGAGGTCCAGGAGCATGCCGGCGTCCTTGGGCCCCGACAATCGCGCTTGCTTCAGGACGGCCAGCGCGCTCGTGTAGTCGCCGATGTCCCGGTAGGCGAGAGCCAGGGCGCGGAGCTTCTCCGCATCCAGCTTCAGGCTCTGCGCAAAAGCGAGGCTCTCCAACGCCGCAGGTCGTTGGCCAGAGCGCGCCGCTTTGGCGGCCATATCCAGGAGCATGTAGACGTCCCTGGCTCCCGCCATGTCCGTCCGCTTCATGACGGCCAGCGCACGGTCGTAGCGGCCGGCGTCATGGTAGGCGAGAGCCAATCTCCGCAGTCGCTCCGGATCGGGATTCGAGATCTCGGCGAAGGCCAGCATGTCCAGTGCCTCCGGGCGCTTGCCGCCTTTCGCCGCCGCGGCGGACATATCCAAAAGCAGGTCGAAGACTTTGGGCCCCGCCAGCTCCGGCCGCATCAAGATGGCCGCAGCACGGGAGTCGCTGCCGATGTCCCGGTAAGCAAGGGCCAGGCTCCACATTTTTTCTGGGTCGAGCTTCAAGCTTGCGGCGAAGGCCAGGTTCTCCAGGGCCACCGGCCGCTGGTTTGAGCTCGCGGCCCTGGCCGCTATATCCATGAGCAGGTCGGCATCTTCCGGCCCCGCCGATTTCATCCGTTTTAGAATGGCCAGCGAACGGGCGTAATCGCCGCTGTCCCTGTTAGCGCGAGCCAATTTACGGGTTCTCACCGGATCCAGCCGCATGCCTTCGGCGAAAGCCAGCACCTCGAGAGCGGTCCGTCGCTGGTTCGGCAGCTGTGCTGTCGCTGCCATGTCCAGCCATGTCTCCGCCAGATTATTATTTCCGGCGAATTCGAAGCCCGGGATGCCCGAGAAGAATCCGATGACCGCCGGGCGCTTCGCCGCCGGCCAGCTGGAGATCGTCTCCAGCACGATCTGGCGCAGGGGGCTGGAGACGGCGGGAAGCGATTCGCGCGCGTCCTGCACGACAGCGACCGCTTCGGAGCGTCTCCCCTGCAAAGAAAGAGAGACCGCCCGAAGAACGCTTTCGCGCAGATCGATGTTCATGAGGATCCGGCCCGATCCCGGGCTTTCCAGAATCGGCGCGGCCGGGCCGCCGCTCGCCAGAAGCGCCCAGGCGGAATTGAGCTCCCGGTCGCGGCTCGGGTCCAGCGCGAACGCCCGGGCGAGGTCGCCGCGCGCCTCCGGCGCCCGGCCCTGCCGCAGCAGGCGCATGCCGCGCTCCGACAAAAGCCAGGGATCGTTCGGATGCTTCAGCAGTTCCCGGTCCAAAGCCTGGGCGTCTCGCGCCCGCGAAGGATAGGTCCACGTCAGCCATAGTACCGAGGCCTGCACGGCCAGGAGAAGCACCAGCGCCCCGCACACCGCCGTCGTGGAAATCGTCTTCAGAGGCTCCGAGACAGGGCGGGTCCATGAGGAGAACAGGCCGAAGGCGAGAACGATGAGGATCGGCCACACGGGAACAAAGTAGTTTTCCTGGACCGGCATCAGGCAGTGGATCGAAACATAGTAGACGGCCAGCAAAGCGAGCGCGCGGCGATCCACGCGCTCGCGCGCGGTCCATAGCGAGGCCGAGGCCGCGAGCACGAGCACGGGATGCAGGCTCGCGGCGTAAGCCGCTCGTTGAGCGACCGCGGACAGGAAGCGCAGGGGATGCCGCAGTATTTCAAAGACGGCCCACAGAAAAGCGTTTTGGCTCAGGGGAATGTCCGCGATGTTCCGGGAATCCCCGATCCCCAAGGTGCGCACGAAGCCGAGCGCCCCCGTGATGATATTGTTGTCGGCCCGGCCGTCCTCGAAGACGACGATGCGGCCGGTCAGACGCCAGTTCATCACGATCCAGGGGATCAGGAACAGGAACGGGAGAAGCAAGAGCGCGGCCGCGTCGCGCCGGCGCGCGGGCCCCATCCGCCTGTCCCTCGTCCATTCGTAGAAAACCAGCAGGAACGGGAAAAGGAAAAGAGGCGGGAGCATGAGCAGGCCCGCCCCGAACCCGGCCCCCAGCCAAAGGCTGTTTCCCAATGACGGCGCCTTGGACCGGCGGACGAGGAGATAGGCGACGATCAGAACGGCCAAAGTATAGAGCCAGCGCTCGCCGCTCTCGCTTGCGGGCGGCGCCAGCGAATAGAGGAATGCTGCGCCCGCGCCGCACAGGGTCGAGTACAGGAGCGCGCCCAAAGCGAAGACCAAAGCCGCGCACGCCAGGAGGACCGCGGAGCGGACCGCGGCGGACGAGAAGTCCGACAGATGATTGCAGAGAAAGGCGTTCGGCACGGAGTACGAGGGCATGGCCCGGGAGATTCCCGGCACGGGGACGCCATGCAAAAGGCCTTCGCCGCGTTCGACGTGGTAGTCGGATTCCTCGCGACAGGACGCGCCGCGGTCGTCTTTCTCGATCATCCGGGCACGGGAAAACACCTGGACAGCGAGGCCGGCGAGAAGGATCGCCGTGGCGAGGCGCTCCCAACGCGGCGCCGCTTTAATCCCGGGCATGCCCGAGCGCCGCCAGTCCGTAGAGCCGGGCGTACTGCGCGGGGACGCCGACGCAGCGCAGGTCGTAGGGGCACGCGCGGCAGGACGGGAGCTTGGCGCGCCCGATGACCCCGGCCTCCCCCGAGAAATCCTCCGCGTAGCGCACGCGCTCCTGAGGCAGGGGCCTCTGCGACGCGTGGCGGGAGGGCTCGGCGAGAAGGCAGACCGGGAAGGAGCTTTCGCCGCCGGAGCGGGAGATGGAGAGGCCCGCCTTGCGGCAGCGCGCGACCGCCTGGCGCAGATAGGGCTCGACATCCTCGAGCGCGACCGTCCAGGACGGCGCCTTCTGATGGCCGACCTCGTTGATCATGGAAAAATATACGTCCGGGCGCCCGAGCCGCGCGACGAAATCGACCAGGCCGGGAAGGTCGCGATAATTATGCGCGTTGACCACCACGTTCACGGTGACGCTGCAGCCGGAGCGCTTCAGGAGAGCGGTCAGCCCCGCCACGGCGCGTAGATATTGGCCGCGGCTGCCGGTGATCTTGTCGTAGGCGGCGGCCTTATGGGAGTGGAACGAGAACAGGTAGGTCTTCACGCCGAGGGAGATCAGCGTCTTCAGCAGGCCCGGGCGGGTCAGGTACACGCCGTTGGTCTGCAGGACGAAGCGGCGGAAGCCCCGGCGGCGCGCCGCGGCGATGATCTCCGGCAGGCGCGGGTCCGAGGTCGGCTCGCCGCCGGAGATGGTCAGCTCGCCGCGCGACCCCGAGCGGCTCGCCTGGGCGTCGAGCTCGCGCTCGATCTCGGCGAAGTCCGCGCCCTTGCCCGTCATGGGCACGAAGCAGAACGGGCATTTCTGATTGCAGGCGAAGGTCGTGCGCAGAAGAAGGTCGCGCCCCTCGTGGCCTTCATGGCTTTCGGCCAAGGCCGTGCCCCGCGCGGGAGCCGCCGATCCTCCGCGGCTCGATTCCAGCAGAAGATCGAGCGCCGCGCCCAGCTTCGAGAGCCCCTCTTTTTCCCCGGCTTTCAGCCGCGCGCCCGGACGCGGGGCCGCCAGAAGCCGGGCTCCCGGCGTCAGGGACCGCCCGGCCCCGGACGTGCGCGCGATGGAGAACTCGCACAGGGGCCTGCTTTCGCCGGCCCGGCTGACCGCGAAGACGGCCGCGCGGCGGTGAAGGACCCAGCCCAACCGGGCCAGCAAGCCCCGCACCTCGCTCGCAGCGCTCATAGCGGCGTCAGCTCCGAGAAGCCGTAGAGCTCGCCGTAGCTCCCCCA
>CAZIBN010000042.1:22486-31388 GCA_964537395.1 uncultured Elusimicrobia bacterium
GCGCTCATAGCGGCGTCAGCTCCGAGAAGCCGTAGAGCTCGCCGTAGCTCCCCCACACTCCCTCGCAGCGATCGTGATGGGCGCAGCGCGCGCACTGCGGCCCCTTGGCCTTGAGGGTGTCCTTCTTGACCTTCTGCCAGACGAAGCGGTCGGGCATCGGCCCGTTCTTGGTGGCCATGCTCACGTCGTTGTCGGGGTCGAAGCCCGCCTCGTCGAGATACTTGGCCGCGAGGTGCTCGAATATCTTTCCCTTCACGCCGGCAAGGAGGAGGGCGCACTTCGGTATGCCGCCGAAGGTCAGGTGCTTATGCAGGCGCTTCTCGTTGAGCAGCATGATGCGCACGATCTTGGGCATGGCCTCCTTGAAGGTCGGGATCCAGCGGCGGTCGTCTCGCGCCTCGCCCTGGGGCCAGATGTAATTGAAGCGGATGTCATCGAGGCCCAGCGCCCCGAAGAAGGCGATGTACTCCTCCATCTCGTCGAGGTTCGGACGGCAGAGGACCGGGTTGAGCGCGATGTTCCCCGGGAGCTTGCCCTTGAGCCTGAGGGCGAGCAGGTTCTTGATCGCGGCGATCTTGCGGGAGAGGTTGCCGGGCACGCCGGTGACGAGATCGTCCTCGACCTCGGCGCGGTGGCTGTGGACGGAGAGCGTCACGCGAGTGAGCCCCGCCTCCACCAAAGCGGAGCAGAAGGCGGGGTCGGACATGCGCGTGCCGTTGGTGCACAGCGCGATGCGGTCATAGCCGAGCGACTTCGCGTAGGCGAGCGATTCGAGGATGTGAGGATAGACGGTCGGCTCCCCGCCGAGGAAGCCGGCGGAGCGGCAGCCCTGCTCGCGGAAATGCCGGAGCTCCTCCTGAACCCTCTCGAGCGTGGCCCAGGGCTCATGGCCGTCGCGGTTCATGCTGCTCATGCAGAAGGCGCAGAGGTTGTTGCAGAGCGTGCCGAGATGGATCTCGACGCGACGGGGCTCGCTCACGCCGCGCCCTCGCGGGGATGGATCATCAGCGCGATGTCGGAGATCTCCTTCCACGGTATGCGCTCGGCCTCCTTGCGCCACTCTTTGCATGTCAGGGTGATCACGCGGTCCGCGTAGGGATATTTACCCTTCGTCTTCTTGGTGAGATCGAAGAAGACGCTGACGAGGCGCTTGCCGATGACCGGCTCGATGTTCGTGATGCACTCCCGGAACTGGTTCAGGGCGAGGAAGATGAACACCGGCTCGTCCTGGCGGCTGACGGCCTCGAGCAAGGAGGCGTGCACGCCGCCCTTGGGCCCGGAGGCGAGATAGATGATGAAGGTGCCGCGGTTGTGCGTGCCAGTCCAGTCCATCGCGCTCAGCGACAGCATCGTCGACAGGATCGAGGCCCCGGCCAGGGCCCGGATCGGGATGTCGCGCTCGCGCAGGCGCTTGACCACCCAGGCGCCGGGATCGATGAAGCAGGGGATGCCGCCCGAGCAGATCAGGACCGCATCCTCCTTGCTCATCCTGGCCAGGACCAGCTTGAGGAACTTCGGATCCTCCTTCTCGGGGATGAGATGGAACTCCTTTCCCGTGCAGTCGATGCCCAGGTCGTTCTCGAACTGGCGCCGGGTGAGCTCGGGCTCCTCGGTCAGGAAGACACGCATGCTGCGCGCGATGCGGGCCGCGTGAACCGTGATGTCGAGCCTGTTGCCGATGTGCCAGGGCACGAGAAAAAGCGTGTGTTCAGAAGTCGTCATGGCAGCCTCTCCATCCATATGGGTTGCACGTAGGTCTCCCAGCGCCGGATCCCCTTGGCCCAGTCGAGCCCGGCCGTCAGGATCCGGCGCATCTCCTCGCGGGTCAGGCGCCGGTCCTTCCGGGTTATCTTCAGCCTTTTCATGATGAGGGCGAGCATCTCCTTGGGAGCCTGCTCGAGGTCCGCCGCCATCCCCCGGCCCTCGTCGAGGGCGTCCCGCAGGAGCGCACGATTGAAATGAGACCAATAGTTGGTGGGCCCGTTGGCGATGACGTACTTGATGTCCTCGAGCGCCTCGGCGTGACGGCCCATGACCCGGTAGACCTCGGCCCGCCAGCCGCGGGCCTCGAAATCCTTTTGGTCCAGCTCGACGGCACGGTGAAGATCCTCGAGAGCGCCGGCGCAGTCTCCGGATTTGAAGCGCGCCGCCCCGCGCCAGCCGAAGACGAAGGTCTTGGCCCCGAGTGCTACGGCGGCGTCGAGCTTCTCCAGAGCCTGGGCGTACTCCCCGAGCCACAGGAGGGCCTCGCCATGCCAGGTCAGGACCTCGCTTTGCAGGTTCGGCCCGCAGGTCCGCCCGGCCTCCTCGAACTCGCGCAGGCCCTGGGGCACGTCGCCCCCGGCCATGTAGGCCTCGGCCATCCGGCAGCGCACCCACCAATGCGTCGGCGCGCGGCTCAGGATGTCCCGGCTGATCGAGATGGCTCCGGGATAGTCCGGGACGCCGAGCTTGACCAGCACGAAGGACTGGAGCATCCACGAGTAGCGCTCCGCGTCCAGATCCTTGATGTGCTCGTACTCGAGCATCGCCTTATCCTGATTGCGCGAGCCGTCGCTCAAGAGAATGGCGCGGTAATAGGCGAACCAATGCGGGTATCTCCCGCTCTTCGCCGCCGCGCGGATGCGCTTGAGCTCGAGGTCGATGAATCGGTCCTCCGCCACCGCCCGGCGGATCTTGCGCCACCACGGCCACATCAGCTGGCCGGGAGACTCCAGCCGCCCGAAATTATCAAGGACCGCCTCGCCGAGCCGGAAGGCGTGCGGGTAGCGCTGGGCGCACATCAAAGCGGAGAAGATCTGCGGCCACTCGGTCGTGATCTTATCCGAGGCCTGTGCCCGCGAGACGCACTCGAGCAGCGCCCTCTCGAGGTCCGGGACGTAGCGCCCCTCGTCGATGAGCCGCAGCAGCAGCACGATCCGGGTGGCCTCGTCTTCCTTGTGCGGCGAGCGGAACGAAGCCGCGAGCTCGGCGGAGGCCGCCCCGAAGCGCCGTCGCGACAGCAGGATCTCCACGAGCAAGGTCCGGCCTCCGGGCGCCGGCGCCCCGCCCTTGAGAGAGGAGCGGACCGTCGCTTCGTAGCGGGCAAGGCCGGCCGGCGTGCGGGCGGCCTCGGCGAGGAGCGCCTTCTGGTAAGCGACATAGCGCTCCTCCTCGAGGAAGCGGAACAGCTCCGGAGCGGCTTTGGGATCGGCGCTCGCGGACTTACGGAAGGCCTCCTCAGCCTGCGCCAGGCGGCCCCGCTTCTCCTCGATGCGCCCGAGCCAGAGGAGAACCTCCCAATGCTCGGCGGAGACGGCCGTCCGCTTTAAGGCGCTCAGCGCCTCCTTGCAGTCCCCGGCCTGAAGGGACTCTTCGACCGCGAAGAACGGGCCCTTAACCATGGCGTCCCATCCAGATCGAGTTGAGGTAGAGCTCGGGGCGGCGGATCCCCTTGGCTCGCTTGAGCCCCGCCTCCAGTATTTTACGCATCTCCTTCCGGCCCCCGACGACGGCCTTCGAGGTGCCTCGGATGGCGGCGATGATGTCTTCCGGGATCATCGCGAAATCAGCCGCCATGCCCTTCGCGTCACCCATAGCGTCCCGCACCAGCGCCCGATTGAAATAGCCCCATGAGTACAGCCCATCCAAAGCAAGCGCGCGATCGAGATCGCGCAAAGCCTCGGCATTGCGCCCCATGATCCTATTGGCTTCCCCGCGCCACAGATACGCCTCGAGATCTTGAGAGTCCGCCTTGATGGCCTCGTCGAAGTCCGCCAAGGCCTTCTCATTTTCGCCAAGCTTCAGGTACGCCGCGCCGCGCCAGCAGTTGACCCAGAACCTCGTTCCGAGGCCGGCGGCCTCATCGAGCTTGGATAGGGCGCGGCGATACTCCCCCGCCCAGAGCAGGGCCGCGCCATGCCAGGTCATGATCGATTGGCGTGCCATGACGGCCGAGGCGGCCGCAGAGGCGCTCTCGAACTCCCGCAGGCCTCTCTTGATATCGCCGCCGGCCATATACGCCTCGGCCATGCGGCACTGGAACCACCAGTACTCCGGCGCATGCTTCAGGAGGGCCCGGCAGTTCTCGATCGTCCATTTGAAATCGCGCGCCAGGAGCCGGTCCATCACGAAGGGATGGTGCATCAAGGAGTAGCGCGCCGGGTTCAGAGCCTTGACGTGCTCGTACTCGGCCAGCGCCTCCTCGCTGCGGCCAAGGCTGATCAGGAGAACGCCCCGGCAGTACGCGAACCACCCCGGGTACTCGCCGCTCTTCGCGGCCTTCGAGACGCGCTCGAGCTCCTCGATGCAGAACTTCATCTTCGCTTCGGATCCCCGCGAGGAGACCTTCGACCACCACGGCCACAGGAAGGCGTTGGCGTTAGGCAGACGCACTGTCTTCGTCAGCTCTGCGTCGGCGAGGCGGAACGCCGCCGGGTATTTGCGCGCGCACAGCAAAGCGGAGAACTCATCCGGCCAGGTGTGCGACTTCTCGCGCAGCCGGCCCAAGGTCTCCTCGCCTTCGGCGCGCGGCCAGCCCAGCGTCATCGCGCGAAGAAGGTGAGCCTCGGACTCCTCGGCGCGCCCGCGGCTCTCGAGGAACCGGGCGAATTCCCGTTCGAGGGAATCGAAATCCGGATTGGCTCGCAGGGCCTTGCGGTAGGCCTGCTCGGCCTGCGCCATGCGCCCGTTCTTCTCCTCGAGGCGCCCCCTCTCGAGGAAGGCCTCCCAGGGCGGAGCCGCCGTGTTCCCTCGGATCCTCGAAGTCATCCAACAACCCTGCTGAAAATGTTCTTTCGTACATTTTCACCTTTCCGGGGAGGGTGAATATGCACGAGAAGACATTTTGCCTGCGCTCTGATCGGGCTCAAGAGGGTTGTTGGATGACTTCTAGCCATAGATCTTCCGCTTCGGGCGCGACAGCTCGTCGGCCATCCTCTCCACGAAGGCTAGGAACCCGTTGAAGCCCAGGAAGGGCCGGTCGGAGAGCGCGTGGTGCCGGTAGCTGGGAAAGCCGAACTCCATCGTCGGGGATTTCAGCACGGGCCACTCGTGCTCGCACCAGCACGAGACGAACAGATCCAGCGGGATCTCCATGAACCTGCGCACCTCGTCGGACATCGAGGGCGGCTCATAGAGCACGCTGCCGCCGGTCAGGGCCGCCCCATGAGCGCTGCGGCCACGGACGATGGAGCCTTCGATCTTCATGCCCAGATCATCGGCGATGTCCCGGAAGCCGCCGAGGAGATACGGATCGCCCATGAAGCCCGTGCGCTTGTTGAGGAAATACTGCGGGATGATCCACTTCAGGCGCGGCACCACCCGAGACAACTCCTCGTCGATGAAGGCCTCGGCCTCGCGATCCTTGCCCGCGGCGCCGCCGACGTCGCGCATGAAGCGCACGGTCTTGGGAAGCCCGAACGGGAGCTCGGTCTCCACCAAGGTCGCGCCCGTCCGGTGAGCCAGGCGCCGCGCCGCGGCGCGGCCGTAAGGCAGGGACACGATGAAGTCGGTCTCCTCGACGCGCCGCAGGTCCGAGGAGTCCTGCCCGCTGAGCCAGACCGAGACCGTCTCCAGAGAAAGGCTCTTGAGCATGCGCTTCATCTCGGCGATATTGGCGAGATGATCGCTCTCATTGCGGTCCATGAGGTTGCCGACGATGGCGACGGTCCCCGGCCGGCGGCGGCTGGGGTCGAGCTCGATGCCCTTGGCCAGGGCGTTGAGCGTCTGGTCATAGCCGTCGAGCCAATCCCCGACGAGGGACTCGGGCGGGATGTCGATGGCGGGCTTATTGAGAAGCTTCGAGCGCAGCCGGATGACCCGTCCGTAATCGACCCCCGTGATCGAGCACATGGGCAAGGCCGTCACCAGGACCAGCCCCGACTCGTCGAGGCCGTCCATCCTCTGAAGCTCCTTGCCGATGATGTCGTCGTGCTCCTTGACGACGCCGCGGGAGCAGACGTTCGTGAAGGCAACGCGGTGCCGTCCGCTGATGCGCAGCAAGGTCGAGTTTAAATCGTGCCGGCCATGGATAAAATGCGCCTTGTAGAAGGCGCAGTCCGGGCCGTCCACAAGCACATACGCGTCCTTCAGCGCGTTGACCGCCAGGTAGACGCCGAGAAGGGTCGGATAGTTCATCGGCGTGCTGAATTGCTGGCCCATTATTCCGCCCCCATGTACTGCGCGTAGCGCCGCTGGAATGGCCAGCGGCAGATCCCGCTGAGCTTCTGCATGGTCCGCAGGGCCCCGCCCAGGCCCATCTCGAAATCCTCGAGCGAGAACTGCGCCTTCCCGGCCCGGGCCAGCCTGGTGTCGTAGGCGTACTCCGAGTAGACGGCCTGAAAACGCTCGTCCTTCAGCAGCGCCGCCAGCTCGGCAGGCGTGCTGAACGAGGCGAAGTGCGCCGCCTGCTTCTGGGCCTGGCCGTAGCACAGGATCTCCACGCCGAAGCCCATCTCGCGCAGGAACCGTAGGACCGGGATCGCCCACGTCAGCGACGGATCGGCCAATCGCCCCACATGATAGGCGTCCACGACGAAGCCCACGCCTTGCCCGGCCGTCTCGCGCAGGCCCGCCTCCCAATCGGCGATCAACGGCTTCACCGCCTTCGCGTAAATGGAACGGACCTTGCTCTTCAGCCCGAACTCCGCGGCCACGCACTCGAGCCACCTCTTCGTCCCCTCAAATCCATACGGCGCGTCGGGCTTGAGGGTGCGGATCGGCATGGGCTCGAAGAATTCCTTGTAGGTCGCGGCATAGGCCGCGTTCGGATAGAGGATCTGCACCTCGGCGGCGAGGTAGCGCCGGGCGACCGCCAGGCTCAGCGACGGCATGACGGTCGCGTTGACCGAGACGCCGATCTCCTGCAGCAGACGCATCAGCTCCTTGAGGGCCGGGCCGGACGGGAACCCCACCAGGTTCACCGAGCGCTTGCGGCGCTCGATCTTGGCGAACGAGGGGTCCTGCTGCATCTTCTTGAACAGCACCAGGCACACGTCCAATTCCTGGCAGCTGCTCTCGGCGTGGTTCATGAAGACGATGGGGACCTTCGTGCGCGACTGCCAGCGCTTGACGACGGCCTCGGCGTCGTCGCCGATGACGGTCGGGATGCACGTCGAGTGGACGATGATGGCTTCCGCGCGGCCCTTCGCGTTCTTCACGGCCTCGCCGATGGCTTCGTCGAGCTTCTTGCCCCCGCCGTGGATGACGTCGAGGTCCTTGATGTTCGTCATGATGTTGCCGAAGATACCGTCGTCCTGGTTCTCCTTCTTCATCATCCGGGAGGCCTTGGCGCCCTTCCCCCGCGGTCTTTCATCGGGCTGCCCGTCGTTGTGGTGGCCGTCAGGGCGAGGGCCTTCCTCGCGCTGCCCTTCATCGTTGTCGCGCTCCGAGCGCGGCCAGGGGAATTTATAGAACGCCGGAAGGCTCCGGTCCTCGAAGTTCGGCGTGGAGTAGTTGCACTCAAGATCCTGATGCCAGACGTTGACCAGCGGGGTGCCGCCCTCCAGGGACATCCTCACGTTGCGGCGCGTCTCGAAGTCGCAGTAGAAGCGCCGCCACTGATCGTCCGCCCCCCACACCTGGGAGTTCATGCCCGGGTTCCCTTCCCAAAGCTTGGCCTGCCACGACATGTCCTTCTCCATGTCGGGACGGACCGGCGGGGCGGATTTCTGCGGCTGCGGCTGCTGATGCTGCTGCGGCTGCTGATGATGTTGTTGCGGAGGCGTCGGAACGCTTCGCGGTGGCGAGCTGACGACGAACGCCTGGCGCGACAATTCGTTGAATCGTTCATCGCTCAGAGGCTTCGGCACCTCCACCGTTTTCCGGTCGAACTTAAGCAGGCTCTCCGCCAGCGCCTCGATCTTGCGCGTCAGCTCGCTCTTGGGCGCGTGCTCCACCAAGGTCACGCGCTTGTACTCCGCCTCGCGCACGGCGGCCTCGCGGGTGAAATAGGACAGGACGCCGGTCCCGATCTGCTCGGCGAAGCGCGCCACGCTCTCGCGGTCGGCGTCGCGGTCGCGCAGGTTGGCGACCAGGCCGCACAGGGCGACGCCGTTCTCGCTGTAGTTCCGGATGGCGCGGGCGATGTTGTTGGCCGCGTAGAGGGCCATCAGCTCCTCGGAGGTCACGATCACGACCTTATCCGCGAAGCCTTCCCGAAGGGGTGCCGCGAAGCCCCCGCAGACCACGTCGCCCAGCACGTCGAAGAGGGCGACGTCGTAGCGCCCCTCGTCGAGGACCCCGGCGTCCTCGAGGATGTTGATCGTCCGGCCGATGCCGCGGCCCGCGCAGCCGATGCCCGGCTCCGGCCCGCCCGCCTCCACGCAGTCGACGCCGAGCCGGCCCTTGACCAGGATCTTCGAGAGGTCGCCGCCCGAGGAATCCATGAACGCGGAATGCTCGACGACGGTGCGGATCGGCTTGCCGTCCGTCAGGGAGATGGTCGTGTCGTGCTTGGGGTCGCAGCCCACGAGGATGACCTTCAGGCCCTTCTTCGCGTAGACGGCCGCGAGGTTGGCCGACAAGGTGGATTTGCCGATGCCGCCCTTACCGAAGATCGTTATCTTTTGCAAAAGGCCTCCTGCGCCTGGATGAGATACGGAGCGAGCGCGGTGACGACGCTGCCCCGATAGGAAAGAGTCAGAAGCGTGCCCAGGAATATCCAGAGGGCGAAGGGGATCGTGTGGTAGACGCTGTAGTCCGACGCCTTGCGGCTCGACAGCCAGGCCTTCAACGTCGCGACATCCCCGTGGGACAGGCCGTCGACGTAGCGCTCGCCCATCTTCCCGGCGAGGTCCTTCTCCGCGCTGATCTGAGCCCAGGTCGAATCGGAGAGGATGTCGCCGTACTTGAGGTTCTCCGTCTGGAGCTCCCGAAGGCTGTCGCGCTCGATGATCCAGGAGAACAGCACGCGGCCCACGGA
>CAZIBN010000043.1:0-31274 GCA_964537395.1 uncultured Elusimicrobia bacterium
GGCGCACCGAGCCGAGCGCGTGGAGGCTCAAGGCTGCCGCGGGCAGCAGCGCCAGTAGACCTCCGGCGAGCCAGGGCCAATCCTCGGCCCACAATCTCGGAACCCGCCGGAGCGTCCCCCCTAAATACGCCGCCGGAGCGAGCGCCGCGCGACCGCGAGCCACGTCCAGAACAGCCGTCGCACGCCGAGCGTCGTCGAGCCCCCGCCCAAGTCTGAGATCATCTCTCGCCTCGTCGCTGACCTGGTTCACGTCGACGAAGTCCGACACGGCGTCATCGCGCCCCGCCGCAGCGCCCCATGCGGCGAGCGCCGAACCAGCGCCCTCGAAGGGAAGGGCTTCGCCGAAGACCGCATGGTTGCGCAGGGCCCAAGGCGCGACCGACATCAGAGTCGCCGCCGCGGCGAGATAAGCGCCGCGGCGGAGAGTCTCTCGCGCGCCCAGCCCCCAGGACACGAGCAGCGCGGCCACAGGCAGCGCCGGTAGAATCGTCGAACGAGTCGCCGCCGCGAGGCCGAACGCCGCCGCGGCGAATAACGCGCCTGTCCGGCTTTCCTTCCGGCGCCAGCGCGCCAGAGAGAGGACCAGCAAGGCTAAGGTCCAGCCATAGAACGGCTCCAGCGTGAGGTCCGCGATACCGGAGGAAAGCCCTAGGAACACGAGCGCGCACGCGGCAAGCGCCCCGGCCCACGGCCCCGCGAGTTCTGCCGCGATGAAGAATGCCGCCGGGATCGAAAGCGTTGCCGCCACCGCGCGGCCCGTCTTTGCCGCCTGCAGCCCATGGCCGGCCGAAAACGACAGCCATGCCGGATATAAAGGGAGCCTCATCGCGGACGGCGCTCCGTCCGGGAAAAGCGCCAGGGAGGGACCCGCGACAAGGCTCCGGGCCAACGCGTAATATTCCCACTCGCCGTTCCAAAATTCGCGCTCAGGTATTATTGCACGGGCTTCGTGCAGGCGAAGGATCGCGCCCATCAGGGTCGAGGCCACGAGAATCAGCATCGCCGCCCGGCGCGGCTCAGCGCGGCGGATAGTCGTAGAAACCTTTTCCGCTCTTTACCCCGAGACGTCCGGACTTCACCATTTCACACAGCAGCGTCGCCGGCTTGTATTTCACGCCGCCGAAGCCCTTGTCGAGAACCTCCATGATGGCGAGGCACACGTCGAGGCCGATGTAGTCGGCGAGCGCGATCGGGCCCATCGGATGCGCCATGCCGAGCTTCATGATGGTGTCGATGTCCTCCTTGGTCGAGACGCCTTCCTGGAGGCAGAGGATCGCCTCGTTGATCATGGGCATCAGGACGCGGTTCGAAACGAAGCCGGGGAAATCGTTGGCGACCGCCGGGATCTTGCCGAGCTTCGTGGTCAGATTCCTGATCGCTTCCGTCGTCGCATCCGAGGTCTTCTTCCCGCGGATGATCTCGACGAGCTTCATGACAGGGACGGGGTTCATGAAGTGCATGCCGATCACGCGCGAAGGGTCCGTGAGGGCCGCCGCGATGTCGGTGATCGGCAAAGACGAGGTGTTCGTGGCGAGGATCGCGCCCGGCGCGCCGTGAAGCTCGAGATCCTTGAACACCGCGGTCTTGATGTCGAGTCGCTCGGGCACGGCCTCGACCGCGAACTGAAAGCCGGCCGCTTCCGCGATAGACGTCGCGGTCTTAAGACGCGCCAGCGCCGCGTCCTTGTCGGACGCCGTCATGCCGCCCTTGGCGACCTGCCGGTCCATGTTTTTGGCGATCGTCGCCACGGCCTTGTCGGCCAGCTCCTTCTTGGCCTCGACAAGGGTCACTTCAAAGCCCTTCTGGGCGAAGACGTGAGCGATGCCGTTGCCCATCGTGCCGCCGCCCACGACGCAGACGCGCGTGATGTCCATGCGCCGAGTCTATCAAATCTCCCGCGAACCGCGAATGGGTAGGTCTTTTGCCGCGCGGCCAAGGGCCGGACGGCCCAGAACGGGATCGGTCCCGTATCCTAGAATAAGCTCAATGAACACTATCCTTCTCACCCTCGCGATGGCGTTCGTTCCCCGCTCTTTCGCCGGCGTCATCGCCGCGCCGCGGCTTACCGGTTCCCTTGGCAGCCTGGGCGCCGTCCCGGTGATCGGGGCGTCCGCCCTCTCGGCGGCTTCGCTTTCCGCCCCGCAGTCTCTGTCCGCCCCTCTCACCCTCTCGGCGCCCGCGATCGCGGACGCCCCGAGGCTGATGCTGCCGACCGCGGTTCCGATCCTCCCCTCCATACCCGCGATGCCCGCGCTCGCGGCCCCGGGCCTCGCGAGCTTCGCCGCCCCGTCCGCCAAGAGCGAGGCCGGCTTGAAGTCTCTCGACGACTCCGCCGCCGCGGCCAAGGTCCTGTTCGACGGCGGCCGCGCCGCGGCACCCGGCGAGGGCTGGACCTTGGGCTCCTTCGAAGGCGACGGCGGCGCACCGATCCAGTATAAGTCCCGCGAAGGAACCGGCGGCGCGCCGTCGCGCGTGTACGCAGGCGGCCTCGCCCTCACCGAGAGCTTCGAGCCCCTGTTCGCACGTCCGGAGAAGCCCGCGGGCAGCGAGATGTTCGTCTGGACGCGCGGCCACGCGCCCTCCGAGTGGCTCATGACAAAGAGCCCCCTCGACGCCGACGCCCGCGACCTCGCGCGCGCGGTCCTCATCGCGGCGAAGACCTCCCCCGGCGGCAAGGTCGAGCTCGCCCTCCATTCCTTCGGCACGCTCGTCTTCCAGCGCATGATCCAGCTGCACGCCGAGCCCGCCGTCGCCGCCGCGCTCAAGGCCCTCTCCGGCTCCAGCGTGTTCCTGCTCCACGCGACGACCCACTTCGAGGGCAGCGAAAAGCGCGCGGGCAAGGACTTCGAGAACATGGGCAAGGCCACGCGCGCTGTCGTCGACTGGCTCAACGCGGGCGACGCGACCGCGGAGCTCTGGGAAGCGACCGCCCGCATGAACCCGTTCCTCGCGCCCGCGATCGCCGCCTGGATCGAGCAGTGGCGCTTCCAGCGCGGCCAGCTCATCGCGCTCGCCTCGAAGGACGCCGCGGGCATGATGCTCGCCGACCTCAAGGAACCCTGGGATAAGGCGGTCGATCACTTCCGCAAGGCGTTTATAAAAGACATCCAGCGCGACGCGAAGGATCCGGGATGGCAGGAGGCCATGCTCCGCCGCTCGAGCGACATGTTCCGCCTCGAATTCTCGCTCGAGGACGCGGCTCGCATCAAGAAGCTCGGCATCCGCCTCGAGCTCGTGCACGCCGACGGCGACAAGCTCCTGAACTGGGAGAGTGCCAAGGTCCTCTTCGAGCGCCTCGGCATCGACGCCCCGAACGACGCGCCGCCCTCGGGCACCGTGCTGACCGACAAGACGGGCCGCTTCCGCGCCCGCATCGTCACCGGCGACCACTACTGGCCGCTCAAGAAGCGCGACGAGCTGGCGAAAATACTCAAGCCGTGAGCGTCCCCCGCGCCTACGCCTTCCGCGTCGACCTTCCCCGCGAGCCGGGGATCGCGTCAGCCGACCTCCCGGACCTGACCACGACCGGCCGCCCGATCTCCGAGGACGCCCTCCACATCGCCCCGCCGAAGGCGCTCTGGACGAAGGTCGCCAAGCCCGTCCCGGGCATGCTCGTCACCGGCTCCCTTCCGCCGGAGAACCGCGCGCGCTTCCTCCTGCGCGTGCCGCGCGACTGGAACGGCCGCCTCGTCGTCGCAGCGGCCTCCGGCATCACCGACGAGACCACCTACGACCTCTATTTCTCCGACTATCTCCTCTCCAAAGGCTACGCGTTCGCCGCGACCGACAAAGGCGTGCGCCGCGCCGTCGTCGACGGCGACACCGTCGTCATGCCGATGACGCCGGAGAGCTCCGTGCGCCGCTGGGCCGGACGCCTGGAGACCTTGGTCGAGACCGCGCGGGAGCTGATCCTGCGCCGCCATGGGTCATCGCCGGAAAAAGTCTACGCGGTCGGGCTTTCCAATGGCGGCTTCATCGCGCGCCGCGCGGCCGAATTAGGAATCGTGGACGGTGCTGTGGAAATCTCCGGCGTGCTGTGGCGCGCAGACAAGGGCAATCTACTGCGTGAGCTGCCGGCCTTGCTCCGCGCCGTCTCCAAGGAGCCGTGGGACCAGGACGCGATCGAGCGCGCCGGCTTCCCGCGGGTGGACGCGAAATGGAAGCCGTTGGCCGACCTGTACAAGCTCGTCTATTGGGAGTCCTCGCTCGGCGTATTCGTGAGCGATCTCGACCCGTCCTACCAGGGAGCCCTCGCCGACTACGACCTCGACGCGCGCCCCGCGGCCCTGGCCGCGATCCGGGAGTTCGAAAACACGGGCGACCTCAAGGCCCCGCTGATCTCGATCGCGGGCCGGCACGATTACCTTATCCCCTGCGCGGGCCACGCCGAAGCCTATCGCGACCTCGTGCGCGCGAAAGGCAAAGGCGACCTGCATCGCCTCGTCTTCGTCGACGACGCCGCGCACATCGACACGAACGCGGACGCGTTCCCATTCATCGAGCCGCTCATGCCGCGCGCGCACGCCGCCTTCGACGACCTCGTCTCCTGGGTCGAAAAGACCGTTTAGGTGTCAGGCCTACCGGTACTTACAGTATTACGGTTGCGAGCGGCCTTTACTGAGCCGTCCAACCGCCGTCAACGGTAAGCGCGCCGCCGCGCATCTGATCAGCGGCGTCCGAGCACAGGAACACGGCGATTCCGCCGATCTGCTCGGGGGTTGCGAAGTCATGCGAGGGCTGCTTCTCGGCGAGGAGCTTGGTCTTGGCCTCAGCCTCGGTCATGCGGTCGCGCATCGCGAGCGCGTCGATCTGCTTCTGCACCAGCGGCGTGAGAACCCACCCGGGGCAGATCGCGTTGCAGGTGATGCCCGTCGCCGCCGTCTCCAGAGCCACGGTCTTCGTCAGGCCGATCAGCCCGTGCTTCGCGGCGACGTAGGCGGCCTTGTTGATCGAGGCCACGAGCCCGTGCGACGAAGCGATATTGATGATGCGCCCCCAGCCGCGCTTGCGCATGCCCGGCAAAGCGGCGCGGATCGTGTGGAAGCTAGAGGACAGGTTGATCGCGATGATCATATCCCACTTCTCCGCCGGGAAGTCCTCGACCGGCGCGACGTGCTGAATGCCCGCGTTATTGACCAAAATGTCGACCTTCCCCAAGGTCCGCTCGGCCTCCATGATCAAGGCGGCGACTTCGGCCGGCTTGCTCATGTCCGCGTCCTGATAGGCCGCCGGGGCGCCCGAGAGGCGCTCGAGCGACTCGCGCAGCGCCTCGATCTCCTTCGCGTCTCCGAACCCGTTGATCATGACCGAGGCGCCCTGCTGCGCCAGCGCCTTGGCCACGCCCAGCCCGATCCCGCTCGTCGAACCAGTCACCACGGCCGTTTTTCCCTTGAGCATGACGGATTATATCAGATGGTGTCAGGCCTACCGGTAATTACAGTGTTTCCTGGGCATAGCGCGTTACGGAGGCCTGGGTCGTCTGAAGCCACACGGCGATAGCTATCAAAGGGTGTCCGTTCCCGATAGCCTCATGAGTCAGCGCGCGACGAGCGGCAATGACCGGCCTCCGACGGACAGGAGACCGAAGCTCCACCAAGGAGATGCCGGTCAGCTTTTGAACTCTCAGCGCGATCTCTTCAAGTGCCATTGGCGGCGCGTCGATGAACCGGCTCAATGACGCCGTATCCTTTGGCTCAGCCCAGGGATCGAAGTCTTTCGGAACCGGGGCTTCCTGCTTCGCCTCCATTTGCTTGAAACTCGACCATGGCCAATCTCCGGGAGCGGCTACCATGCCGGCTCGCACAGGATTTTGATGGATATACCGGATGAGGACCGCCAAATAGGCGTCGTCCATGCATAGTTTGGCACGATAGCGAGCCTGAAACAGATGCCCGATACGGTCATGGCGACCATTAAAGGTCGTGGCATAGCCTGTCTGAAGCCGATGCATCACGCTCGAAAGCGGGATCGCCGAGACTTGAACAGCGAGATGGAAATGATTGCCCATCAGGCAATACGCGAGCACGTCGACGGAAGACTCTCGGCAGATCCGGCGCAGCGAATCGAGGAAATACCGGCGATCGTGGTCATCGACAAAGATAACTCTGCCGTCGACCCCTTTGGCCATCACGTGATAGACGGCGCCCGAGAAATGTATCCGTGGTCTTCTTCCCATACTACTATACGATTGACCCCCTCAAAAAGTTGCATGCCAATACTGTAAGTACCGGTAGGCCTGACACCAATCGTCTCGTTTGCTAGAATTAGCCATGGCCAAGAAAGGGAAAGCTCATGCCTCCGAGCAGCCGTTCCAGTACCCGCTGAAGCGGGAATACAAGGAACCGGACTGGACCCGCCTGCCGGGCTATAAGGGCGTCACGAAGGAGCAGTGGGAGTCGGCGCTGTGGCAGCGACAGCATTCGGCAAAGAATCTCAAAGACATTAAGGACGTATTCGGCTCCTTCCTTACCGATGCTCTCGCCGAGGAAATCGTCGCGGACCAGAAGGAAAAGGCGACGATGTCGTTGCTCATCCCCCCGCAGATGCTCAACACCATGGATGAGAAGGATCTTAGGAGCGACCCCGTACGCAAATACATGATCCCCATGGTCTCCGACCGCCATACGGAGTGGCCCAACCACCCGAAAGCGAGCCGCGACAGCCTGCACGAATCCGAGATGTGGGCGACCGAAGGCCTCACGCACCGGTACCCGACGAAGGTGCTGGCCGAGATGATCGCCACCTGCCCGCAGTACTGCGGACATTGCACGCGCATGGACCTCGTCGGGAACAGCGTTCCCCAGGTGACCAAGCACAAGTTCGAGGGCCAGCCTAAGGACCGCTACGCCGCGATGCTCGACTATCTGCGCAAGACCCCGTCCGTGCGCGATGTGGTCGTCTCGGGCGGCGACGTCGCCAATGTGCCGATCGCCCAGCTCGAGGCGTTCCTGATGGAGCTGATGGACATCCCCAACATCAAGGACATCCGGCTCGCCACGAAGGGGCTCCAGGGCCTGCCCCAGCACTTCCTGCAGGACGATGTGCTGAAAGCGCTCGAGCGCATCTCCAAACGCGCGTGGGACCGGGGCATCGACATCGCCGTCCATACCCACGTCAACCACGCCCAGCAGGTCACGCCCCTCGTCGGCAAGGCCGTGCGCAAGCTGCTCGAGATGGGCTTTCGCGACGTGCGCAACCAGGGCGTGCTGCTGCGCGGAGTGAACACCACGCGCCAGGACCTGCTCGAGCTCTGCTTCATGCTTCTCGACCACGCCAAGATCATGCCGTACTACTTCTACATGGCCGACATGATCCCGAACTCCGAGCACTGGCGCCTGTCCATCGCCGAGGGCATGAAGCTGCAGCACGACATCATGGGCTACCTGCCCGGCTTCGCGACGCCGCGCGTGACGGTGGACGTGCCGTACGTCGGCAAGCGCTGGATCCATCAACTCGCCGACTACGACAAGGTCAAGGGCATCTCCTACTGGACCAAGGGCTACCGCACCGGCATCGAGGCCGACGACGCGGACGCGCTCACGCGCCGCTACGAGTACCTGGACCCGGTGTACACCTTGCCCCCCGAAGGGCAGGAGTACTGGCGCAAGGAAGCCGCCGCCTTAGCGCGCTGAGCCGAAGTACAGCCCGAGATTGCCTTCCGGCGGCTGAGGCAGAAGGTCCCAGGCGTGGTACAGCAGGTCGCCCCAGAGAACGGTCGAGCCACAGCTTGGCCGTGCCCCCGATCGGCGAGCCGGCGACGACGCCCACGCCCATATCCTTTATAACGCGCTCGGTCGCCGCGGCCGCCGGGCAGGCGGTGCCTGCCGCCATCGCGAGCGCGACCGAACGATAGCGCCGATGGCTCGTCGAGCGCGCGCCAGGATACAGCATGCGGCGAGTCGCGATCTTCCACATGGTCTTCTTCTCCATTCGAGGGATCCGTCTACATGAAAGCTTAGCCCTGCCGCCATGAATTCCGGTCAAATACGGCGCAAATCCTTCTCAAATCGCGCGCCGTGAAAACGCTATCATGAGGCATGAGCCGTCGCGTCATCATCGTTTTATCGGTCCTGCTCTGCGCCTGCGGCGGCGAGTGGCGCCGCGACTACGAGCTCGGCGGCAGGGCCTTGAGCCACGGGCGTCTCTCGGAGGCGGAGCCCGCGCTCGAGGCGGCGCTGGCCCGCGCGGAAAAATACCATCCCGAGGACGCCCGCCTGGTCTCCTCTCTCAACTGGCTCGGCGACCTGCGCATGGCGCAGGGCGCGCCGGCGGCGGCGGAGGTCCTTTACCGGCGCGCGCTGGCGATCATGGACAAGACGTCCGGCCCCGACTCGCCCGAGACCGCCGCCACCGTCGCCTATCTGGCCGAGGCCTGCGCGATGTCAGGCAAGGAGGCGGAGGCCACCAAGCTGCTGCGGCGGGCCCTGGCCTCCGCGGAGAAGGACCCCGCGCGCCACGCCGAGACCGCCGCGCGCCTCACGGAGCTCGCCGGGCTTCAACGCTCGCTCGGACGCGACGACGAGGCGGCGGCGACCTACCGGCGGGCGCTCGCGGTCACCGAGAAGGCGCTCGGACCCGAGAACCGTTTCACCGCCGACCGCCTCACCGACCTGGCGCTCTTTCATCACGCGCGCGGCGAATTCACCGCGGCCGAGGCCTATTATCAGCGCGCCCTCGCGGTCAAGGAGAGGATCCTGGGGCCGGGGCATGCGGAGACCGACGCGGCCTTGAACGATCTCGCGCTGTTCTATGAGGCGCAGAACCGGCTCGATGACGCCGAGGCGCTCTACAAGCGGGCCCTGGCCCAGCTCGAGCATGCCCACGGGCCGAGCAGCCCGCGCCTCGGCTCGACGCTCGGCCATTACGCCCACCTTCTGCGCCGGCGCGGCCGCGCCGATCAGGCCGCGGCGCTCGAAGCGCGCGCCCGCACGCTGAGCGCCCGCCCCAAGCCCCGTCCATGAAGACGCCGAACCTGCGGACCCAGCTCGTGCTGGTCTCCGGCCTCGTCTGGGTCTATTCGCTCGGGGTCGGCGCGTCCTACTGGAAGCAAAGCCGCGCCCACGTGCGCCTCGAGGCGGCCTTCCATCAAGGGCTCACCGTGCTCTCGTCTTTGCCGCGTCTGCGCGACGAGCTGCGTCGCGTGGATCAGGCCGGCGACCAGTACCTCCTCTCCGGCCAGCCCTCTTGGCTCGAGCGCCGCGAGGAGTCGCTCGCGCAGGTGCGCGCTCTCCTGCGCGAGCTCGACGCGGGCGCCGCCGACTCACGCGATCGCGCGACGATCTCACAGGCGGACCGGCGTCTGACCGCCTATCTCGCCGAGCGCAGCCCCTGGATCTCGCGCCGCCGCGCGGGGCGGCTGTCGCCCGCCGACGCGGCGCGCGCGACCCGGCGAGCGAGAGAGCTCGACGCCGTCGCCCAGCCGCTCAACGAGCTCAAGAACGTGAACATCTCCGACCTGCGGGCGCGGCGCCTCGAGGCCGAGGAAGCGTCCCGCTCGGCGCTGTGGCTGATACTTTTCGCAGGAGCGGCCGCCGCCGCCTTCGTCGCCTTGCTGCTCTCGCGCGCCCTGATCGGGCCGGTCGCGACTCTGCGCGGGAACGCCCGCAAGTGGACGCTCGGAAAGCCCTGGGACTTCCCCCCGCCGCGCGGCGCGGGCCCCGAGGTCAGCGACCTGCATGAGGCGATGGGCGAGATGGCGACGCGCCTCAACGCGCAGTTCGCGCGCGAGGCCGAGCTCGGACGCCTCAAAGGAAGCCTCGTCTCGATGGCCAGCCATGAGTTCAACAACGCTCTGAGCGTCCTCGGAACGACGGTCAATCTCCTGAAGCAGACCGACGGCTCGCCGGCCAACGCGCGCCGCTCCGACTATTATGTGATCGTCGAGGCCAATCTGCGATCGCTCGCGCTCGCGACGCGCAACCTCCTCGACCTCGGCTTGCTCGAGTCCGGACGCTTCGCCGTGCGCCCGCACCGCGCCGACCTCGGCCTCGTGCTGAGCGGGGCGGCGAAGGCGTTGCAGCCTCTATACGAACGCAAGGGGCTGCGCTTCTCGCTCGATATCCCCGCCGGGACGCCCGCCGCGAAGGCCGATCCCGAGGCCCTGCTCATGGTCGCGACGAACCTGGTCGGCAACGCGGTCAAGTACACGCCCGAGGGCGGGGAGGTCACGGCAGGCGTCTCGATCGACGCGGACGGCCGCCTGCGCGTCTACGTCGCGGACACGGGCATCGGCATCGCCCCCGGAGACCGGGAAACGATCCTGTCCGGGCATCGCACCGAGGAAGGAAGGCTGGCGGCCTCGGGCTTCGGCGTGGGGCTCATGCTGGTCAAGAAGATCCTCGACGCGCACGGGACCGTGCTCGAGATCACGGGAGCTCCCGGCGAAGGCTCGCGCTTCTCGTTCGCGCTGCCGCTCTGGGACGGGCCCGGCGACGCGCTGTTCCGCGCCTAGGCTTCGAAGCGGTAGCCGACACCTTGCACGGCGACGATGCGCGCCGCGATCTTCGCGCCGATCTTGCGCCGCAGCGTGGAGATGTGCACGCCGACCGTGTGCGGATCCGAATAGTCCGCGGGGTCGTAGCCCCAGACCGTCTCGAGCAGGAAGGGCACGGACAGGACCCGCCCCGGCTTGCGCAAAAAGGACGTCAGGAGGTCGAACTCCTTGCGCGTCAGGGCGACCCGCTTGTCCGAGACCGTCACCGTGCGCGCGGCCACATCGATGACGAGGCCGTGCGCCTTGAGCTGCTCGCCGAGTTCCTCGGGCGCGCGGTAGCGGCGCAGGACCGCCGCGACCTTGGCACGGATGAGGGCCGGGGTCACGGGCTTAGGCAGATAGTCGTCGGCGCCCTGATCGAGCCCCTCAGCCTGATCCGCCGAACCCTTACGGACTCCGGACATGAGCACCACGGGGACGCGGGCCGTGAGCTTGTCGGCGCGGAGCTTCCCGAGCAAGGTGAGGCCGTCGCCGCCGGGCATCGAGACGTCGGAGAGCACCAGGTCGGGCACCGATTCGAGCGCGGCGACGAACGCCGCGCGACCGCCGGAGACGCGCTTGACGATATAGCCCTCGTCCTCGAGCACGTCGCCGTAGATCCGGCGGTTGTCGGCTTCATCGTCGACGAGGAGGATGCGCGGTCGCGGAGGCATGGGTGCATTCTACCACTCTGAGAGATTCACGCCTATGACTCCCGTCAACGAGCGATATTCCGGCCTAAAAATCGCTAAAATCCAAGAATGCCCTTCACCTTCACCCCGTACGGCGGCCTCGAAGGCCTTCTCGTCGTCGAAGGCAAGTCCTTCGGCGATGAGCGAGGCTTCTTCATGGAGTCGTTCCGCGTCGATGACTGGGCCCGGGAGGGCCTCCCGCCGCTGCTGCAGGACAATCTCTCCCGCTCCGTTAAGAACACGATCCGGGGCCTTCATTACCAGATCCCCCCCCAGGCCATCGGCAAGCTCGTGAGGTGCGCTCGCGGCCGCATCTTCGACGCGGTCGTGGACCTCCGCAGGAGCTCGCCGACCTACGGCAAGTCCGCGTCGATCGAGCTCGACGATTCCGGCAACCGCATGTTCTGGGTCCCCGTCGGGTTCGCCCACGGCTTCTGCGCGCTGTCGGAGAGCGCCGATGTCACGTACAAGGTCACCGGCTACTGGAGCAAGGAGGTCGACGCCGGCATCCGCTGGAACGACCCCTCCCTCGGGATCAAGTGGCCGGTCTCCGCGGCCGAGGCCATCGTCACCGCGAAGGACGCCGTGCTGCCTCTCCTCGCCGACGCCGCCAGCCACTTCTAGTGTCGATCGTCCCCACCCTACTCATCGAGCAGGTCCGCATGGCGGCCCCGTTCCTGTTTACCGGGCCCGAGCCCGAAGGTCCCGCCTACCGGTTCCTACGCGTACTGCGCGCGTATGGAGGAGGCGAGCTCAACGCCCTGCAGTATTACGAGCTGTGCCTGTGCGCGCACTGGGCGACCGCGGGAAGCTTCGTGCCGACCGACGTGGACAACGGCATCCGCTGGAAGCACTGGCAGAGCGTGCAGCCGGGGCTCGTCGAGGAGCAGGCGAAGCTCGTGCTCGAGGCGCTGAGCTGGGACTATGCCCCCGTCACGGCCAAGATCACGGGCGCAGGCGCGCGGCGGCTTTCGACGCACGAGGGCACCTGGTTCTCGGTCGCGGTCGGCGCGTACGCCGCCTGCCTCGAGGCGCGCCCCGCGCTGTCGACGATCGTCCTCGACGCGATGAGGGCCGAAGCGGAGAGGGAGGACGGAGCCTACGCCGCGTGCGACTCTCCGCTCGAGCGGCTCAAGTCCTCGGCGCTGATCGCCCACAACTTCGGCGACCTCGACCGCGTCGCCGATCAATGGGAGCTCAAGCCGTCCGACCCCCTGCGCCTCGCGCTGTACGACGCGGCCAAGCCCGGCTCGCCGCTGTTCGGCGGCCGCCTCGGCCGCGCCGGGCTCATCCACCAGAAGCACATGGGTGCGGACAACCATCGCCATTACCCTTTGCGCGCCGCGAAGGGCCTGCGCAGATCCGCCGACCTTCTTCTTCCCGTGGGCCCGTTCTTCGACGACTGGGGACGCCGCATCGGCCGCCATCCCCTTCTTACGCCTGAGGATATCGCCGAGGTCGTACGCGCCCTGACGGACGGCTGGGCGCGCATGCACGAGCCCGCGGGCTACGCACGCGCGCTCTCCGGCATCCTCGAGGTGTTCCCCGGCGGCCGCCGCGCGCTCGGCAAGCTCCTTCCCGCGAAGGACCAGCGCATGCTCGAATCCGGGGCGCTCAAGGCCGCGATGGACGTTCCCCAGGAGCGCTTCGAGGCCCAGTGGGCCAACCGCGTGGCCAAGGCTTCGATCAACTAGCGCCGTTCACTCGTAGTGGAGAGCCTCGATGGGGTCGAAGCGCGAGGCCTTCCACGCGGGATAAAGCGAGAAGAGAAACCCGGTGCCGAGCGCGATCAAAAGCGCCCCGCAGACATGAAGCACGCTGATCGGGGCTAAGCGATCCTCCACCGGGACCAGGTACCAGATGGCGAAGATGCCGAGGCCGGTGCCGCCGATCCCGCCGAGGACGCCCAGCATCATCGCCTCGGAGACGAACTGCCAGACGATGTCCGCGCGGGTGGCGCCCAGGGCGCGGCGTATGCCGATCTCGCGAACCCGCGAGAATATGGTCGCCAGAGTCACGTTCATGATGCCGATGCCGGAGGCCAGGATGGCCACGATGCCGATGATCATGATGGCGACGATGGACTCCTTCATCTGGCTGAGCGCGCCCTGCATGATCTCGCGGAAGTCCTTGATGTCGAAATCCATCTCGCCGCGATGCCGGGACTTGAGCAGGTTGCTGATACGGCGAAGGTACGCCGCGGCCGTGGCGGCGTCGCCGGTGTCGACGTTGATCTCCTCGATGATCTGGGGGTTCTTCTGATAGCGCGAGACGACGAAACGCTGATAGGCGGTCGCCGGCACGAGCACCATCCCTTGGCCCGGCCAGGTGCGCCCGAACCAACGGGGGTCGAGATCGCGCGGCGGCTCCTTGAGCACGCCGACCACGGTGAACAGATGCTCGCCGAGCATGATCTTGCGGCCCATCGGGTCGCGGCGGGAGATGTGCTTCGTCAGAGCCTGCTCCGGATAATGCCTCGCCCAATAGGGCTTCTTGAACCAGCCTCCCGCCTCGACGAGAACGCACACGCGCGAGGCAGAAGCCAAGTCCCGCTCGTTGATGAGGCGGCCGCGCAGAGTGTACACCCAGTCGCGCTTGGCCCACTCCGTGTTGACGGCGCCGATCCGGATATCGTCGTTCTTGAAGGCGTCGAGCTGCGCGTGCGAGCCGTAGGTCATGATCACGGGGGAGACCATGAACAGCTCGGGATATTGGCGGCGGATCTCGAGGGCGTCGGCGTAGGTCAGGCCGGGCGAGAGGCCCTTCGAGACATAGTTGCTCTTCTGGGAGATCTCGATGCGGCCCGGGCCTCCGAGGCGCAACGCGTCGTTGTAGCGCTTCATCATGCTCGCAGTCTGCGAGAACGTGAACAGCATCGCGGCGACGCCGATCGCGAGCGAAAAGCTCGTCATCGCGCTGCGCGTCTTGTGGGCGCGGATCTCGATGAACGCCGAGCGGCACAGCTCCGAGATCTTCATTCCGCTTTCAGCGCCTCGACCGGATCGAGGCGGGAGGCCCGGTAGGCGGGGATGAGCGCGAACGCGGCGCTGATGAGCGCGGCCAGGACGATGCCCTCGGCGCACTGGAGCCAGGTGATCTCCGCCAGCTTGCGCATGCCGCCCAAGGTCGACAGCCATTTGACGCCGCCAAGCCCCAGCGAGACGCCCGCCACACCTCCCGCCGCGCCCAGGAGCGCCGCCTCAAGCAGGAATTGCGCCAGTATGTCGGCGCGGCTCGCGCCGATCGCGCGCCGGATGCCGATCTCGCGCACGCGCGCGAAGATCGTGGCCAAGGTCACGTTCATGATGCCGATGCCGCCGGCGAGCAGGGCCACGATGCCCAGGGCCAGCCCGGCCTTCACATCCTTGCGCATGTCCGCCATCTTGGATTCGATCGCCTCGCGCTCGTCGCGGATCTCGAAGTCCTCTTCGCCGCGGTGGCGGCGCTTGAGGACGGCCTCGATCTGCTTGCGGCGCGAGGCTAGAGTCCGCTCGCTTCCGGTATCGATGCGGATCTCGTCGATGCTGTCAGGGCTTCCCTCATAGCGAGCGAAGCTCTGCTGGTAGGCCGTGATCGGCACCAGGGCGCTGGGCGTGCCCCAGCTGTTCATGCGGGGGTCCTTGTCACGGGGCGGCGGGGTCATCACGCCGATGACGGTGAAGACCGAATCCTCGAGGCGGATGCGCGCGCCCAGGAGGTCCCGTCGCTTGACGAAGGCATCGTAGGGGTCCTCCTCCATCCAGATCTTCGCCCAGAAAGGCTTCTTGATCCAGGTCGCCGGCTCGACCATCACGACGACGCGGGACCGGTGCTCGACGTCCCACTCGTTAAGGAATCGGCCGCGAAGCTTGTACACCCAGTCGCGCCGGCGGAATTCCGTCGTCGTGCCGCCGACCCTCACGCCTTCGACCTTGCTGCGGCCGAAGACGAGCTTCGTGCCCCAGGAGGAGGAGTGCGGCTCCACCATGTACAGATCCGGAAGCTCCCGCCGCAGAGCGAGCGCGTCGCCGTAGGTGAGGCCCTGCGACAGGCCCTTCGAAACGTAGTTGCGTTTTTTGGCGACCGTCATGCGCCCGGGGCCCATCAGCTCCAGATTCCGCTCAAGGGCCTCCTCCATGCCGCGCGTCTGCGCCATCGTGTAGAGCAAGGACGCGACGCCGACCGAGACGGCGGTGAAGGACAGGGCGGAGCGGAACTTGTTCGCGTAGATCTCGCGGGCTCCGGCGCGAAAAGCCTCGCGCAGGTTCACGCGAGGGCGCCGTCCCTGATCCGGATGACCCGGCTCGCCGCCGCGCCGATCGCGGGGTCGTGGGTCACGAGCACGACCGTCATGCCTTCCGCGTTGAGCTCCTTGAACAGAGCGAGGATCTCCGTCGAGGACTTCGAGTCGAGGTTCCCCGTGGGCTCGTCGGCGAGCAGGAGCGCGGGCTTGTTGGCCAGCGCGCGCGCGATGCCGACGCGCTGGCGTTCGCCGCCGGACAGCTGCAAAGGAGTATTCTCCGTCTTGGCCCCGAGGCCGACCCGCGTCAGAAGCGCACGCGCCCGCGCGGAGCGCTCCTCCACTCCCTCGCCCGCGTAGGCCATCGGCAGGGCGACATTCTCAAGGGCCGAGAGGCGGGGCAGCAGATTAAAAGACTGGAACACGAAACCGATGCGCGCGCGGCGCAGGCCGGTGAGCTCCGCGTCGCCGAGGCTCGCCGTCTCGGCGCCTTCGAGCAGGTACTTCCCGGCCGTCGGACGATCGAGGAGGCCGAGTATGTTGAGCAAGGTGGACTTGCCGCAGCCCGAGGGGCCCATGATCGCGGTGAATTCCCCCTTCGCAACGGCGAAGGACACCCCCTTCAGCGCCTGGTAGCCGCCGAGATAGGTGCGCGTCAGCCCGTCGACGTGGATCGCGTTCACGGCTTGGGCTTATCGTCCGGCTTTTCGGTGAGGACCTTGTCCCCCTCTTTGACGCCGTCGAGGACCTCGACGTCCATCTCCGAGCGAAGACCGAGCTTGAGCGGCGCCTTCTCGGGCTTCGGCGTTCCGCTGCGATAGGCGAATTCCTTGCCGGCTTCCTCGAACACGCCGGACAGGGACATCTTCAGCACCTTCTTGCGCGAATCGAGCAGGCCGTCGACGCGCGCGGTCATGCCGGGCTTCAGGCGCGGGTCGCTCTTGAGCAAGGTGACCTCGACCTTGAAGCTCTTGAGGTTGTTGCTGTCCTTCTCGGCCTGCGGCGACACGAGCGTGACCTTGGACGGGAAGTCGAGGCCGGGCAGGGCGTCCACGGTGACCTTGACCTCCATGCCCTCCTTCAGCTTCAGGATATCCATCTCGGATATCTTCATCTTCACCACGAGCCTAGCCAGGTCGGCCACGGTCAGCAGATAGGTCGGCGTCTGGGATTCCATGAGCCCCGTGACGTACTCCCCGAGCTTGCTGAGCCTTCCTTCCTGCGCGTTGTTCGAGCTGCGGTCCTGGTAGCGCATGACGATGCCGTCGATGGGAGCGGTCAAGGTCGTCGGGACGTAGGCCTCCGCCTCGGTGCGGCCGGGCTGGATCACGGCGAGCTTGTCGCCTTTCTTGACGCGCGCCCCCTCATCGACGTACAGCTCGATCACGCGGCCCGACACCTTCGAGGCCACGTCCACGAAGGTCTTCGGCGTCAGCTCGCCGGAATCCATGAAGTGCACCTCGATGTCGCCGCGCTCGACCGTGACTATCCCGAGGCCGGCCTCGACGGCGGGCTTCCCGTAATATTTCCAGCCCGCTCCCAGCAGCGCGGCGATCGCGACCGCCGCGGCGGCCTTCCACTTGTGCTTCACCATAACGGGTCTCCCGCCGCGCGCTTGTAGCGCGCGCGGTCGATGAAAATGTCATGCAGCGCCAGCGCGCGCTCGACGCGCGCGTTGAGGTAGTCGTTCTGCGCCTGGTTCATGCGGATCGCGTCGGCCGCGCCCTGCTGGTACTGCCGCCCGACGAGCTCGAGGGACTTCGCCGAGATCTCTTCCTTCAGGAGCGCTATGGAATAGGATCGGGACACCCTCTCCAGATTAATGAAGGCATTATACAGCTCGGACTTCACGGTCCGTTCCGCGGCGCTTCGCGCCGCCTCCGCGCGCCGCTTCTCCGCCCGCGCCGAGGCGATCGCCCAGCCTTGGGTGAAGCCGTTGAAGCCGATCGGCAAGCTCAGGGTGAGCCCGACGTTATAATTGGGATTGGGGATCGAGGAACCGGCCCCCGAAGAGGCGTAGCGAGTCCGGCTCCAGGCCGCGTCCACCCTGAAGTTCGGCAGGATGCCAGCGACGGCCTGCTGAACGGCCACCCGCGCGCGCTCGAGCTCCTCGCGCGCCTTGATCACCTCAGGGCGAACCGCCAGCGCCCGGACCAGATCGGCGGACACCGCCGGCAGGGCCGTGGTGCCGGCCTGAAGGTTCACAGTGAGCACCGTCTCGTCGAGCGCTCCGCGGTCGATCAAGGTGTTGAACTCGAGAAGCGACTTCTTGCGCTCCGCCTCCGCCGAGATGATGCGCAGCTCCGAGGAGCGCCAGTCGGTCTCGCTCTTGAGCAGGTCGGCCAGGCTCTTCATCCCGTGCTTGTACAGATCGAGGGACTGGTCGTACTGCTGCTTCTGGTCCTTCAGATTCTGCTGGGCCACGCCGAGCAGCTCGGTCTTCGCGTCGAGGTCGTAGAACGCGGAGATCGCCGCGAACGCGCGGTCCTGCTTGGCCGCCGCCAGGGCGCCGCGGGCCGCGCGGCGCGCCATCGCGGCCGCGCGCGTCTTTTGAAGATCCTCGAAGCTGTTGAACAGGTTCCAGTTCGCCGTCGTCACGGCCTGGCCCAGGCGCGGCGCGAAGCGGCCATGCTCGTAGCGGTAGGCGTCGAGCGGGTTATGCCCGTACGGGTACTGCGTGTACGCGAGGCCGAACGTGGGGAGCATCATCGCCGCGGCCTGGCCCTTGAGCGCGGCGTCCGCCGCGTGGTAGGCGTCCTCGGCCAAGCGGACCTCGGGGGCGGTCTCGAGCGCGACGGCCGTATAGGAGGAAACAGTGAAGCCTTCGGCGCGGGCCGGGGAGGAGAACAACGCTAGCACCGTCAGGGCGGCGAAGGGAGTCATCTCGTGTCGAGAGCCAAATTCTAGCATGCCCCTAACCTTCATCATAGGCCCTTGGGCCCAGACGGGCCCGGGACCCGCGGCCCTTCTGCGCTGGGTCCGCTGGGCTCATACTCTGTCATGGACATGAACAGGGCGCTGCTGCTGGTTCTGCTCCTCGCCGCGCCGGCCTCCGCCGCCATCCATCTGAGCGTAGCCCCCGGCCCCCTGAACCCTGACGCGGTCAAGCGCACCGAGGCCGCGGCCGCGCAGCTTTTGGAATCCCCGGTCCGCTCGGCCGTAGCGGACGGCGTAAGCTTTACGGCGCCCTCCTGGAAGAAGGCCCTCGCGCCAGCCGAACGCGAACGCCAGCTTCGCGCGCTCGAGGCCCTTTGGGGCAAGCGCCTCACCGTTCGGGATGATTCTCCCGCCGCCTGGCAGCCGTCCGGGAAAGAGCCGCCGCCCTCCGCTTTCGATTACCGCGCCCGCACCGACGCGATGCGCTCCCGCCTCGATGACACGCCCCGGCCGCTCGGAAGAGCGGGCCAGGGCCGGTTCTATGACGGGAGCATCTCCGGCCAAACTTCTTCCGTCGCCGCTGTCGCCTCCGCGCCGTCCGCCGCCCGTCCCCTCGCGGCGGGCGCGGCCGCGCCGAAGCTGAAGCCCGCGCCCCCTCCGCCGCCCGCGCCGGCCGCCGCCACGCCCATCTCATGGAAGAAGGCGGGCGTCGAGGTCCTCAAGGGCGCCGGCCATGCGATCAAGGACGTATTCACCTGGAAAGGGCTCGCCGTCGCCGCGGCCTCGGTCGCGATCGTGACCGTGGCCCCCGTGGCGATCTACGGCCTGCTCGCGCTGGGCGCGGTGTTCTCCGTCTACACCATCGGCAAAGCCGTCGTGAACGGGAGGGCCGCCTATAAGGCCGGCGACTCCAAGGCTTTCTACGGCGCATCGCAGGAGATGGGCCGCGGCGTCCTGGGCCTGGGCCTGACGATCCTGGGCGCCCGCCACCTGCCGACGAACCTGCGCCCGCATTTCCCCAACACGTCCGGGGAGTGGCGCGCGATGCTCGCCGCCATGGATGACGAGCCGGTCATCGCCGTGTCCCTGCTTCGCGACCGGGCCAAAAAGCCTTAACCCCCGCCGCGCCGAAAAGCTACGATTCTGGAATGATCCTCCCTCTCCTGCTCGCCGTCGTTGCGTCCGCCGCCGAGCCGTCGCTCGTGCTCTCCCATCCCGCGAAGGCCGTGCTCAATGAGCGCATCGAGCTCAAGCCGATCGCCGGCCACCACTTCAACGTGTCGGCCCCGCAGAAGTGCGGAAAAAACAAGGCCGACGAGGTCACGCCGCGGGTGTTCCGCTGCCGCCTGGCGTCCTCGGGAGAGGTCGAGGTCGTCGCGAGCGTCTGCGACGACGCCAAGACCTTCTGCCGCCAGGAGCGCTTCACGGTGAGCGTCTCCGGCCGCAAAAAAGACGCCCAGCGCACGAAGCTGACGCCCAAGCCTCACCCGTTCGCCGCCGGCTTCCTCGTCAACGAGCCCGGCAAGGCCGTGACGCTCTCGCGCCGCGCGCATGAGCCGATCTTCGTCCACTTCTACGGGATCTGGTGCCCCCCCTGCAACATGCTCGAGGAAGGCGTCTATCCGACCGCCACCTTCCAGAAGGCGTCCGAGGGCTTCATCCTGCTGGCGCTCGACGCCGACGCGGAGCTGTCCTGGGACTGGAAGGCCCGCTTCAAGATCGGCGGCTACCCGACCTTGCTCGTGCTCGACGAGCGCGGCCAGGAGATCTCCCGCGCGGTCGGCTACCGCTCCCCCGAATCCCTCGCGGCCTTCTTGCGCGAATCGAAGAGCCTGATGGCGGAGCCCATCGAGGTCGCGGCGCTGGCCGTGGCGAGATCGAGCCCGACCGAGGACGGCGCGCGCCGCCATCGCGTCGCGCGCTGGCGCCTCGAGCGCTCCGAGTTCGCCGAAGCGATCCTCGCGGCCGGACAGACGCCCGAAGCGCGTCTTGAGGCTCTGCTCGCGAGCAAGAAGCTCGCGAAGCTGAACGACGACGCTCCCGCCATGCTCGCGGCGCTCAAGGCTCTGACCGCGGAATTCAAGGGCTCCGTGGAATTCGCGGACTGGGTCTCCGATCTCGTCGAGCGAGACAAGCCCGCCGCCGAGGCGCTGCAGGCCGAGGCGCTGGCAGCCATCGCACGGTGGGCCGCGGATCCCAAGCTCAGCGAGCAAGGCTACGTCCCCGGCGACATGCGCGCCACCGAGGCCTCCTTGCTCGAATCCTTCGGCAAGGACGACGCGGCCAAGGCCGCCTGGTCCGCCGCGGCCGACGCCTACGGCGCCGACGCGAAGGCCTCGACGCTCAAGCTCGCGCGCGGCGCCAACCTCGAGCGCGCCTACTGCCTCAACAAGGCCGGCCGTCTGCCGGAGGCGCGCGCCCTGTACGATTCCCTCGTCGGAGCCTACCCCGACGAGTTCACCTTCCACTACGGCTATGCCCGCCTGCTCTTCGAGCAGAAGGAATATCCGTCAGCGCTCATCTCGGCCCGCGCGGCGGTCAAGACCGGCTACGGCGACAACTGGCTGAGGGCGGTCGCCCTCGAAGCGAAGATACTCACGTCGATGGGACTGAAGGAAGAGGCGGGCAAGTCCATCGACGTGGCACTCGCCGAAGCCGCCGCGCCGAAGTCCGCCGCGGTCCGCACCCATCGCTATCTCGCAGAACTACGCCGCCTCCGGGCCGAGCTGTAGGACCACCCAAGAAAAGGCTGACTCGCACCGGCGCCAATGCCGGTCAATTAGGATGATCCCTGTCATGCCGGGCTCGCTATTGATAATAATCACTAGTTCCGGAACTAGTGATTGTCATCAGCGCGGAAGAAAGGTTGGCGGGATATAGATGTCTCTCTCAGTGTCTTGCGTCTTGATGGTTGCGACGGAGCTCCTGAAAGCTCCTAAATGATCGACACTGGCACCGGTGCGAGTCGACCCTCATTAACTGACGGCGCCGTCAGCTAGAACATGTCGTGGCGGGGCGGCCAGTCGTCGCGGAAGCGCGGGTTGCTGGGGCCGCGCGGGTAGCTCGGGGTGCTCGGCGCGACGCTGCCCGCGGCCGTGGGGTGGATGTCGGGAATGTTCCCCTTCGGCTCGGCGGCCCGGCGGGAGAATTGGGGGTCGCGGGCGTAGGCGATGGCGCGCAAGGCCGCCGCGGCGAGCATCGGGCGCGTCTGGCTCGTCAGCATCTCCTGAAGCTTGGAAGGCTTGGGAGAGCCGTCGGCGTTGAGGCCCTGGGAGCGCGAGTACTCCTCGAACTTGCCGCTGCGCACCAGGACGCGCGCCCAGGCTTCGGGCGAGTTGAAGTAGGCCTGCTCATTGACGCTGGCGATATCGCCCGGCGAGCTGTTCATCAGCTCCTCGAGGGGTGCGAGCGCGTCGGCACCGCCCGCCATCTGGGCGGTGAGGACGTACGCGTACAAGATCGACCAGCTCGAGCCGAGGCTGTAGTCCTTCACGCCGCGCGCGTCGAGGTAGCGCTTCATCGCGTCGCCGAGCCCGCGCGTGAGGCCCTCGCGCGCGACGATGGAGGCCCACGCCCGAGACATCGCGAAGGCGGTACGCGAATAGCTCGACTGCGTCTTCATCATGTTGTGGAGGCGGTTGAGGGCCTCGGCGCTCGTCTCCGTCTCGCCCGCGAGCATGAGCGCGGCCTGGCGCACGGGCTCGGCGCTGTTGGTGCCCCAGAAGGTGGTGTCCCGGAAGATGCGCTGGAGCTCATCGGTGCGGCCGAGGCGCTTCATCATCGCGAGGTAGGCGTCGGCGTCGGTCTTCGCGTGGTCGAGGTCGGCGGGCATGCCGACGGTGCCGAGGGCGCGGTTGGCGGCCTCGGAGATGTCGTTGGTGCGGCCGCCCTTGATCGAAGCGACGCGGTGCATCGCCGAGCGCGTCGCGGCGAGGCCCAGGCGCGCATAGATCGCCGATAAAGCCTGCACGAGGGCGTTATGAACCGGGACCTCGGTGTGCGAGGTGCCGGTCACGCGGCGGGCCATGTTCTCAAGCATCTCCACGTCTTCGGCGCCGCCGAAGCGCTCCAATACGAGAGCCGCGGTCATCGCCAGCGGCCAATCCGCGCCGACCTGGATCTTGACCGTCGGGGAGGACCACTGGTTGTCGGCCTTCTCCTCGACGACCTCGGCCCCCCACTTCTTCGCCTCGATCCAGCCGCGCGCGACCGCCGCGTCCGACGGCTGCGCCAGCATGGCGTAGCCCTCGGCCGCGGCGATGCGGATCGCGTGGCCGTCGCGCCGGTCTTCCGACATGCGCGACTGGTCGATGACCCTCATCATGAGCTCACGGGTCTTCGCCATCTCCCGGATCTGATGCGGGGTGCCAGCGAGTTTGTCCCCTGAGGCCGCTGCGGCGGGAGCCGCCGCTGACAGCGCAGGCGCCGCCTGCTCCCGCTTGATCTCAAGCCAGATCTGAGTGCCCTCGGCTCCGGTCTTGAAGCCCATGCGCGCGCCCGGGATCGCCGAGAGGCGGCGGTACAGGTCGAGCAGGTTGTGGTCCCAGAGCAGTCGCGCGCTCAGGTTCAGGTTGTCGGCCTTCTGCTGGGCCGCCAAATAGGAGGCTGGCGCCGTGCCGCTGAAATGCATCGCCAGGATCCGCTGATCGTCCTCGGTCAGCGCGTAGGCGCCGCCGACGGCCACGCGGATCGCGTCCTTGTCCGCGGACGCGGCGATCGTCACCGGCGCGCTCACGCCGGCCTTCGTCGCCTGCTCCTTGGACAGCTTCACGATCTGCTTGAGCCAGCCCTCGCCCTGGCCGGAGGCCGGGGTGCCGAGCGCTTCGCGGACGTCTGCGGGCCACCCCGACGCTTCCACGGCCGCCAGGAACTCCTCGGTCAGATGCCGCACGACCGCGTCTTTTTTCTTTGAGTTGTTGTGTTCAGAATTAATAATTGCGCTGTTCACCGGAGATGCCGTTCCCGGCATAAGAAATGCTTTTGTTCGAGGAGCCGTTCCCGTTCCTGAAGCGTCACCCGCCTTCTCTGCTGTCGGCCTCGCTTTACGCATAAGGTGATCGAACAGGTTCTCCGAAGGCTCCTCCGCATCGACGCCCCCCGACAGGCGCTCGATGAGCGAGAACAGCTCGGCCGCGACGGCCTCGGACGCGCCCTGGACGGTCGTGCGCGCCGTGTTCGTCTCGGGCTTCTTGCTCGCCTCGAAGACGATCTTGCCGTCGACGTAGGAAACCTTGATGAGAGCGCCGCGGACGTCCTTCTTCCCCGCTTCGGCTTCTTTAAGGATCCACTGCGCGAGCGGGTCGATGATGTTCTTCTCGATGGCCGCCGTCATCGGCCGCGCGCCGTACAGAGGCGAATAGCCCTCGACTGCCAGGAAATTGACGACGGAGGCGTCAAACTGGATGTCGGTGTCGTGCCGGTCGGCCAGGAGCTGCTGGAACTCCTTGAGCTGGATGCTGCCGATCTTGGCGATGTCCTCGGGGCGCAAGCGGTTGACGCGGATCCACTTGTTCTTCGAGAGCGGGTCCTCATCCAGACGGTTGAGGAACTCCGGCCGGAAGCGCTCCTTGAGCGCCGCGCCGACCATCAGGTCGATCTCCTCATCCCAGAGCTTGTTGATCTCCGCCGTCTTCGCGACGGTGTCGATCTTCTCGGCCTCGTTCGTGACGGTGTCGTTGTGCGAGTTCACCTTCGCGAGGAGCTTGGCGTACTTCTCGCCGTCCACGCCGCCCATGCCCGAGTTGGAGGTCATGATGATGACCGTATTCTTGAAGTCCACGGTGCGGCCCTGGCCGTCGGTCAAACGGCCGTCGTCGAGGATCTGAAGAAGCACGTCGAACACCTTCGGATGGGCTTTTTCGACTTCGTCGAAAAGCAATACTGAATATGGCTTCTTGCGCACCGCCTCGGTGAGCTGGCCGCCTTCGCCGTAGCCGACGTAGCCGGGAGGCGAGCCGGTCAGGCGCTGGGCCGTGTGCTCTTCCATGTACTCGGACATGTCCATGCGGATCATGGCCTCGGGATCGTTGAACAGGAAGCGCGCGAGCTCCTTGGCGAGATAGGTCTTGCCGACGCCGGTCGGCCCGGTGAGCAGGAACTTGCCCATGGGACGGTTCGGGTTGGAGAGGCCGGCCTTGTTGCGGCGCACCGCGTTGGCGATGGCCGTCAGCGCGGGGCCCTGGTTGACCACGCGCCGTCCGATCTCCTCTTCCATCTTGGTGTAGCGCGCGGCGTCGTCCTCGCCCAGGTTGAGCTGGCCGGAGGCGATGCCGGTCTTGGCGGCGATCACGCGCTTGACGACGTCCGTCGTGACCTGGCCTTTGCCGTCCTTGACGGCTTCGCGCTCGGCGTAGAGCGACTCGGCCTTCTGGACGAGCTTGGCGACCTTGTTGTAAAGGTCGATGGGCAAGGCAAGGGTCGAGGCGATGCCCTTATCCACCAACGCCTGACGAGCTTCATTAACGGCCACGACGAGCTCGCCCCACGTCTCGCGCAGGTCGAGCGTGATCGAGGCGCGCAGGTTGTCCGGGCGGGAGAGCTCGGCCGCGTCCTGCACGGCCTTGATCGCCTTGTCGGGATTGAAGTTCGTCTTGTCGAACTGGTCGGTGAGCTTCGCCGCGTCGACGAGCGCCTGATCCGGCAGGACGGCGTCGTGCAGGTTCTGCAGCCAGGCCTTCATCGCGCGCAGGATCGAGATCGTCTGCGGGACGGTCGGCTCCTCCACGTCGATCTTCTCGAAGCGGCGGCGGAACGCGTCGTCGCCCTCGATGAACTTCTTGAACTCCGAGCGCGTCGTCGTGGCGATGACGGAGATCTTGCCGTCGCGCAGCGGCCCCTTGAGCACGTTGGCGATCTTCTGGCCCGAATTGTCGAGGAAGAACTTCTGGATCTCGTCCATCAGCACGATGATGTCGTTGCCGCGCGACGGCCCGCTCTGGTTCAGGCGCGGCAGCAGGTCGAGGATCTGGGACAGGATGCCGACGGGGTCTTCCTGCGTCAGCACCTTGTTGATGTCGAGCTCGACGAGCCAGCGGCCCTTGAGCCGCTGGAACTGCAGGAAGGCCTCGCCGTCCTGCGAGGTCGCGTGCTCGGCGTCCTCGATCATCTCGGCCAGGCCCTCGGGCACGGCGGTCTTGCCCACGCCGGCCTCGCCGATGAGGATGACGGAGTTGCGCATGCCGCGCGGGGAGGTCACGATCGGGAGCATCCGCTTGATCTCATCGCCGCGGCCGACGACCGGCGGGCGCTTGTCGTCGGGATGGCGCGCGAGCGGCCGGAGCAGCACGGTCAGGAGCTGGATCTGCTTGTCGGTCAGCTTGCTCTTGCCGTCGCTGAGCGTGACGTTCTGCAGGTACTCCTGCCACGCCTGCGCCGGGTCGCGGCGCGGGATGGCAGACGCCTCCGGCTTGGCTTCTTCAACGGCAGCGGCGACGGCCTTCTCGGACGGCTTCACATCGGCTTCGCCGGGCTGCTCCTGGAACGGGCGGACGGCCGACGCGGCCGATTGCGGCGAGACGGTCTCGTCGACGAGGATCTGCAGCGTCGCGCGCAGGTCGGAGCCCAAGGGAACCTCGAGCAGCGCCGCGGTCTCCGACCCGCGGAAGTTCGCGTGCACGAGATTGAGGCGGCGGACCTCGGCGTAGTCCTTGATCGCCTCGGCGCTGGTTCCCGCGCGGAACTCGACGATGATCGCGCGGTCGTGGGCGTAGGCCGGAGCGCCGGCGTACGGCGGCTCATGCTCGGTCATCGCCGCGGCGACGTTGGGGTGTACCTTCACGACCGTGACGTACGCCTCGGCGGCAAGAGCGACGGCCTTCACCTGCGCTTCCGCGGCGTTCGCGGCGGACACGGTGTACATGTCGCCGTGGTGATACAAGGTGCTCTGGCCATGACGGGAGAGGACCGCGCGGATGTCGGTCTCGGAGGTCCCGCCGATGAGCTCGACCAAGACCACGTTGACGCCGTACTCGGCCTTGCCGTGGCTGACGATCTTCGCCGGCAACGTCGGCTTCGCGGGCGGCGCGGGGGCGGGCTCGACGACGGGCTCCGGCGCCGGCTCAGGAGCAACTTCGGGAGCGGGCGCGGGCGCGGCGGCGGCCGCAGCGCGGGCGCTCAGATCGGCCATCGCGTCCTGGTTGATGCTGACCGACAGAACGAGCTGGCTCGAAGCGACGCGCAGGGCCATGTCCGCGACAGCCGCGGAATCCATCAGGAGCTCATAGATGATCCGGCCCATGCCGTCGCGGGACACGGACACAGAGTCGTGGCCCAGAGCGTGGATGAACGCGCGGGCGGCGGCCTCATCGACGGCGTGGAAGATCGCCTCGACCTTGGTGTAGGTCGGGTTGTCGCCGTGGATCTTGGCCAGCGCGTCCGCAGCGGAGGCGTCGCCGAACGAGGCGACGACGGCGCGGTGAGCGCGGATGCTGTGGGTCGCGGGCACGGCGCGGAAGGCCCGCGCGGCGAGGACGGCCTGCTCGTCGGATTCGAACGTCAGCTTGACCGAGGTGACGAAGCCCATGCCGTGGGAGTCGTTGACCGTCTGGCGCGAGCGGATCGGGGGCAGGTCCTCCATCATGTCGATCATGAAGTTGCCGAACTCGTCCTCGGTCATGGGGTTGTCGAACGCCACGTCGATGACGTTGCCAGGCAGCGAGTCGTCGGACGTCACGGCCTTTCCGGCACCGGCGGCGCGGGCCGGGGCGAAGGGGCTCTCCCCCGCCACGAGCGCGGGCACGGGAGCCGAGGCGGACGGGGCCGGGGCGGCGGGCTCAAGAGGGAGCGAGACCTGCGCCGGCGCGGCGGCCGGGGCTTCCGCCGCGGGAGCCTCGACAGTGCGGGCGTGACCGCGCGTCAGAAGAAGATCATGCACGAAGCTCGAGACGACGACCGACTTCACGTCGGCCTCGTCGGCGAGGGCGCGGGCAAGCTCGGCGGCCTCGGCGGAGGAGCGCAGCGTCGTCTCCACGACCGTCTGGCCCTTCAGCTCCTTATGGGACGACAGGGAGCGGAACACCCGCAGCGCGGCGGCGTGGCTAGCGAACACGGCGCGCACGCGCGCCTGCGGATAGCTGCTGTTGAGCTTGACCTTCGCCGTCCACGACGGGCGGACGGCGGCCTGAACGGTCAAGGGCTCGGGCACGGGAAGGATCATCGCCTCACGGATCGCGGGATTGACGACGAGGCGCACGACCGCGGCGTCCTGGGCGAGGCGTCGGGCGATCATGTGCCCGTCCGTGCGGTTGGCGAGCGTGACGCGGTAATACCCCTGCTCGGCCGCGGTCGCGGTGTAGTCCAGGCCCGCGAACACGCGCTCGATGTCCGCCTGCGTCGAATTCGGAGCGATATCAACGGCGAGCACCTCTGAGGAAACGGCTTCGTTGGCCTCCACCTTAGTCATCGCATCCACGGGAGCGGAGACGCCGGGGGCGTCGCCGATCGACGGGGCGCTCAGGAAGCTTTTCAGCGCCGAGAACTTCGCCCCGCCGCCGCCCTGGCTGTTCTCCTTGTCCGCCGACTTCATCGCGTCCTTGAGCTTGCCCTGCTGGTGCTTGTTGTCCCAGCGGGCGAAGATCTCGTGCTCCTTGAACCACTTGCGCAGTCGCTCGTAGAACGGCCCGTTGCGCGGGTCGGCGAGGACGGCCTTGATCTTCTCGAGCGAGTCCTCGGGCATGGCCTTCTCTTTAAGGAACTCGGCGGCCTTATCCGGGTAAAGCTTCATCAGAGCTTCGAGCTTCTGATCGTCCGACAAGCCGCGGAACTCTTCCTTCGCCATCATCTCGTCGACGAGCGTCTCGAGCGCGTTCTTCATCGCGTGCTCGGTCTCGAAGGCGGAGACCTCGCTGTCGAGCCCGAGGTCCTCGGCGATCTGCACGATCACGGCGCTCCACTGGCTCATGAGCTCCATGAGGTCCTGCACGGCGGCCTCGGAGCGGACCTTCTCGCGGATGCACCAGTAGTCGTAGGAGCAGGGCAAAGCGAGGAACAGCAGGGGCAGGGCCAGCGCGAAGTTGAAGTACGCTGCCGCGTAGAACACCGCGAGCGCCGTGAACGTCACGGTGTTGGCCAAGGTGTTCACACCCTTCTGCGTGCGCACGCCCATCACGTCGGCGAGCCACGTCAAGACGTTGGAAGGGCCTTCGTAGAGGCGCCGGTAGAAATGCTGGTAGTTCCGCTCCACCTTCGGGTTGAACACCCATTTGGCGTAAAAGCGCTCCGGCAGGACGCTGGCGAGGATCTTGCCGCCGTCGAGCTGGGGCAGGGGCAACAGATTGAAGGCGGCGAGCGCCAGGTTCATCTTCCAGAGTCCGGCGGCCACGACCGCGAGCACGCCGCCCGCGGGCAGAAGCGCCGCCGCGGCGAACGCCACGCCCGCGATCAGGAGGTTCGTCGCGGGACCGGCCGCGGCGACCCAGAACGCGTTGCGCGCCGAACGCGGGCCGCCGAAGGGCGAGGTGAGGTTGTTGAAGTCCGCGTCCACGGGCTTACCCGCGCCGAGCAGGATCGGGAACGGCAGGAGAAGGCTCGAGATCGTGAGGGACAGCGCGGGGATGATCACGGTCTTGACCGCGTCGATGTGGACGAACGGGTTCAGGCTGTGGGACCCGGCGTGCTCGGCGGTGTGATCGCCGAGGCGGTGCAGGACGGCGATGTGCGCGACCTCATGGGCGAGCACCGAGACGACGAGCCCGATGGCGAGCGTGAGCACGGGCACTGCGCCGAAATTGATCGCCACGGCGACGGCCGCGATCACGGAGAGCGGCGCCACGACCTTCGCCCAGAGCGGCGTGCCGTGGTCATGACGGATCTCTCCGACCTGGCGCGCGGCCTCGGGGGTCGAGATCGCGTAGTCGTTGATGATCGAGTCGGTGCGTCCCGTCGACTTCTTCAGGCCGTTGCCGTGGGAATGAGCCCCCTTCGCCGCGACCGGCGCGTTCTGCAGGCCGTCCGCGCGCGCGGCGGACCCGTCAAAGGCCTCCCCGCCCGAGAGCGACAGGAATGGAAGATACTTCGCCAGCGCGGAGCGCAGCCCGGACTTCTTCGGCCCCACCCAGCGAGGCCCCGCCTCGGTCGCCTTCTTATCGATCTTCACCCAGCGCGGCCCGCTTTCAGCAGGCGTCGCCGCCGGCTTCTTCTCAGCCCCCACCCAGCGAGGCCCCTCTTCACCCTTCGGCGCCTGCGGTGCCTGCGGTGCAATGGGCGCGCCAGTCTGATTTACCGGCTGCTGCGCGCCCTGGCCTTCATCACCCTTCGCCGCGGCAGGAATAGGCAGCGCCAAAGCCGTGGGCGCCGGAGCGGGAGATAGCGCCGGGGCCAGGCTCACGGATCCAAGCTGGAGATTGTTGGGGAGAGACTGCACGCCGTTAAGCGTCGAAGGCGCAAAGCCCACGCGCGCCGCGGAGCCCGCCTCCGCCGCTTGTCCCGCGCGGAACGACTGCGCAGCGACGGGCATAGCCGCGGTCGTAACGATCAGAGACCCGCTCACGATCACAGCCACGACGGACTTCAAAGTTTTAGTCGTTCGCAACGATGTCATTGGTTCCCTCTCCTGAGTACCACTACAACGCGCCTCTATATAAGGACAGGCCCAATTATATTGCTGGTTGATCTATATCAATAGGACCCGAGGACCCAAAACCATCGGCGATTAAGACCCAATTTTTTACAGGCCCAATGGGAGAGGCGAACTAGGACTTAACGGCAACGTCGATATGGGCGAGGCCGGCGGCGTGATGTCCTGAGGGGACGCTCGGCATTGAGCCTCACTCGCGGGTCAGACCACCAATACCAGCATGTGGTCTGACCCCACACGCCCCTCCGGACATCACGCCGCCGGCCTCTAGCATGTGTACGTTGGGTGAGCGTCTACGTTCGCCGCTTGCGCGGCGCGAGCTCGTCAGACGAGCGTAACGCGCCATGAAGCCGTCATACACGGCCAGCGCGTAACCTGAAAAGACGGGCACGGATCGATGTCCGACGGGGCGTGGGTCGCGCGACCGAGATGCTTATAGGTCGCGCAAGACCCGAGCGCGGCTCAATGCCGCGCGTCCCCGGCGGACATCGATCCGTGCCCGTCCCCTACATCGGTGTTACGCGCGGAGGCTGAGGATGACGCGAATACCGGCCAGGTTGACTTTCTTCTCCATCCAGCCCCGAATGTCGCGAAGCCGGGACATATCGACGTCGGTGTAGAGGCGCTGCCGGCCCTCGGTCCGCGAGGGGCGAAGCAGGCCGTGGCGCTCGATCCAGCGCAAGGTCCAGATCGGGATGCCCGCCAGACGCGACGCGGCGCCGATCGTGTAGACCGGGGTGGCCGAGGTGCGCTTGACCGGGCGGTAGAGCCTAGCCACGGGGAGGCGGGCGCCGGAGCTTGCGCGCTGCGCGCGCGACGGAGGACGCCTCGAGGCGGACAGCCTCAGAGCGGATCTTCACGTACGGCGTCCAGGTCGCGGTTCTTTTCACGAACATCCAGGGCATCAGGTCCTTGGCGATCATCGGCATGACCTCCGGGGAACGTCTGGCGCGGCAAGCTACGAGTATATAACAGCTTTCCTGATATATGTCAATAGCTAAGCTAACAAACAATATCATGGGGTTCCGGGCGAAGCCTTCATTTGTTAGGATTTCGACGTGAAGACGCTGCAGATCTATCTCGCCGACCTGAAGGAGCTTCTCGAGGCTCGCGACTTCGTCTCCGCGCGCACGCTCCTTAAAGAGCTCAGCCCGATCGATCTTGCCGACGGCTGGGATCATTTCAACGTCGATGAGCGCGTCGCCATCTTCCGGCTCTGCACGCGCCAGAAGGCGATGCAGCTGTTCGAGGAGCTGGAGAGCGACCACCAGGCCGCGCTCGTCGGCAGCCTGCAGCGCCAGGACGCGCAGGAGCTGCTCAGCGACCTCGATCCGTCCGCGACGAGCCGCATGATGCGCGACCTCCCCCAGCCTCTCGTGCGCCAGTTCAACGCGATCATGAAGAAGGGCGGGCAGGAGTGCGTCCAGCAATACCTCCAGTACC
>CAZIBN010000044.1:0-30802 GCA_964537395.1 uncultured Elusimicrobia bacterium
GCGTTAGGCCCACTGTTCAGACCTTGACATATGCACATATTCGATGCATACTTATGCATATGAGAACTACACTGATAATTCGGGATGACATCTTGAAGCGCGCTTCTGGCTTGGCTGGTATTACAGAGAAAACGGCGCTGGTGCATGCCGGGCTGGAGGCCCTGATAGAGAAGAAGGCCGGGGAGCGCCTCGCAGCTTTGGGCGGGCGTGAGCCCGGCTTGCGGAAGATACCGCGCCGCCGATGATCCTTGTTGATACCTCGATCTGGATCGATCACCTAAGAAAAGGCGACTCGGCGCTGGCCGAGCACCTTTCCGGAGGAGAGGTGCTCACACACCCCCTGATTATTGAAGAACTTGCATGCGGCCACCTCGCGCATCGAAACGAAATCCTCGGCCTCCTGGAAGCGCTGCCGGCAGCACCTGTAGCATCGCATGCGGAAGTTCTTGGATTGATATCGGGCGAAGGATTGGGCGGATCAGGGATAGGCTCAGTGGATGCCCACCTCTTAGCTTCAGCACGGCTTGCCAACGTCATGATCTGGAGCCGCGACAAGGCTCTTGCTCGAGCCGCAAAGAAGCTCGGAATTTTGGCACAAAAGCCGATGAGTGAACGGGGACATAGGTAACACATTGTTCTGGGTGCATGGGTAACACTTGGATTGGATTCACAGGTGCCGAAGGAGGCCCCTGTGAGCTGGCAAGGGGTTACTACAAATGAGCATGAAAGGATTCGTCTGCGCAACGCGTCGGGCATTCCGTCAAGCGGGTCTTTCCTGACGTTCGGCGGCTCAAACCATCCAGATCGCCTGCTTGTACTCCTCGCGCCGGTAGCCGCGGCTGAGCTCCAGGCCCGCCTCGAGTATTCTTTCCATCTCGGTGTGGCCGGTCTTGCGCTGGATGTAGTCCCGGATATAGGCGGGGATCGCATTAAAATCGGCCTTGAGGCCCGCGCTGTCGCCCAGCGCGCCCTTGACCAAGGCGCGGTTGAACAGGGCCCACAGCCAGATCGGGGTCGCGCGGTCCGCGCCGGCGAGCGTCGGCTCGTTGAGATCCGTAAGCGCGTCCCGGTAGCGCCCGAGCGCGCGCTTGGCCTCGCCGCGCCACACGTACGCCTCGAGGTCGCGGGGATAGAGCTCGAGCGCTTCGTCGAGCTGGGCCAGCGCTTCTTCGGTCCGGCCGAGCTTGAGCAGAGCCGCGGCTCGCCAGCTCAGCGCGTACGGGGCGCCCAGGCGCAGGGCCGAGTCGAAGCGTTTGACGGCGGACTCATAGCGGCCGAGCCATAGGTCGAGGGCGCCGCGCCAGGCGACGACCTGCCCCGCCTCGTCGGCCGGCGCTTCGGGAAGAGCGCGCTGCATCTGCGCGAACGCCTCGTTGGGACGGCGCAGGCACAGCAAGGCCTCGGCGAGGAAGCCGCGCGTGCGCCAATCGACGGTTTTGTAGGACAGGGCGCCGCGCAGCCAGGACTCGGCCTCGGGAAATCGGCCGGCGCAGAGCATCGCGAGGCCGGCCTTGGAAAACATCCAGCCGTAGCGCTTCGCGGGGAGCTTTTTGAGCTTGTCGAACTGGCGAAGCTCCTCGGGCCCGCGCAGATCGGCCCGGTAGTATGGAAGCCACGGGCCTCCCGCCTTCCCGAGCGCGCGCTCGAGCTTGAGGAGCTCACGCTTGCGGTCACCGAGCGGGCGGTCGTCCCAGTCCCACGGGTCGCGCAGCGCGCGGATGTCGGCCAGGCTCGGTCGCCCATCGAGCAGGCGCTCCGCCGCGGCGATGGCGGCCTTGTAGCGGCCTATCTTCATGAGGGCGGCGAACTTCTCGCCGGGGGTCAGCTCTCCGCGATCGAGCCTGAGCGCCGTCTCGATCAGCGCGCGGCCCCGCGCGACCGCGCCCGAGGAAAAAAGGATGCCGCCCGCGATGAGGTAGGCGCGCGCATCGGCCGCCTCGAGCTTGATCATCCGGGCCAGGAGGGCCTTCGCCTGCTTGATCCGGCCTGCGGTGAGGTAGGCCTGGCCGGCGGCCTTGAGCTGCTCGAGGAGCGCGCGGACCTTCTCGCCCTTCGCCGCTCGCGCCGCGTGACGGAGGGACTCCGCGGCTTTCTCGCGCATGAGCAGGACCTCGGCGAGCTGGCGGACGACGCCTTTGTCGCCCGGCCCCGAGAGGAGGGCGCGGCGCAGAGCGTTCTCCGCACGCGCCAGCCGTCCCTCGGTCACGGCCGCGCCGACGCGGCGGCGCAGAAGACGGACCTTCTCGGCTTTCCTGAGGCGCGCCGCATGACGGAGGGACTCCGCGGCCTTCTCGCGCATGAGCAGGACCTCGGCGAACTGGCGGCCGACGCCTTTGTCGCCCGGCCCCGAGAGGAGGGCGCGGCGCAGAGCGTTCTCCGCACGCGCCAGCCGTCCCTCGGTCACGGCCGCGCCGACGCGGCGGCGCAGAAGACGGACCTTCTCGGCTTTCCTGAGGCGCGCGGTCTTCAGCCTCTCTTTTTGGGACTTCACGCGTATGGTCCGGACTTTCATTTTCTCGAGACGCGATGTCCGGTCGCGTGGCGCGAGCGCCAGCGCGCGGCGCAGGGATTTTTCCGCTTCATCGAGGCGGCCCGAGGAGACGTGGGCCAGGCCGCGGCGGCGCAGCAGCGAGACGAGCCCCTGGCGCGCCTTCTGGTCGCCGGGCTCGAGCTCGAGGATCTTGCGCAGCTCCTTCTCCGCCTTCTTGGGTTCGTTCGCGGACAGATAGGCCTCGCCGCGCATGCGCATGACATCGATGAGCTTTTTCTTCGCGAGCCGGTCGCGGCCCAGGGCGAGGGCCTTGGTCAGGGCCTTTTCCGCCGACTCGAGATCGCCCACGGCGCGCAGGGCCTGCGCGCACGCCCGCAGGGTCGCCGTGAGGCGCGCCCGGAAATCATCCGCGCCGGGCTTGAGCGTCAGCACGCGCCGAAGCACCTTCTCCGCCGCGAGGTCCCGGGCCGGGCAGAGATGAAGGAGGATGTTCGCGAGCCCGTCGTAGGCGGGCAGGTGGCGGGGGAATTCCGAGATCACCGAGACGAGCTCCGCGACGGCCTCGGGCCGGCGTTGCAGCGCGCCCAGGACGTGGCCGATGAAGACGCGGGCCTCGGGGACGCTCTCGCCGGCGGCGACGGCCGCGCGGAAGCAACGCAGCGCGTCCTCGAAGCGGCCGGCGTTGAAATGCGCGATGCCTTCCTGGTTCATGCGCGCCCCGCGCTCCGGGAGAGCCAGACGGATTGGGCGTATTCTCCGCGCCGAAAGCCTCGCGCCAGCCTGAGGCCCGCTTCGAGGGCCTGGGCGGTTTCCCGGCTGTCGAGCGGGCGGGTCCCGTTCGCACCGATCGCTCGGCGAACGCGCTCGACCACCTCCGCGGGAAGGCTGCCGAAGTCGGCCTTCATCCCCGCGTCGTCGCCGAGGGCGTGCTTGGCCAGGGCGCTGTTGAACAGGATCCAGACGCGGTGCTGGCGCGTGACCGTGCCCAGATCCTCGAGAGACTCGAGGCAGCGCCCGAGCTCGCGCTTGGCCTCGGCGCGCCAGAGCCGCGCCTCGTGGTCGTTGGGGTATAGGCGCAGGGCGTCGTCGAGCTGAGCCAAGGCCTCCTTGCGCCTGCCGAGCTTGAGCAAAGCGGCACCCCTCCATCCTCCCGCGAACGGAGCTCCCATGGCGCGGGCCCGCGTCGTATGGACGAGAGCGCGCGCGTAGTCGCCGAGCCAGAGGTCCAGCTCGCCTCGCCAGGCGAGGGCCTGGGCGCGCTCGATCCTGGGTGCCGCGGCTGAGCCGCGCGCCATCTCCCGCCGCGCCAGCGCCGGCTCATCGACGCAGGCGTAGGCCTCGGCCAGGTAGCCGTGAGCGCGCCAGTCGAGAGGCTTGTGGCGCAGAGCCGTATTGAACGAGCTCACGGCCATGCGAAAGTCTCCCGAAAAGAGCGCTTCCATGGCGGCGCTATAATGCATCCAGCGATAGCGCCTGCCGCCGGGTATCGCGTCGAAATGGCGCAGCCCGCGCGGCCCGGCGAGGCAGCCGAGGTAGAACTGCCGCCAGGGCGCGGGGGCGCCATCGAGCGCCCGCAGGTCCGTCAGCGGCGCCTCCCGGTCAGGACGATTGTCCTTCTCCCATGGATCCCAGAACGCCCGGAGATCCGCGAGAGTGGCGCCTACGTCCAGGATGCGCTCGGCGAGACGCGTGGCCTCGGCGCACCTCCCAAGCCGCATCAGGGCCTTGAAACGGTCCGCCGGCTTGAGCGCGCTTCCCGGCTCGACGGCCCGGCGCAGCTCGCGGGCTTCCTCTTCGGGGCGGCCCGTCCAGCGCAGGAGCAGGCTCAGCGAGAGGCGGGCGGCTCCGTCACGGGGGTCCATCTCCAGCACGTCTCGCCACGCGCGTATCGCCTCGGGAAATCGGCTGGGCGCGTTCGGCACCTCGGGAGCGAGCGCGCGCGCGCGCAGCATGCCGGCGATGTCCCGGCGCACGGCGTCATCCTTGGGCGAAAGGGAGAGGGCCAGGCGCAGCGCCTTCTCGCCGGGGCCGGAGCGTCCGAGGGACAGCTGACGCCGCCCCCAGGCCGCGGCGATCCGAGAGAGACGGCGCTGGAGCTTCAGACTTCGCGGGGCCGGGCTCGGGGCGAGCGGCAGGCGCCGCTCGAAGCGGCGCAGGACGAGCGCCTCGTCGCGCCGGCGCCGCGCGCGAGCTTCGCTTGCGGCCTTCTGTCGCCGCGCGCGCACGGCGTGAGCGCGCATGCCTGATATCTCGTCGAGGCGGCGGCGGGACTCGGCGTCGCGCGGCGCAAGGACCAGGGCGCGGCGCAAGGCCGCTGCCGCCTCGGGAAGACGGTCCGCGGAGACGAGCGCCAGGGCGCGCCGCTGCAGCAGGAGAACAAGGCTCCGGCGCGCCTGAGAATGCCCGGGGATGAGGAGGAGCGCCTGTCTTAAATCCTTCTCTTCGCCGCGCTGGAGCAGGACCGAGACGAGGTCCTCGGGAGCGGAGGCCCGTGCGAAGGACTTCTCCGCCGCGTCGAGCGCTCCGGCCGCGCGGAAGGTCCGTCCGCACGCGAGCAGCGCGTCGCGCAGCGCCGGGGACGGCGTCAGCGTCAGGATCCCGAGAAGCGCTTTCTCGGCCGCGCGGTCGCGCGCCGGCGCACGCGACAGCAGGAACTTGGCCAGGCCGGCGTAGGCGTGAGCGATGAAGACGCGCGCCTGCGCCGCACCCCGGCCCGCGGTGATGGCCGCGTGGAAGCACCGCAGCGCCTCCTCGTGCCGGCCCGCGTTGAAGCGCTCGATGCCCCGGTTCAGATCATCCATATCGCCTGCTTGTACTCCTCGCGCCGGAAGCCGCGTCCCAGGTCGAGCGCCGCGCGCAGAAGGGGCTCCTTGTCCTGGAGGCCGGTTTTCGCGCGGAGGTAGTCGACGAAGTACGCGGGGAGAGCGTCGAAATCCGCCTCGAGCCCCGCCGCGTCGCCGAGAGCGGCCTTGACCAAGCCCCGGTTGACGAGCGCCCAGAGCCAGATCGGGGGCTCCCGATTCGGGACGACGAGGGTTTCCTCATTGAGATCCTTGAGGGCTTCCTCGTATAAGCCGAGCTCGCGCTTGGCCTCGCCGCGCCAGACATAGGCCTCGAAGTCGCGTGGAAAGCGGGCCAAGGCCTCGTCGAGCTGCACGAGCGCTTCCGCCGGCCGGCCGAGCTTGAGCAAAGCCGCGCCGCGCCAGGAAAACGCGCATTGCGCGTCGAGGCCGCAGGCCTCGTCGAGCCGGGCGAGGGCCTCTTCATAGCGGCCGAGCCAAAGGTCGAGGGCGCCGCGCCACGCGAGCACCTGCCCGGCGTCCTCGGGCGGCGCCGCGGCCCGGGCCCGTTCCATCTCGTCGAGGGCCTCCTTCGGACGACGAAGGCACAGGTAGGCCTCGGCGAGGAAGGCGTTCGTCCTCCAGTCGGCCGGCTTGCTTTGAAGGGCGATCTTGAACCAGCGGGCCGCGACGTCGAAGCGCGCCGCGCAATGCGCCGCGAGCCCGGCCTTGGAGAACATCCAGCCGTAGCGCTTGCGCGAGAAGCCGGTGAGCGCCGCGAAGTGCGCCATGCCCTTTTCGGGGCCGACCAGTTCCGCGCGGTAGTAGTGCAGCCACGGAGTGCGCCGCTTCGGGCCGAGGGCGCGCTCCATCTTCTTGAGCGCCTTGAGGCGGTCCGAGCGCGGGCGGCGGTCATCCCACTCCCAGGGGTCCCAGAAGGTCCGGATGTCGTCGAGCGTAGCACCCTCGTCGAGTATTCTCTCCGCCTCCGCGACGGCCTGCTTGTAGCGCCCGAGCTTCATCAGGCTGCGGAAGCGGTCCCGGCGGGAGATCGGCTCGGAGCTGAGGTTCGCGCGGGAGAGGAGTGCCAGCTCCTTCTTGTGATCGGCATCGGCGCGCATGACGGCGGCCAGGCCGAGGCAGGCGCGCGCGTCCCGCGGCGCGGACCTGAGGATCCCGCGGAAGACCCGTGCGGCGTCGTCGCGGCGTCCGGAGAACAGGTAGGCGCTGCCGCACGCGCGCAGGACGTCGACGACCTTCGCGCGCGCCCTCGAGCCGCGGGGCAGGCGCGCGAGGGCCTCGCGGATGAGCTCCTCCGCCGCCCAGGGGTCGCCCGCGGACAGCGCGGCCTGCCCGCGCATCCGCAAGATCTCGATGAGGCCGAGCCGCACGCCGGCGTCGCGCGGATCCTGCGCCAACGCCCCGCGTAAGGCCTTCTCGGCCTGGGGAAGGCTCTCGGCGTGGAGCATGACCGGCGCCAGCCCGCTGCGGCCGAATTCCGCGACGGCCTCGTCGGCGCGCCCGGAGGAGCTCAGCGCGTGCGCGATGAAGGTCCGCAGCTCGGGGCTCCCGTCGCCAAGCGCGAGCGCGCGGCGGAAGCACGCGAGCGCCTTCTCGTGGCGGCCGGCGTTGAAGTGCACCGTTCCGGCGCGGCGCGCCGTGACCGACGGCTTACTTGGTTTTTTTATTCCTCGGGGCATTTTTGACCAGCGCGGCGATCTCCGGCCACTCCATCCAGATGTCCGTCAGGCCCTCGGGCTGCTGCTTCTCGGCGTCCGCGTGCCAGATACGCCAATAGGCCGCGTAGCGGATGAGGTGGGAGAGGTTCTGCTCCTTGTCGTGCGCGAGCTGATAGTGGCAGAGGACGACGTCCCCGGCCTTGCCCGTGATCTGCACGGCCTCGGGGAGGTCGATCTTTCCCGCGAGGCCCGTGCGCAAGGGGCTGGTCCCGTTGGCCTTGATGTAATCCGCGATCTGGCGGTGGGTGCCGGGGTATACGGTCAGGTTTCCCATGTACTTGTCCGGCAGGTCGTTGAGCAGCACGCCGACGAGCATGGTGAAGCGGCTGATCGACTTCTTGGCGTTGGGGGAATAGAACCCGTCGATGTGCGAGGCGGGCCCGCCATGGGAGTTGTTGACCGACGGGAATCGCAGGGCGATCTGGCCGCTGTTGGGCTTGAGCAGCTTGCCGGGCTTGACCGCCGACTCCGCGAGATCCCACAGCGGGCTCTTGAGCAGGAGGTCCATGATCGCGGGAGCGTCGGTGTCGTCGGACCAGTAGTCGCGCGAGTCGGCGTAGGCGTCCATCGTCTGCGTGCGCCCCAGGCCGAGGCGGTGGTTGATCTCGCGCAGGGCCTCCTCGATCATCGGCCGGGGCACGACGCCCGGGATCACGATGTAGCCGTCGTCGAGCATCCGTCGCTTCTGGTTCAGGTCAAGTTCCATGAACGCCTCTCATCGCCGGCCATTCCAGCCAGATGTCGGTCAGGGCCCGCTTCAGGTATTCCGGCGATCTGTCGTGCCACGCGTCGATATGCCAGAAACGGAAGTACGCCGTATAGCGGATCTCCGGGGAATCGTTGCGCACCTTGTCGTGGGCCGTCTGGAAGTGGAACAGCACGACGTCGCCCGCCTTGCCGGTCACCTGGACGGGCTTGGGCAATCGGATGCTTTTGTCGATCCCTTTTTTCAGCGCGCCGAGGCCTTTGGCCTTGAAGATCTTCGCGATCTGGACGTGCGTGCCCGGGTAGGCGACGAGGTTGCCCATGTTCTCGCGCGGGACGTCGCTCAGGAGCACGCCGGCGCAGAACGTGTAGCGCACGATCGGGACCTTATGGTCGTCGTCGTACATCCCGTCGATGTGGACGCTCACCTTCGCCGGGGATTCGTCGGTCTTCGCGGGGAAGCGCAGGACGACCTGCGCCTGGGAGCAGGGCTCGACCCGGTTGGCGCCGAGCAAAGAGCCCGCCAGCGCGCGCAGAGGGCTGGCCTTCATCAGATCCATGATCGCGGGAGAGTCCACGTACTCGGACAGATAGTCGAGCGTGTCGGCGTAGGCGTCCTTGCCTGGATGCGCGCCGGCGCCGAGGCGGTTGTTGATCTCGCGCAGGGCGGCGTCGACGCGCTCGCGCGGGACCACGCCCGGGACGACGACGAAGCCGTCGCGCAGGAACCGGCGCTTCTGGGCGAGGCTAAGCTTCATCGACGCCCCTCATCCCCGGCCATTCGAGCCAGGGGTCGATCATCGCCCGCTTCAGGTATTCCTCGGAGCGGTCATACCACGCGTCGATGTGCCAGAAGCGGAAATAGGCGATGCGGCGGATGTGGGGGGAGAAGTTGCGCGCTTTGTCGTGAGCGAGCTGAAAATGGAATAGAACGACGTCCCCGGCTTGGCCCGTCACCTGTACGGCTTCTGGAAGCGCAAGCCTCTCCTCGAGGGCTCCCTTCAGCGCGCTCAGGCCTTTTTTCTTGACCGTGCCGGCGATGAGGCGGTGCGTGCCGGGATAGACGGTCAGGTTTCCCATGTCCGGCTTGGGGGTGTCGCTGAGGAAGACGCCGGCGCACAGCGAGTAGCGCAGCGGCTTGCCCGCCTTGGTCCCGAGCCCGTCCTTCGACGAGTACAGGCCGTCGATGTGGATCAGCTTCTTGTACTCGACGCCGTCGTTCTCGGCGGGGAAGCGCAGGACGATCTGCCCCTGGGAGAGCGGCTCGATCCTCCCGTGGCCGAGCAGGGACTCGGCGATGTCCCTGACCCCGCCCTTGGCCAGGGCCATGACGGCGGGGGTGCTCACGTACTCCGACAGGTAGTCGCGTTTGTCGGCGTAGGCGTCCTTGTGCGGATGCTTGCCGGTGCCGAGGCGGTTGTTGATCTCCCGCACGGCGGGGGCTGTGACCGCGGCGGGAACCACGCCGGGGATGACGACATAGCCGTCGCGCTTGAGCCGCGCCTTCTGGGCGGGGCTAATCCCGGAGGCCATGGCTCATCCAAACGGGAAAGAGGTATTCGTTGGAGACGCGCACGCCGCGTGCGAGCGTCAGGCCCGCCTCGAGGACGGCGCGGACCGCGTCCGCGTCCGCGGGGGAGGCGGCCTTTCGACCGGCTTCCTTCTCGAAGCGGTCGAGGACGTCGCGCCGGATCGTCGTGAAATCGGCCCACATGGCGGCCGCGTCGCCGGCCGCTCCCTTGGCGAGCGCGCGGTTGGCCAGCGCCCAGAAGGAGTTTGCGCCGTCCATCCGGATCGCGGCGTTAAGGTCCTCGATGGCGCCCTTGTTCTCCCCAAGCCGGCGCTTGAGCTCGCCGCGCCAGGTGAGCCCCTCGGCGTCCACGCCCTGGGAGGCCGCGGCCTCGAGGTCCAGGGCCGCCTCGTCGAGCCGCCCGGTGAGCATCCGCGCCGCGCCGCGGTGGCGCAGGGAGTAGGGCACGCCCGCGCTCACGCCGAGCTCGAGGCTCTCCAGGGCCTTCTCGTACTCTCCGGACCAAAGGAGGATCTTGCCGCGGCAGGCATGGCCCCAGGGCTTGGAGCGGTCCGGCAGGGCCGCGATGATCTCTGCGGTGAGGCGCGCGGCGACCGCGGCCTTGCCCCTGCACAGCGCGATCTCGGCCAGGGCGGCGCGAGCCTTCCAGAACCCGGGCACGCACTTCAGCGCCGCGGCGTATTCCTTTTCGGCGCCGGCGTAGTCGCGGCGATTGGTCAGGAGGAATTCTCCATGCTTGTGGCGCATCCAGTCGTAGCGCTTGGGCATCGTCCGCAGCTTCTCGGTCTCGGCGATCGCCTCCTCGCCGCGGCCCATGTTGCTGAGCAAGGTGGCCCGGAAAAAATACGGCCACGGATTCTTCGGCTGCTTGACGGAGAAGGCCTTGAGCGCGTCGAGCGTGGGCATGAGCTCGCGCTGATCGGGCGAGACGAAGAAGGAATCGATGCATTCCTGCGTGCCCGAGGCGGCGAGCAGCGCTTCGGCTTCGGCGAAGGCCTCCTTGAAGGCGCCGAGCTTCACGTTCGCCCGGAAGCGCGTGAGGCCGTCCGCCATCGCCGCGTGGGCGTCGCTGGAGCCCGTCTTGCCGGCCGCGGCGCGGCGCAGATGCGGCGCGGCCTCGTCGCCGGCGCCCTTGTCCTTGAGCAGCTCGCCCAGGAGAAGGGACGCCTCGGGGCCGGCCTTGCGCGCGACGGCGCGGCGCAAGGTCTCCTCGGCCTTCTCGGCCTCGGCGTGGCGCAGATACAGGCGGGCCAGGCTCATGAGGACGGCCGGCGCGTTCGGCTCGAGGGCCAGGGCCTTCTCGTAGGATTCGATCGCCTCGGCGGGCCGGCCCTGGAGGGCGAGAAAATCCGCGAGCGCGCCGCGCGCGGCGGCGTCCGCCGGGGCGGCACGGACCAGCTCGACTAGGACCTCGAGGGCCCGGCCCTCTTCGCCGGCCGCCTGCAATGCGTGGGCTCGGGTGAGGGCGGCGCGGACCGAAGCTTTTTTCCCTTGCTTGGTCATTTTGCCTGCGCCGCGAACGCCGCGAGGACCTGGGCTTCGGTGACCGAATTGGAGTCCGACGAGTCGGGGGGCGTGGGGATCCCCATGGAGCGGGTCCAGCAGCGGAAGCGCGAGGCGGGCGCGGGCTTCGCCGGGAGCGGGAGGCCCGCCGCCCGCATCCAGCCCGCGTTGAGATGGGGATCGGAGCGGCGGCAGCCCCGTCCCGCCTTCAGCGCGGCCTCGAGGAAGCCCCGGAGCTTCGCGGCGGTGAAGGGGGACTTCCGGATCGCCGCGAGCTCATGATGATCGAGATAGAGGCGCGCGAAATCCTTGTAAGCCTCGAGGAGATCCTTGCGCTCGAGGTGGACCAGGGCGCGGTTGACATGGGCCCAGGGCTTGTCGCCGCTGATCGCGATCACGTCGGCGAGGTCCTTGAGCGCCTCGGGCAGCCGTCCGAGCAGGCGGTTGACCTCGCCGCGCCAGACGAGGCCCTCGGGATCATGCGGGTCCAGGGTCAGCAGACGGTCGAGGTCGCGCTTGGACTCCGGGAGCCGCCCGAGCCGGGCCAAGGCCCCGCCGCGCCAGCACAGCGCGTCGGGGTTGTCCATGCCCGCCGCGATGTCGAGGTCCTTCACCGCGAGCTCGTATTCGCCCCACCACAGCTGGAGCGCGCCGCGCCAGGCGAGGAACGAGGCGTGAGACTGCGCGGGGACCGTGATGTTTCGTACGGCCTTGAGGGGATCGGGGTGACCGACGGCCATCAGGTTCTCCGTCCAGAGGCAGCGCGCCTCCCAGAGCCAGGGGCACTTCATGACGACGGCCTGGATCTCGACGCGCGCCAGGTCGTAGAGGTCCAGCCGCCGCAGGAGGATCTCGGCGATGTAGTAGCGCATCCAGAAATAACGGGGGGACGTCTTGCTCCCCGTGTCGAGGAGCTTCAGCGCCTCGAGGTCGCGTCCCCCGGCCCAGGCGAGGGAGGCCAGGCAGAACTCCCGCCAGGGCGCGGGAAGGGCGGCGCTTTCCTCAGGGCGGAACTCCGCCTTGAGCATCATGTCGCGCAGCTTGCGATAGGTGACCGTCGGCTCGCTGTCGAGCAGCGGGTCGATCTTGCGGAAGGCCTCCGCGTAGGAGTCTCCGCCGAAGTGGTCCTGGACGGGCATTTATTTTTTCCTGGCCCGGGGTTTGAGCTCGGGCACGAAAAGCGTCAGCGCGGGGTCGAGCTCGCGCTCCTTGCGACGGAACTCGGCGACGGTGAGCTTCAGGCGCGTCTCGTCGCGATAGCCGTCGCCGCACTTGAGGGCGTAGATCTCGTGCTCCTTCGGGAAGGCCGCTTCGAGGCGGTCGCAGAAAAGGCCGAACTTGTTCTCTTCCATGACGCGGTTGATGCCGAGGATGATGGCGCCCTTGGCCGCGTCGACGGCCGCGCCGGGCTCGGTGAGGCTGCGCGCGTTCTGCACGGTGAAGCCGCGCTCGCACAGATCGAGGTCCTCCTGCAGCATCGTCAGGATGCCGTCGATGGAGGAGGGGGCGGTCATGACGCGGTATGCGTATCCGGCCTCCTTGCAGCGCTTGGCCATCATGTTCCCTTCGCCGAAAAGCATCGGGTGGCCGTAGGTCACGTAGCCGGTCTGCGAGCCGCGGTCGAGCTCCGCCTTCACCGTCTTCCAGACCTCGCCCTGCGGATCGGCGCCGCGCCCGCCGCTCGTCGCGATGGAGCGCACGCCCGGAAAAACGGCCTCGAGCAGCTCGCGCACCTCGCGCGTATCGGCCTGCGTGTAGACGGCGTCGCAGCGCTTGAGCGCCATCAAGGTGTTGAGCGTGACCTCGTAGGGACGGTCGATGCCCACACCCAGCAGCCAGAGGCAGCCCTTGCCTTCCTTCGCGGCCTTCTTCTTCGAGTCGCTCATGTATTTCTCCCCGGGGGCGCGCGCGGCCTTGCCGGACTTCGCGATGTGGCCCAAGGCGGCCGCAGCGGCGTGCATCATCTCATAGGAGCGCCGGCGGGAGGAATCCGCTCCGGTCCCTTGGAGCGCCGCTCTGATCTCGACCGCGGCCTCGTCCGTCCTTCCCTCGGCGAGCAGCGCGCGGCCGAGCTGGTATCGCGCCTCCGGGTCGGACGGGGACTTGGCGAACTCCGCCCGGGCCTCCGCCGCCCGCCCCAGGGAGAGGAGCACGAGGCCCCGCTCGAGGGACTGGTTCGCGCCGCCGCCGGGCAAGGACGCCGCGCGGTCGAGGTCGGCGAGAGCGCTCGCCCAGTCTCCGAGGCGGGTGTGCAGGTAGGCGCGGTCGCGGTAAGGCTTCGGCGAATCCGGCGCGAGCTCGAGCGCTCGGCTGAAATCCTGCAGCGCGAGGGCGAAGTCGCTGCGTCCGGAGAGGATGGTGCCGCGCAGGCACAGCAGCTCCCAATCCGACGGAGCGAGGGCGATGGCTTTTTTGAGCGCGCGGTATAAGGCTTCGTCGGGCGAGGCCTGCGGGCCGTTGCCGTGATGGGAGGCGTGCTCGATCGCTTTTTTAAGCAGAGGCAGCCAGCGCGCGGACGTCGGGGCGGTCATGGCGGCCTCGAGCGTCTCGAGGCCTTGAAGGGGGTGGCCGTCGAGGACTTGCTGAAGACCGAGCTCGGCGCTGGCGGTCAACCGAGCCCCTTGAGACGCTTCTCGGTCGCGGCGCGCTGATCCCATTCCGGAGGTGCGAGCTGAAGCGCGCGTTCGATGTCGGCGCGCGCTTCCTTGGCGCGCTTGGCGCGCTCGTGCAGAGAGGCGCGCGAGGACATCGCGGCGGCGGCGGTCGTGCGGCTCTGGGGCGATTGGACCGCGAGGCACAGCGAGATGACCTTCTCGTAAGTCGCGAGCGCCCTGTCCTCCCCGCCGGTCTCGCCGCAGACGACGGCGAGATTGACCAAGGTCTCCACGTCGTCGGGCGCGGCCTTCAGGGCCGACTCGAACTTCTTGAGGGCGGCGGCATGATCGCCCTTCATGAAAGACTTGACGCCATCGGCGTTAAGCCGCTTGAGCTCGGCGGGACGCTCGTAGGCGTCCTCTCGCCCCGCGGGGGCTTTCTCGATCGCCGGCGCGGCGGCGGCCGGCGTCGAGGCGGGAGCGCTTTTCGCGCCCGACGCCGCCTTGAGGATGAGCTGGGCGCCTTCGTCCTTGGGCCGCAGGGCGAGCACGCCCTCGGCGTCCTTGAGCGCTTCCTTCGAGCGTCCGATGAGGTGGTTGATGCACGCGCGCTTAAGAAGAAGCCCGGGCGTGCGCTCATGGGACAGCATGAGATCGAGGTACCAGAGCGCGCGCACGCGCTGGCTCTGCGTGTAGAACGGCATCGCGTTCTCGGTGATCCAGTCCCGGTACGGGTCTCCCTGGCGGTCGAGCGGGCGCAGGGGCTTGCCTTTCGGCGGCGACGGGAGCACGTCGAGCAGGCGGGGATAGAAGTCGGCGAAGGTGGGATATTTCTTGCGGCCGTTCTCGTATTCGGCGATGCGCTTCTTGAACGCCTGAAGGTAGGGCAGGCCGCACTCCTCCTCGTGCTTCAGCTCGTTGTCGGAGAGGGCCGCGCTGATCTCGAGGCTGACGAGCCGGAGCATGACCGAGCGGACCATGTGCTCGCGCACGTGGTGCATCCAGTTCTGGTATTCCCGGGTCGCCTTCTTCTGCGGGGGCTGCTTCTTGGCGATATCCTCCCCGTAAAGCTCCGTCACATTGTCGAGGACGCCGTGCGCCGCCTCATGCCAGATGCGCGCGTGCAGGCGATGGTAGGTCGTGGTGATCGGGCCCGAGGTCGGCTCGACGGGACCCAGGACGGAGATGATGTCGGCCAGGCCGTCGTCGCCGCGCTGGACGATGTTCGCGCCGGTGTCCGACAGGATGAAGGGGGAGAGGACGAAGGCATAGCGCCCCTCGAAGGGCAAGCCCGTGTAGGCCTCGATCTTGCCGATGTAGTCGGTCTCCTCGATCTCGGACTTGAGCTTCGCCAGGTCGGCGTCGAGCAGGCCGCTCTTCGCGTCGAAGAACTCCATGAACTTCGAGTCGCGCGCGAAGTCGCGCATGTGCTGGAGGAATACCTCCAGCTCGGCGTCACCGCCGAGGTAATGGGCCAGGAAGGCGATCGAGATCTGCGAGTGCGGCTTGAACTCGGGCAGGGGGGAGAGGCGCATGAGCCCTTGGCCGCGCTGGCCGAGGTCGAAGGCGCGGACCGAGGGCAGGGCGCGGTGCTTGATCGCGGGGTGGTTCTTGTACGGGGCGAAATACTTGCGGGCTTGGCGGACGTACTCGATGTCCGGGTGCATGAAATCCGTCGCGTGCGGCTTGCCCTTGGCTCCGGCCGTGAGATCGAAGGCGAGAAGCTCCATGACGCCGTCGAGTTCGAGGCGTGCATCGACGCTGAACTCGAGCTTCGATCCGGCCTTGGCCTTCGGCTTGGCGGAAACGGGCAAGGCGCTAGTTCTCCTCGGCCTTCGGCTTGGGCGCCTTGTTGTAGGGCTTGGTCGTCGGCACCATCTGAAGGTACGTTTGCTTCGCCTGGTCGACGGTCGCACGCTGCCTCTTGATGTTGAGGCTCTTCGGCTCGATCGTCCCGAACGACGTGTTCATCGCCGTGAATTGCGCGCCCAGCGCCTCGTATTGCTGGAAGCAGACCTTGTGCTGCTTGGCGATCCGCTCGCTCTTCTGCCAGAGAAGGTCGGTGAAGGCGGCCGGGATCTTGCCGTTGTACTCCGCTGTCAGCTGGGCCTTCTTCTTGGTATGGTCGGATTTGAGCGAGGCCTCGAGCGCGAAGCATTGCTCGGTCTTGCTGAGCGAGGACGTCAGTTCGCGAGTCAGCCGATCCAGATTCTGCAGGGTCTTGCTCGCGGCGGCGCTCTCCGCCGCTGAGGGAGCCTGCGAGGTCGTGGCCCGGGTGGTCGTGACGGGTTTGGCGGGATCGGCGGACGTGTTGGTGAAGGTGGGAGGGGCGGGGTCGGTCGCGCGGGACACGATGGGAGCGGCGATCAAGGCAATCACCAGCAGGCATTCGATTTTTTTCTGCATATATCCTCTCGTTGCGATTTTGCGAGTATAACAGATAATATCGGGGTGTACAATCGGGGCGCGGATGAGAAATGCGGGCGGTTTTTCGGCCCCATTTAGCATAGGAAAATGCTGAGATTTCATGCATATAAGACGATGAGAACAAGAGCCGTTCTTCCGGCGCTGGCGATGCTTCTGGGCTGGGGCGTTTTTCAGGCTCGGTCATGGGTTCTTCCCGGCGCCGAGGCCCACGGCGCTTCCATACCCTACGCTGATTGCGGAGAGGTCCTGCTCCACGGCGTCAACCCTGCCGGCTCTCTCTATCCTTCCTTCCACATGCCTTTGTCGAGCCTGCTGGCCGTCAGGATCTTCAGCCACGTCCGGCCCGGGCCCCGGCCCTGGCGCGAGGCGGCGATCCTCGCCGGGCTGCTGGGCGTCTCCGCTCTCTGCATCCTGTCGGGTTCGCCGGCGTCCGCCGTTATCGCCGTCTTCGTCTTGCTGGCGCTGCCCGATCTTTGGCCGCGGCATAACACCTACATCGAATTCTTTTACGCGCTCTTTGTCCTCCAGGCGGCGATGGCCTTCGTCTGGTGGGCGGCGTCGCCGACCCCCGTGCGAACCGGCGTGCTCTCGGCCGCGATCGGGGTGAGCCTTCTTTTCCGTTCGCCGTTGCTGCTCTTGCCGCCGCTGTTGGCTTGCCATGAGTGGTATCGCCGTCGCGAGCCAGGACGGCCCTGGGCCGTCAACACGCTGATCCTCGTGACGGTCCCCTATCTGCCGCTGCTTCCCTGGGTCGCGATGAACTGGGTCATCCATCATCGGATATCCATTTTCGAGCGGGGCGAGTCTCTCCCGAACATCATCAGCGCCACGGGTGGTCTCGTTCATTACTCCGAGGAGTTCTGGCGCGCGCAAGTCCGCGCCGAGCCCCGCCTTCAGACCCAGCACCTGCCGCAGATCTTGAGCTGGGCTTTCGAGCAGATCGCGCGGCACCCGCTTCGTTACGCGAACGGCTTTGCCGGGCGTTTCGTCTACGCGATCGGGCTTCAGCCTTGGCTGTTCGCTCTGGCCGCCGCCGGAGCCTGGGTGCGGCGCCGTGATCCGTCCGTGCGGGCCTTGGCTTTTCTCTGCGTCTACTATCTTCTGATCCACAGCTTGATCGCCGTGCTTCCGGACTACATGGTGCCGCTGTGGCCTTTGCTTGCGGCGCTCGGGGCCATGCTCATATTCCCCTGGACGGCAACGGCCATGGCGTCTTCGCGCCTCGCGGCTGGAGCGCGGGCGTGGCTGCTGCTCATGATCGTCTGCTCGGGCCTGGCCGCCGCCGATGCCGGCGCGCGGGCCGCGCGTTACGCCTGGCTCTTTACGCGGCGCGCGCCCGAATCGGACCGGGCGCTGGCCGACGCCCTGGCGGCCGATCCTGACGACGCATGGCTTCACTATCACAGAGGCTGGCGGCGATTGAAGACCGGAGACCGATCCGGAACGGCCGAGGACTGGGCTCGAGCCTCGGCGCTGCGTCCCGACAACGCGCTCTGGAGCCTTCATCGCGACTGGGCCCTCATGCTGGCGGGAGATCCAAAGCCGCTCCTCGGCTGGGCCGGCACGCTGTCGCCTTTCACGAGAGAGGCCGAGAAGCTCGATCCGGATCTGATGAAAGCTTACGCTTACCGCCGGGGTGGCCAGGCGCGGCAGGCGCGGGAAAAGCTTTCGGCGGCGTACTCGATCCTATTGCGGGGGCATCCCGGTCAGCCCGCGTTGAGCCTGGAGATGCTATGGGATCGCGTGGGAGAGCTCTTCGGAGATCTGCCGCCGGCCGAGTGGATCCCGCTCTGGAACGATCTTTATCGCCTCTTCGACGACGCTGCGTCCAAGAGCGTGGCGCGGCGCAATGATCCCATGAGAGAGGCTGTCGTAAAGCTCCAGGCCCGGGCCGCGCACCGCGAAGCCCTGGCCTTGGCTCGCGAATTGCTCCGGGTGCGGCCGGACTCCGCCGCGCTCTGGACGGATAAGGCGGTCAGCGAGAGCGCCGCGGGTTCATGGGAGGCCGCGGCCGCCGACCTGAACCGGGCGCTCGCGGTGGACTCTTCGTTCCTGCCGGCGTCTCTTTCTCTTGGCGCGGTGTATATGAAGCTGGGGCGAAGCGGCGAGGCGCTGAAGGTCTACGACCGGGCGCTTTCGCAGGCAGGCTCCGCCTCCGATCCGCTTCGAGCTCAGCTGCGCTCGACCCGGGACGAGACCGCGCGGTCACTTCGGCGCGGAGAATAGCGCCGGAGCGAGGGCCTGCGCGCGGACGTAGAGCGCGGCGGCCTCCTTGCTCTTGCCGCGTTTCTCGAGGCAAACCGCCCGTCCGATGAGACCCCAGACGTTGTTCGGCTCGAGGTCCAGCGCGGACGTGAAGGCCTTGAGCGCCGCTATCGTGTCCTCCGTCTTGAGCAGGGCTTGGCCCGCCCAGATCCAGGCCTGGGCATAGCGCGGGTAGAGCTTCAGCGCGCGCTGGATCTCCCGGAGCCCCGCCGCGGCCTCGCCCTGGCAGAGGAGGATCTCCCCGTGCCAGGCGACGATCCAGAAGCAGCCCGGCGAGAGAAGGAGCGCGCGGTCGAGATCGGCGCGAGCGCGCTCAAGACGGCCGGCCGCGCGGTGGACGCCCGCGCGCCAGGCGTAAACCCACGCCAGCTTCTCGTCCTGGAGCACGAGCGGGCCCTGCGCACCGAGAAAATCGTAGTCGCAGGAGCAACGTGGGTCGAGGCGCATCGCCTCGAGCAGATCGGCGAGGCCTTTCTCATGCGCGCCGAGCTCGACCTGGATCTGTCCGCGCAGGGCGAGGAACCACGCGTTCGTCGGCTGCATCGAGACGGCGACGATCATATCCCGGAGGCTTTCCTCGAGGCGGCCCGCCTTGCGCAGGATCTCGGCGCGCCAGCCGCGGGCGTACGCGTCCGTGCCGCCCTTCTCGGCCGCGTGCGTGTCGGCGAGCGCGCCCGCGAGGTCGCCTTTCTGCCGGCGCGCCTTCGCGCGCACGATCAAGGCCCAGGGCCAGGACGGATCCCGGTCGACGGCCTTCGTCGCGCTGGCGATCGCCTCCTCGTACCGGCCGAGGCTTCTCTGGCACTCGCTGCGCTGGACCCAGGCGCTGGCCGATCCCGGGTCGAGCTTGAGCGCGGCGTCGGCGTCCTGGAGGCCTCCTTGAAAATCCCACAGATGGCGCTTGGATTCGACGCGGCTCGACAGCGCATCGGCCGACCCCGGGTTAAGCTTTACGATCGAGGTCTGGTCTTCGAGAGCCAGTTCGTAGCGCCCCATGCAGCGGTAGGCCTCGGCGCGCAGAACGTACAGGTCCTTGTCGCGCGGGCTTTTTACGAGCAGTTCCGTGTAGATGTCCGCGGCCTCTTCGTGGCGGCCCTCCTTCTGCAGGGCGCGCGCCTTCGCGACGAGCGCCTCGGATCCGGAAGCCTCGACGGGCGGCGGGGGCTTTCGCAGAAGCGTCTTGAGCTCCGAGATCTCCGCCGGCGAGAGGAGGGAGGGGTCCTCGAGGGCCTTGCTGAGATCGACGCGTGCCCCGGCGGAGTCTCCGAGCTTGAGATACAGCAGGCCTCGGTAGTACAGCGCACGCGCGCTGCCGGGCTGGAGGGCCAGCGCCTGGTTCAGGTCCGACTTGCTGCCCTCGTGGTCGCCCCGGCGCAGACGCACGGCGCCGCGCCACAGGAAGGCGTCGGCGAATCGGACGTGAACCTCGATGGCCTTCGACAGCGAGGCTTCGGCCGCGGCGTAGCGCTTGAGCCGGAATTCAGCCTCGCCCCTCCAGCTCAGGATCCAGGCGGAGTTGGTTTCCAGCTTGAGGGCGCGCTCGAAATCCTTGATCGCGGGCGCGTGCGCGCCCTGCAGCATGCGCGAGCGGCCGCGCCAGGCGTACGCGAAGGCGCAATCCCGGTCGCGCGCGATCGCGGCGTCGAAGTCGGCGAAGGCGGCCGCCCACTTGCCGAGCTCGCCGCGCGTCCGGCCGCGCAGGATCAGCGCCTCGCCCGGGCAGGACTTTAGCGCGATCGCGCGGCTCAGATCTTTTTCCGCCCGCGTGAAGTCCCTCAGGCGCATCATGATGTCTCCGCGCCACAGGTGCGCGAGGGCGTTGCCGGGGGCGCTCTTGATCTCGGCGTCGAGCTCCTTGAGGCCGCGGGCGAAACTCTTGGGCTCGGCCTCCCACAGGTATTTGGGGTTCAGCGCGCTCGCGCGCTGGATGTCCTCGAGCGCCTCCGCCGTGCGCCCGAGCGCCCGGTAGACGTGCATGCGTTCGAAGAGGCACAGGTCCAGAGTGTGCGGCTTCAATCGGATCGCGATGTCGAGGTCCTCGAGGGCCGCCTTCGGCATTTTCAACAGACGCCGGACGCTTCCGCGCCACGCGTAGGCCAGCTCATAGCCGGGGGACAGGCGCAGCGCCAGGTCGAGCGCCTTGGCTGCGCCCGCGATGTCGCCGGTGCGCCGCAGGAACTCTCCTTGCCAGGCGCGGATCCAGCCGGTCTTCGGCTCCAGTGCGACCGCCTTCTTCAGGGACTCCGCGGCCGAGCGGAAGTCGCCCAAGGTTATCTGGCAGCGGGACAGGTAGGCCCAGACGAAGCCGCGCCCCGGCTCGAGCTCGGCCGCGCGGCGCAGATCCTCGAGCGCGCCGAGGTTCTCGCCGATCTCCGGGCCGCGGCGCACGTCGGCGCGGAACACATAGGCCCAGAAATCGCCCGGGTTCTTCTCGATATGGCGCGTCGCGCGGTCGAGGCTCTGGCGGGAGTCCGTCTTGAGCGCGTGCAGGTCGAGCATCACGAAGAGAAGCCCGCAGTTCTCATCGAGGCGCATCGCCTCCATGCAATCGGCGAGGCAGCCTTCGGGGTCCTTGTCCTCGAACCTGCAGATGCCGCGCAGGCGCCAGGCCCACTCCATCTCCGGGTCGAGGCGAAGCGCCGTGTCGAGCGCTTTGACGGCCTCGGGACGGCGCTTGAGCTTGTAGAGGATGAGCCCCGCGACCGCGCGAGGGAGCGCCTCGCGCGGCAGGAGCGCGGCGGCGGCCTCGGCGTGGCTCAGCGCGGGCTCGAAGGATCCTTTGGTCATCTTCCCGATGGCCAGCCACAGCCTCCACCAGCCGTTTTTCGGCTCGAGCTCGACGGCTCGTTCGATGTCCGCGTTGGACGCGCCGCCGTTCAGCTCCCAGCGCCAGGCGTAGGCGGCCGCGAGGCCCGGGTCGGCGGCGACCGCGGCGTCGAGGTCGGCCGCGGCGCGCTGCGTCTCGCCGAGGAGGCGCAGCAGGCGCCCGCGTTCGGCGCGCGCCCGGGGGGAGAGCTTGGCCGGAAAACGCCTCAGGGCCTCTCGGTATTTCTTCGCGTGAATGACGCCGTGGCGGCCGGGAAGATTCGCGGTGGAGCGGCCCAGGAAAAAGTGCCGGCCGAGCATCTCGACGAGCGTATCGGGCGGGAGGATGATCTTCATGGTTCTTCCATATAAAGTCTAGCCATTTTGCGCCCTTGACGCCCCACTTTATTTGACCTACCCTGTCTCAATCGATGCGCAGAATCGAAGTCCAAAGTTTGCTTGTGAGCGCGGTGTTGGCTCTGATCCCCGGCGCGGCGTCCGCGGATTCCCGGGCGCAGAAGTATTACTACGAGGACATCTCTCATCCCTTCTTCGCGCGCGATCCCGCTCAGCCGGGCCTATACCGCAATCAGCGCCCCGGCTCCAAGGAATCACTTTTCTCCGCCGTCAAGCCGAAGGACGGCTTCCGGGTGTTCGTCATCGGCGGCTCGATCGCGGGGCTGCTGCAGTACTCGGGGGAGAAGGGCGAATTCGCCAAGGCGCTGGAGGCCGTCCTTCCCTCGAAGAAGGTCGAGGTCATCAACTGCGGGATGGCCGGCTATGAGAGCTTCCGAGAGGCACTGGTCGAGCAGGAGATCCTTGAATATGATCCCGACCTGATCGTCTTGATGACCGGGCATAACGAGGGGGTCGCCTCGGCGCCGATCCCGATCTGGATCATGCGCACGCAGGAGAGGCTGAGCCGCCTCGCCGCCTATCGCGCGCTCGTCAAGTCGCTGCGGCCCGACGATCCAGGGGAGCAGAAGTCCGACGCGCAGGCCGACGCCCGCGACGCGACCTTCGCCCGCAATCTCGCCGAGAACCTGCGCCACGCGCGCGAGCGCGGCGTGCCGGTGGCCGTCGTCGTGCCTCCGCGCAACTACCGCGAGCCCGTCGAGCTCGACCGCTCGCCCTATGACGCGAGGTTCGTCCCGGGCTGGGTGAAGTTCCTTCGCGGGGACTACGCGGGCGCTCGCCGGTACTGGAAGGAAGCGTTGGGCACGGACACCGCGAGCAAGGCCTTCACCTGGGGGTTCATCGCGCGCAGCGAAGAGAAGCTCGGTCTCCTGGATGATGCGCGCACATCCTTCGAACGCGCGGCCGAGTTCGACCGCGCCGCGATCTGCGGCAAGGTGTGCCAGGACATCATCCGCCGCGTCACGAAAAGCGAGGGAGGCTTCCTCGTCGAGGCTGACGCCATGTTCCGCGCGCTGGCGTCCCCGCGCATGCCGGGCATGGAGACGTTCAACGACCGCATGCACTGGAAGCCTCAGTTCAACTGCCTGATGTCGTCGGAGCTGATCTCCTCCCTGCGAGCGCAGCCCGCTCTCGGCGCTCTTCCGTGGGACGACTCGGCGGCCCGCGCGCTCAAGGCCTCGTGCGTGAAGCCCGGCGGCCCCGGCACGGCGGACGACGATCTGCGCATACTCAGCTACGTGCTGATGGGCCTGTCCTGGCCGGACTTCAGCCGGCTCTCGACGGTGTCGGTCTTCTATCTCCAGGCCATCCGTCAGCACCGTCCCGATTGGTTCAAGGACGTTCCCGCGCTCATGAAGAAGACGGAGAATCCCCAGACCCAGGTCTACGGCCTCTCGATGGCGGACGACGCACTCGTGCTGCCGCGCTTCTACTGGCACATCGGCGAGGTCCGGATGCTGGAGAAGGATTACGCCGGCGCGAGCGCCGATCTCATGAAGGCCCTCGAACTCGATCCGACTTTGGCCTGGGCGCGTCTGAGCCTGGCGGCCGCCGTGACGCTGCGCGGCGACAAAAAGCGCGGCCTCGAGCTGCTCCAGGACGCCACGGAGCGTTCGACGGCCGACAGCCGTCGTGACGAGTTCCTGGCGTCCGCCGTCGCGCTGGGGCAGGCGCTCAGCCTCGGCCGGGCGGAGTCCGTCTCCGCGTCCGATCCCGATCACTGGATCAAGAAGGCCGGGGCTGAGATCGCCGCCCGGAACAAGCCCGGGGCCCTCTCCGCGCTCGACCGCGCCCGGAGGATGTCGCCGCAGCCGCATCAGCTGCGCCTCATCGGGCAGTACTACTTCCTTCTCCACGAGACCGGGAAGTTCCTCGAGATGTTCGACGCGCTCGCGGCCGAGTATCCGCGTGACGTCGACCTGCGGCTCTCTCGCGCGGAAGCGCTGTTCGCGGCCGGACGCAAAGAGGAGAGCCTCGCGGACGTGGCGCGCGCCGAGGCGATGTCGCCCAGCGCCTCCCAGGCCCGGCTGATCGCGAAGTGGCGCAAGCGCTTCAAGGGGCCGGGCCGATGAACGAGGGAGCCGGGATCCTGATCCGCGTGACCCAGCTCTATGCGTGGGGCGTCTTCTTCGCCTCCTGGGCGCAGATGGGCTGGGTGGACTGGAAGGAGCAGAAGATCCGCAATCAATATATCGTGTTCTGGCTCAAGCTGATCGGCGTCGGCTACGCCCTGATCCTGGGGCAGTCCCTGCTCGGCGAGCTCGGCGTCATCAAGGTCTTCATCCTCCGCGACTACTATCTCGCGCTGGCGGGGCACGCGGCTTTCTCGATCGCCGCGGCCTACGCGCTGTGGTGGCTGCGCATCTGGCCCGCCGGGGACGTGAAGCTGTTCGTCCTGCTCGCGCTGTGCTATCCGCTGATGCGCATCCCCGGCTCCTTCCGCTCCGGCCTGCTCTTCCTCGAGGTCATGATCAACGTCTTCGTCCCCGCGGCCGCGTTCCTGTTCCTCACCGCCGGAGAGTATCTCTGGCGCACGCGCTTCGCCCACTACAAGAATCACCTGACGCTCTTCGCTCGATTTTATTACAAGGACTTCCGGTTCCCGGAGTTCGATTTCTCGCGGCTGCGCTTCAAGTCGTTCGGCTCGGGCCTGCTGCCGGCGGGCCTCGCCTCCCGCGAGAACGCGCGGGCCGCGGCCGCCGCCGCCCGGGAGAAGGCCGCGCGGGCGTGGGTGCTCGTCAAGGCGGAGCTGACCGGCTGGCTGACGGTCTACCGGGAGCGTCCTCAGCAGTTCCTGATCGACGCGCTGTCCTGGCTCTCGATGATGGCGGTCATGTCGATGATCTCGTACTACCTCAACGACGTGATCACCTCGAACGTGCTCAAGACCCTGGTCTGCTTCGCTTTGATGTTCACCTGGAGCCGAATCTGCCAGTTCGTCGGCACGGGCTGGGCGCTCGGCGTCGTATTCGTCGTGTGCGCCATCCTCCTGTGGCGCCATCCCAACGTCAGCCTCCCGACCCTCGCCGTGATCTTCGGGCATATCACGATCTTCAGCCTGTTCATCCTTCTCGGCGTGCAGCTGGCGTTCAAGATCATCGCCGGGAAGACCGGCTATGTGTTCCTGCCCTTCCTGATGATGCTGCCGGGATTGATCCCCTGGCGCTATCTGATCGTGACCGCCTGGTCCGGGATCGCGTCCGCGTGGCTGGCGATCTCCGGCGCCGCTCATTCGATCAGCCTTCCCGGCCTGCCGCGCCTTCCCGTCGTGCACCTCCCGGAGTTCGGCGGCTTCGTCGCGCCGGCCTGGATCGCCGCGGTCGATCTGTCCGGGCTGACGGTGTGGGCGGTCATGGGGCTGTTCTTCGGGCTCGCGTTGGTGTTCGTGAAGATCTGGGACGCGGAGTCCTATCAGACCGTGCCGATCGCGCACATCGCCCGCTTCATGACGCTGGGCCCCTCGCTCGTGGCGCGCATCGAGGAGGACCCCGATTTCCGGGACGAGCATTTTTCCACGCTCTACGCCGACGGCTTGACCGCCGAGCAGGCCGAGGTGCTCAAGGAGTGGTGCCTCGAGGAGGGGATCGCGACCGTGCCGCTCGCGCCGACGATCTCTTTCGCGAACTGGATCTTTCTGGGCTATTTTCTGACCCGTCTGCTCGAGGGCCATGTGCTAAGGTTCCTCTATTGAACACTCTTGATGAACGGCGTTGGATCTTCGGCGGGGGCCTGAGCCCGGAGTGGTCCTGGGTGGTCCGGCGCCGCCGCGAGCTCGCGCTCGCCGACCTCGCGCGCATCGAGAAGCACTACCTGAAGCACGCGCCACCCGCCGTGCGCAAGCGGCGCTACGCGGCGGGCCTGCGCTATTTTCTGAAGACGAAGGGGCCGGAGCGAGACCGCCTCGCGGTGCACCCCTGCTTCGATTATTGGCTCGACCTTCACACGCGGCATTTCTCCATGCCGGCGCAGGAAAACGACTGGCATCTGCAGTTCGGCCTTTTCCAGAGCTTCCCGGCGGCGCTGGCGCTTGCGCGCGGCGACCGACTCGAGCTTGACGCGCTGGCCGACCCCGACGGGCGCTTCTACCTTTACGGCACGCCGAGCTTCCTCCAGGCCGAGCCTTCGGCCCCGCTGCGCCTGCGCGCGGCGGGGGGCAAGCTCGAGGTGAACGGCAAGCGCACGCCGCTCCAGTCCCTGGTCGAGGCTGCCCCGGGCATCGTCGCCGACGACCGCGGCTGGCTGATGGTCCACGGCGTGACGATGCACGGACTGGTGAGCCTCGAGCCCAAGGAGCGCGCGCGCTTCGCGGAGGTTCTCGCAACGGCTTTCTGCGACCTCGCCGGCCGCGACCCCGGCCTGTATGCCGAGATGCGCGACCTGCTCTTCTCCCTCGTGCCGCTCAAGAACCCGGTCGAGCACGGCAGCGTCAGCTCCTCGTACGTCAATCTGCGCGGCCTGATCGCCTTGTCGCACTCCGAGGATCCGATCCTCCAGGCGGAGACCTTGATCCACGAGTTCTGCCATCAGAAGATGAATCAGCTTCTCGTGGTGGACGCCATCTTGCTGCCGGGCCAGAACGGCCAGGTGTTCTATTCGCCTTGGCGCCCTGACGCGCGCCGCCTGCGCGGGCTGATGCTCGGCGCGCACGCGTTCCTGAACGTCGCGCGCTACGTGGCGACGTCCCTGGCGCGCGAGGACTACCCGGTCACGCAGAAGATCGAGCTGATGGTCAACGTGGCGCTGCGCCTGAATCAGGTCGAGGCGGCTCTCAAGGCGCTGACCAGCTACGGCGCCTTCACCGAATTCGGGCGCCGCTTCGTGATGGGCATGTGGAGCGAGATGGAGATCCTGCGCCACGCCGTGCTCTGGTTCCCGCCCGCCCTGCTCAAGGAGCAGGCGGCGGCCGCCGCCGCGCACCGCAAGAAGTACGCGCTGGGCGACACCGGCTTCTACAAGACCGCCGGGCACGTGGACAAGGTCCGCCGCGCGGCCTTCCTGACCCCCGAGGAAGACTCATGAACACGAAGGAGCGGATCGAATGGGTGAAGGCCGTGGGCGCCTGCGTGCCCGGCGCCGACGCCAAGGCGATGCTCTCCGCTGCGGAGGCTCTCGATGCCCCCGGACGGTGGGAGGTCTCCGTGAGCGGCGCCGGTCTCCACTGCGTCGGCCTGCGTTTTTTCGGTGCCAGGGATTATGGCGCCTGGATCAAGGCGTGCCTGAAAACTTTCTCCCTCGACGGCGCGGCCCCGGACGCCCCGCGCGATGGCTTCCCCTGGCTGACCTCGGCCTGGGATCTGAAGACCGGACGCTGGACCGCTGTGCGCTTATGCGGCGCGGCACGGGCGGCGAAGCTCAAGCCCGGACAGGCCCTCGCCTGGGATTTCAAGGCGGGGGAGAAGGCTCCGGCGCGGCGGCTTCTCAGCCCGGTTCCTTTCAAAGCGGGGATATTCGATGAGCCGGCCCTGGACCGCGCTCTCGAGGATTTTTCCCGGCTCTCCCCGTTGGTCTCGTTGTCGGTCGAGGATCCGGGATGGTCTCTGCGCTTCGCCCAGCCCCTGAGATGGCCGCTGTTCGCGCGCAGCGACGTATCGGCCGCGTTCACGCCAAGCTCCTCCCAGCTCGCGCTGTTCATGCTCGACCGCAGCGTGACGGAGCTCGCGTTCGACGGGGAGGCTCTATGGGCTCACTGCGCGGGATGAAGAAAAAAGTCTGCGTGCTCGCGAGCGGCGGCTTCGACAGCTGCGTGCTCCTGGCCGACCTGCTCGAGCGCGGCTACGAGGTCCATCCGTTCTACGTCAGCTCCGGCTTCTACTGGGAAAAGGCCGAGCTGCACTGGCTCAAGCGCTTCCTGAAGTCGAGCCGAGGCCCCAGGCTCAAGCCCCTGACGATCGCCGAGACCCCGATGCGCTGGATCATGGGCCGGCACTGGAGCCTGACCGGCAAAGGCGTGCCGTCGTCGCGCGCGGCGTGGGACTCGGTGTATCTCCCGGGCCGCAACCTGCTGCTGCTGAGCCAGGCCGGCGTCTACGCGGCCACGCACGGCATCCCGCTCGTTGTCCTCGGCGTCCTGCGCGGGAACCCGTTCGCCGATTCGAAGCCGCGCTTTTTCAAGGGCATGGAGTCGGCGATCAACCACGCCCTGCGCTCCCGGCTCAAGGTCGTCGCGCCTTACACCAAGCTCGGCAAGGCCGAGGTGGCGCGCCTGGCCTCCCGTCTCGCCAAGCGCTTCCCTCTCGAGCTGACCTTCTCCTGCCTTCGCCCGCGCGGCGTCAATCCGTGCGGACGCTGCAGCAAGTGCGCCGAACGCAAAGCCGGCCTGCGTTAATCTAAGCAACTGGTGCCTGGCCTACCGGTAGTTACAGTATTCGGGAGTTCAATACTGTAACTACCGGTAGGCCAGGCACCTGTTTAGGCGCTGAGGTCGGCGGTGGGGACGGCGATGCCCTTGTAGGTCCCGGCCTCGAGCTGGTCATTGAGCCAGGTCACGGGCTGGGGCTTGAAGGACACCTCGAGGAAGTTCCGGCAGCCGGCGGCGTGAGCCGCGCGCACCGCGTCGAGATGGCGTTCGCAGGCGACGGTCTGCTCGGCGAGAAGCTCCTTGATCCGCGCGGGATCGGTCTCGGCCTTGCCGGAGGTGCCCATGAACACCGGGACCTTGGGGGCCTTGAGCTCGATATTATCAAGAACTGCGCGAAGCACGGCCTTGGCCGGGGCGAAGGCCGCGGTGTGATAGGGCCCCTCGACCTTGAGAACCTTGACCTTCACCGGCCAGTCCTCGGCGCGGGCCTTCTCCGCGTAGGCCTCGAGCGCGGCGGTGGTTCCGCCCAAGGTTCCCTTCGTCAGCGTGTTCCAAAGCGCGACGCTGACGCCGGGGACCTCTGCCGCAGAGTCGGCGACATCCTGAAAGTCGTCGGCGGACGCCGCGGCCAGCCCCATCGGCTCGGCGAAGGCCTTACAGCAGTCGGAGAACGCCTTCGCGCGCGCGGCGATGAAGATCCCGGAGTCCTCGAGGCTCAGCGCCTCGGCGGCGACCAAAGCGGCGACGACTCCCATCGAGTGCCCGATGGCGCCGTCGAGGGATATTCCCGGATGCGCCGCCTTGTAGGCGAGCCAGTGCGCGACGTGCGAGGCGTGGATCGCGCGCTGGGCATTGAAGGTGAGGGCCAGCGGCTCCTCGGCCATCGTCGTCAGCAAGGTCTCGAGATCGGCGCCGAGCGAGGGCTTGAGCCTCTCGATGACGGCGCGGGCATCTCGGTTCTTCAACAGAGCGGCCCCCATCCCCGATTCCTGCACCGACTGCCCGGCGAACAGCGCGCAAACGTTCATGGAGCGAGGATAACTTTTTTGCGGCGGGCCGTCTATTTGGCGGGGGCCGGGCGTGAGGAAGGCTTGCGGATGGGCTTGCCGGTGAGCGCGTCGATGTAATACTCGTTGATCCGGCCCTTGACGGTCTCCATCACGAGCCAATAGGTCCTGCCGCGCAGCTTCTTGTCGCTCCAGCCCGGCTCCGCCGGGCCCGAGGCCATGCGCAGCTCCAGGTACTGGCTGTTCCCAGACGCGGTGATGAGTCCCATCTTCGCCGCGATGCCGACGGCTCGAGCGTAATCCACCTCGAGCTTGCCGATGCACTCGCGATGCCCGATCGTCTCGTCGCCATCGATGTGCTTCCTGTAGTTGTAGAGGGGGAAGGTCGGGTCCGTCGGGCCCTTTCCGTTCGGCTCATCGACCTCGACGGAGAACAGCGGCAGCTTGGGCGTCATGAAATGCGTGGTGACGGCGTTGTAGTACCCGGAGAGCTCCGCGCGCTCCTTCTCGTCCTTGGCGATGCGCGCCTCATGGTAGGAGTTCATCCGGACCGTCAGGCCGGTGAAGCAGAAGTTCGAGTGGCCCTCGTACTCGGCCTGCTTCCAGGAGCCCATGATCAGCGAGCCCATGCTACTGCCTCCGGGATCGGCGTTGTCCGCGGCGCCCGCCGGGAGAGTCAGCGCGAGCGCGGCTGCGAGCAAAATTAGCATAAGCCCAGTGTAGCGCGAGTGCGCGGCACCGTCAAGAGTCGGCAGTTTTGTTGCTTAGCGAAACAAGTGGCGCAGAAATATTATGATACGTTCCATTAAAGACGCTCCGATCAAGCAAGAGAGGATCAAGGACATGGCCAAGACCGCGATTTTGACGCTGGACGGGAAGCAGATCGAGCTCCCGATCATCGAGGGCAGCGAGGGCGAGCGCGCCATCGACATCTCCGAGCTCCGGGCCAAGACCGGGCACATCACCTACGACAACGGCTACATGAATACCGGCTCCTGCCAGAGCGCGATCACCTTCCTCGACGGCGAGAAGGGCATCCTGCGCTACCGCGGCATCCCCATCGAGCAGCTCGCCGAGCACTCCACCTTCGTCGAGACGAGCTATCTGCTCATCTACGGCCGCCTGCCCAATAAGAAGGAGCTCGAGGCCTTCACCACGAACATCACCCGCCACACCATGCTTCATGAGGACATGAAGCACTTCTACGAGGGCTTCCCGCGCGACGCGCATCCGATGGCGACCTTGGCCTCGGCGGTCAGCACGCTCTCGACCTTCTACCAGAACACCCCCGGCAAGCCCAGCGGCGGCAAGGACCTGGACCTCTCCATCTACCGCCTTCTGGGCAAGCTGCCCACCATCGCCACGTACTCGCACAAGAAGTCCATCGGGCATCCCTTCGTCTACCCGGAGAACAAGCTCAGCTACTCCGAAAACTTCCTCAAGATGATGTTCTCCGTCCCGGCCGAGGATTACCAGGTGGACCCCGACGTGGCCAAGGCCCTGGACCTGCTCCTCATCCTCCACGCCGACCACGAGCAGAACTGCTCCGCCTCGACGGTGCGCATGGTCGGCTCCAGCCGCGCGAGCCTGTTCGCCTCCGTCTCGGCCGGCATCTCCGCCCTGTGGGGCCCGCTGCACGGCGGCGCCAACCAGGAGGTCATCGAGATGCTCCAGGAGATCAAGGAGAGCGGCATCAATCCGAAGGACTACCTCGCCAAGGTCAAGGTCAAGGACAGCGGCGCCCGCCTGATGGGCTTCGGCCACCGCGTGTACAAGAACTTCGATCCCCGCGCGAAGATCATCAAGAAGGCCTGCGACACCGTATTGAACAAGCTCGGCATCAACGACCCGCTGCTCGACATCGCCAAGCAGATCGAAGAGGCGGCCTTGAAGGACGAGTACTTCATCTCGCGCAAGCTGTACCCGAACGTCGACTTCTACAGCGGCATCATCTATCGGGCGATCGGCATCCCGACGAACATGTTCACCGTCATGTTCGCCATCGGACGCCTGCCCGGCTGGATCGCCCAGTGGAAGGAGATGAACGAGGCCACGAGCTTCAAGATCTGCCGCCCGCGGCAGATCTACACCGGCCCGAAGGAAACGAATTACACGACCGTCGGCCGCCGCAAGTAAGGCTTCGGCTCGAAACGGACCGGCGCTTCCCGCAGGGGAGCGCCGGTTCTCATTGTGTGCCCAGCATGAACACGACTTGGAGGTGAAAGTCCTCTGGAGAACCC
>CAZIBN010000045.1:0-2042 GCA_964537395.1 uncultured Elusimicrobia bacterium
GATGCGCTCCGGGCCCCGAGGGGCGCCGTCGACGTAAAATCCGCCCGCGCCGACCGCGCGCACGGCGAAGTCCACGTTGAAATTGGGGGTGAGGTAGGCGCGGATGCCGGCGTTGAACCGCGAGTCGCTCCAGTTGGCGATGTTGTCCCATTCGAGCAGGATCGAGGCCTTGTCGCGGATGTTGATCGACAGGGGGATGGAGCCGAAGATGCCGTTGGAGTCGAAGTCGGAGACGTTGAACGACGGGTGCAGCTGGATGCCCGGCATGCCCAGCTCCTTGGACGCCACGACGAAGAATCCGCGCTGACGCTGGTTGAAGCGGCGGATGCCGGTGTTGTAGCGGTAGCCCTGGCCGTCGAAGCCGACCGCGAAGGACGGCATGTCGTTGTCGCCCTCGTAAAAGCGGTACTTGACCTGCGCGGTCGGGGCGCGCATGCGCACGGCGCGCTCGTCGCCGATCAGGCCGTCCACTGAGGCGGAGGCGCCGAGGTTGATGCCGGGGTAGACGCCGAACGAGAGGTACTGGAGCAGCCCGCCGCGCGAATAGAAGCGCGAGCGCGCGGAATATCCGTAGTTGTCGAGCACCGCGGTCGTCGGCGCGTCGATGACGTCGGTGTCGGGCGTGCCGGCGCCCGTGCTCGCGGACCGGACGGCGCGCGAGGCTGAGGCCTTCGGCTTGATCTTAACCGCGGAAGTGGTGGGCTCTTCGGCGCGCAGGCTGGAGGCTCCCAGGAGGAGCAGTGCGGCCATAAGCGTGAGTCTTGATTTCATCGATAAATCCTTATCTATCAAGCGGGTTTCGCCAGGACCGCGGCGATACGCTCGTGGAGTTTAGCCATCTCGAAAGGCTTCTGCAGCACTTCGGTCGCGCCGCTCATCAGCGCGATGCCTTTCTCTTTGACCGTGTCGCGGCTGGTCATGATCATGATGCGCGGCGCCTTGGCGCCGAGCTTGTTGGTCAGCTCGTAGGCGACGTGGTAGCCGTCGATGTAGGGCATCATCACGTCGAGGAGGACGAGGTCGAGTTGCTCCTTGAGAGCGGTCTGCAGCGCGTCCTTGCCGTTGGCCGCCGAGAGGACCTCATAGCCCTGATAGGCGAGGTCCATCATGAGCAGGTCGAGCAAATCCGGATCGTCATCGGCGACGAGGATGCGCTTCTTCGTTTCGGCCATTCCCTCTCCTTATAATGATGCGACTTGTGGATTCTAACCCATTTATCCTTTATGCGACAAGCCGTAAATGGGGTCTGACCTCCCGTTGTTGCGTTACTTCAATAGGTAGTAATCCGGGGAAATAACGCAACAACGGGAGGTCAGACCCCGTCGTTACTTGCCGCCCCATTTGCGGGGGGCGATGACGGCGGGGGCGCCGGAGGCGTCGATGTTCCAGCAGCGCGGTCCCAGGATGGCCTCGACGGCCTCGAACAGGGCCTGGTTGAGGTTGACGCGCTGGTCGAGGTCGAGGATCGCCACGCCGCCCTCGGTCTCCTGCTCGAGGGCGACCGGGCAGGTGCCGTCGAAGCGCTCAAGGACGTCGCGCAGGGCCTCGAGCTTCTCGGTGCCGACGGTCACGTCGCACTTCAGGCGCAGGCGCTTGGCGAACTTCGTCGCCGAGGCGTCGAGCGGGGTCATGTCTTCGACGAGGATCTCCGGCGTGCCGGCGCCGTCGCCCGTGTCCTCGCTCTTGTAGGACACCCGTCCGGTCGCGGCCACGAACGCGCCGATCTTGGCGAGGTTGTTGACGCCCGCGGCGTAGGTCTTCGGGAAGCAGAGCAAGGTGATCTCGCCAGTGAGGTCCTCGAGCGTGATGATGACCCAGGGCTCGCCCGTTTTCTTCGAGACCATCTTGCGCATCTTGCTGATCATCCCGGCCAGGCGCACCGGCGCGGTGATCGACGGGGCGAGCTGGCTGATCTCGTGCGTGGCGGTGGCCTTGAGCTGGGCCTTGACCGACATGAGAGGGTGGCCTGAGAAGTAGAAGCCGAGCACTTCCCGCTCGTAGGTCAACGTGTCGTGCTCGGACAAAGGTTTGACCGAGGCGTC
>CAZIBN010000045.1:2142-19529 GCA_964537395.1 uncultured Elusimicrobia bacterium
GTTCTGGATGTCGAACTGAGTCCTCGATTCGTTGACGTCCGGCGGCAAGATCTTCATTCCCATCCGCCGGGCTTCTTCCAAATACGTCACGAGCTTGTTCTCCTTATCCTCGGCGCCAATCGACGAGTGGCCGATCTCGGAGGTGAGCACCGCGGTCATGAACTCGATGGGGAAGTTGGCCTTGAGGTAGGCCGTCTGATAGGCGACGATGCCGTAGGCGACCGAGTGGGACTTGTTGAAGCCGTAGCCGCCGAACTTCACCATCTGGTCGTAGATCTTGGTGGCGATCTTGTCCTTGATCTTGTTGGCGGCGCAGCCGGAGATGAACTTGCTGCGCATCTTCTCCAGATCTTCGAGGACCTTCTTGCCCATGGCCTTGCGCAGGCCGTCGGCCTCACCGGGCGTGAAGCCCGCGAGCTTCTTGGAGATCTCCATGACCTGCTCCTGGAAGACCATGCAGCCGTAGGTGTCCTTCAGGATGGCCTCGAGGAGCGGGACGTCGTAGACGACCTCCTCGCGCCCGTGCTTGCGCTCGACGAACATGTCGAGCATGCCGGACTGCATGGGGCCGGGGCGGAACAGCGCGATCAAAGAGACGATATCGTCGAAGACGGTGGGCTTGATGCGGAACAGGAGGTCGCGGATGCCCTGGGAGTCCAGCTGGAACACGGCGAGCGACTTGGCCGTGCGCAGCATCTCATAGGTCTTGGGGTCGTCCATCGGGATGGCGTCGATGTCGAACTTCGGCTCATGGCGAGACTTGACGAATTTAACAGCGTCGTCGATGATCGAGAGCGTGCGAAGGCCTAGGAAGTCGACCTTGAGGAGGCCGAGCTTCGGGCAGACGTCGCCGTCGTACTGCGTGGTCACGACCTCGGACTTCGCACCCTTGGCCAGCGGCGTGTACATGACGACGGGCTCTTTGGTGATCAAGGTGCCGGCGGCGTGCACGCCGGTGTTGCGCTTGAGGCCCTCGAGCTTGAGCGAGAGCTCGAGCAGGCGCTTGACCTGCGGGTCCTTGGCGAGCTCGAGCATCTCGGGGCTTTGCATGGCCTCGTGCAGGTACACCTTCGGGCCGATGGGGATCTTCTTGGCGAGCTCGTTGATCTGCATCAGCGGCATGTCGAGGACGCGGCCCACGTCGCGGATGACGGCCTTGGCTCCGAGCGAGCTGAAGGTGATGATCTGCGCCACGCATTCCTTCCCGTACTTCTCGCGGACGTACGCGATGACGCGCTCGCGGCCGGTGTCGGCGAAGTCGATGTCAAGGTCGGGCATGGATTTGCGGTCGGGGTTCAGGAAGCGCTCGAACAGCAGGCGGTGCTCGAGCGGGTCGGCGTTCGTGATGCGCAACGCGTAGGCGACGATCGCGCCCGCGCCGGAGCCGCGGCCGGGGCCGACGGGGATGCCCACGGAGCGGGCGTACTTGATGAAGTCCCAGACGATTAAAAAGTATCCGGAAAAGCCCATGCGTTTGATGACGCCGAGCTCGTAGTCCAGCCGTTCTTTGTGCTCGGGCCGGAAGCCTGCGGGGAAACGCTCCTTGAGGCCTTCAATGCAGAGGTGCTCGAGATAGGAATCTTGGTCGTACCCTGGGGGGACCTTAAACTCGGGCAACAACATCTGGTCCATGGGAATTTTTAGATTACACATCTCGGCGATCTTCAATGTGCTCGTCAACGACTCCGGAGCGAAAGAAAATAATTTGTGCATTTCTTCCGGGGACTTGATGTAAAACTCATGAGAATCGAATTTTAATCGCTCGGTGTCCGCCATCTTGCGGCCGGTGGCGATGCAGACGCGCGCGTCGTGGGCCTCGTGCTCGTCGGGCTTCCAGTAGTGGCAGTCGTTCGTCGCGACGAGCGGTATGCCCGTGCGCTTGCTCATGTCGAGCAGGGCCTGGGTCACGACCTTCTGCTTGTCGATGCCGTGGTCCATGATCTCGAGGTAGTAGGAATCCTGCTCGAGGTTGTCCCGGAACCACGTCACGAGCTTTTCGGACTGGGTCAGATCGCCCGACAAAATGGATTGGTTGAGCTCGGATTTCAGGCAGCCGGAGAGCACGACCAGGCCCTTGGAGTGTTTGGCGAGAAGCTCTTTGTCGATTCTTGGATCGTAATAATAACCTTCAAGAAATGCCGTCGAGCACAGCTGCATCAGGTTCTGGTAGCCCTCGAAATTCTTCGCGAGCACGGTCAGGTGGCAGTTTTCTTTTTGCGAGTGCCCGCGGTCGAAGCGCGTGCCCTTGGAGATGTACATCTCACAGCCGATGATCGCCTTGAGGCCCACGGCCTTCGCGTTCGAGTAGAACTCGACCGCGCCGTACATGTTCCCGTGGTCGGTGATCGCAAAGCCCTTGGCTCCGGCGTTGGCCAGGTCCTTGAGCGCCTGCGACGGCTTGCCGTCCTTGTCGGACAGACGAATGACCCCGTCCATCAGGGAGTATTCGGAGTGGTTGTGAAGGTGGACGAACTCGGGCTTTGACATGGAGGCGCTGCGGATACACATCATACCAAATACCGTATGGAACGTTCGTCGTCGGGCGGCCTCGTGCGCCCCATCGTGGCACGGGTGGGGAGAATCCCTACGGGCCGGGCGACCGCGCGCCCGCTCCCTTCGGGAATCTCCCCACCCCTATCCGGCGAGGCTCCAAGCCGCCCGACAAGCTCCAACCCCTCGCTCATGTCGGCGTTATCCCCAGCGCTTCCAACGTTGGAAACGCTGGGGATAACTTCGCGCCCTCGCTGAAGAAGCTTATCGGCGGAGGCCGCGCGCGCCGTCGAGCTCACCAGGTAGGCCGGGGAGATGATCCGGAGGGAGCCGGCGCGCGGTCGCCGGGCCCGGAGGGCAGATCTGACTCGAAGTACTCCCCCCGGACGCGACTACGCGAGCTCAGCGAGGCGCGTGGCCGTCACCGTCAGCGCCTTTGCTACAATGCGGCTCGATGAAAAAGCGCGACAGCGGCCTGATCGAGACCTTCGTCAGCAAGAAAACGGTCTGGCGCGGCAAGGCGGTCAACTTCGACGTGGACACCGTGCGGCTTCCCAACGGCAAGCTCGCGACCCGCGAGTACGTCGCTCATCCCGGCGCCGTCGGCGTCGTGCCCTTCGTGGACAAGGAGACGATCGTCATGGTCCGGCAGTACCGTCATCCCGTCGGCGAGGTGACGCTCGAGCTCCCCGCGGGCAAGATCGACCCGAAGGAGTCTCTCCTCGCCTGCATCAAGCGCGAGCTCGCCGAGGAGACCGGCTACACCGCCGCCAGGTTCACGCCGCTGATCCAGTATTGGCCCACACCCGCCTTCGCCGACGAGGTCCTGCATCTGTACGTCGCGACGGGGCTCAAGGCGGGGCGCATGAACACCGACGAGGACGAGTTCCTCGAGGTCGTGCACATGCCCTTCAAAAAGGCCGTCGAGATGGTGCGCCGCGGCAAGATCCGCGACTCGAAGACCGTCGTCGGTCTTTTAGCTTGCGCGTCCTATGGAAGGAATATCTCCGCCCTAAGGTCGTCATTTGAAGCCTGAGGAGATCCAGACGTGGGAGTCCTTCCTTAAGCGGACCCCGCTTTTCTCGGGGCTGTCCGTCGAGGACCTTGGCAAGCTCGCGGCGCGCCTCCAGCTCCTGTCCCTGCCGAAGGGGGCCACGCTCTTCAAGCAGGGCGACGCGTCCGACGCGCTGTATCTGATCGTTTCCGGCCACGCCCGCCGCTATCGCGGAGTGGAAGGCCAGGAGACCCTCGTGGCCTACCTCGGCCGCGGCGACGTCATCGGCGAGACCGGCCTGCTCACCGGCGGCCCCCGCTCGGCCACCGTCCGTGTGGACGCGACGAGCGAGCTGCTCAAGCTGCCGCGCAAAGACTTCGAGGACTGCCTGCGCGAGCATCCGACCATCCTGCTGCATCTGTCGCGCACGCTCGCCAGCCGCCTCATCGAGGGCGTCCAGGCCGCCCCGCGTCCGTCCGCGGACCGGGCCCGTCTGGTCGCGTTAGACTGCGCCCTGCCGCGCCGCGACCGGGCCTTGATCGCCTGGCGCCTCGGCGCCGAGCTCGCCGCGCAGACCCGGAAGAAGGTGCTCGTCGTCGATCTCTCGCCTGAGCCCGGCGACATCGCGCGCGCGGCGGGCCTGAAGCCAGCGCCCGCGAGTGAGACCGAGCTGCGTACGGCCAACCTCCGTGATCCCGCCGCCCTGGCCGCGCTGGCGCAGGAGCATCCGACGGGCGTGCGCATCCTCTCGGTGTCGCCCGCCACGCTCGCCGGCCGTCTGTTCAGCCAGCTGTACCTCTTTCTCAACGCGGTGCGCGACAGCCACGAGCTGACCTTGCTGTGCCTGGGCGGGCCGCGCGGCGACGTGGAGCGCGCAGCACTCACTGAGGCCGACCTCATCCTCATGGCCGGCTGCGACGCGATGCGCCCGCAGTACCGGCACATGGAAGCCGAGGTGCCGCCGCTCGCCGAGGAGTCGAGCCGCCTGCTCCGCCTGTGGATCGGGGACCTCGAGCCCGAGGACGCCCCCCTGCTCATCGGCGCCGAGCGCGTCCTCGTGCCGTGGAGCGAGTCGGCCGCGGAGGCCTATCAGAAGGACGGCAAAGCCGATGCCGCGTTCGCCGCGGAGCCCAGGGCCGCGAAGGCGCTCGCCCGGCTGGCGCGCCGCATCGGCGGCGTCCAGGTGGGGCTGGCCCTGGGCACGGGTGCCGCGCTCGGCCACGCGACGATCGGCGTGCTCAAGGTCTTGAAGCGCGAAGGCATCCCGGTGGACATGATCGCCGGCACCTCGATGGGCTCATTGATCGCCGGCTGCTTCGCCGCCGGCTACGAGCCCGAGGAGATCGAGCAGTTGGCCCTGCGCATCGACAAGTCGTGGGTGTATGAGAACCTGTTCTGGGACATCACGGTCCCGCGCTCCGGCTTTTTCGCGGGCGACACGCTCCTGCGCTTCATCCGCTCCTACATGGGTTCCCGGGAATTCGCTGATATGGAGATCCCGTTCGCCTGCGTGGCCGCCGACATCGAGACGGGCGAGGAGGTCGTCCTCAAGCAGGGCCGCGTGGCCGAGGCGATCCGCGCTTCGTGCGGCCTCCCTTTGATCTTCGAGCCGACCCAGCTCTCCGGCCGCTGGCTCGTCGACGGCGGCCTCGTCAACCCGGTGCCCACGCGCGTCATCGCCGACATGGGAGCCGACATCCTGCTCGCCGTCAATCTGACCATCCCCGCCGGCGAGCGCAAGACCAACGTGCACGACCGCCATAGCCAGCGTCTTCTCGACCAGCCCCTCGACCTCGAGATGCTGAGCAAGGTCGCGCGTACCGCCATGCCCGCGGCCTTCCGCGCGCCCAACTTTTTAGAAGTGTTCTTCCAGATGATCTACACGATGGAGTACGAGGTCGCCCAGTCGCGCCTGGACCTGGCGCATGTGACCATGTTCCCCGACCTCAAGGGCTTCTCCTGGACCGAGCTGCACCGCGCCGGCGAGATCATCCGCGCCGGTGAGCTCGCCGCCGAAGAAGCCCTCCCGCGCCTGAAAGCACTGATACCAGCCTTTCGTCCATAGGGGCCAGACCTCCCGTTGTTGCATTACTCCCATCGGAAATTCCAATTAGAGTAATGCAACAACGGGAGGTCTGGCCCCTTTATCGGCGGCCGCCCTCGGCGTTGACCAAAGACAGGTGGGCGCCTTCGACGTCGCCGGAGGAGATCTGGCCGAAGATGCCCAGAAAACGCGACAGCTTGCCGCGGCGGTTGGCGACCTCGCGGCCGTAGGACGTGCCCTTCGCGTATTTGACGAGAAGATCGTCGAGGAACTCGCGCCAGCGCGGCTGCTTTAAGACGGCCTCCGCGACGCGGAAGGGGACTAGGCGATAATCCGAGATGTCTCGCGAGATGTTGCGGCGCAGGCTCTGGCTTTCGGCCATCAGCTTGTCGATCTCGGCGATGCGCGACTGCCAGGCGTCGGACTGCAGCGCGTCGAGAGAGGCCTGGGCGTTGGCCTTGAGGTTGGCGAGGCGCGCCTTGTAGCTCTCGCCGCGGCGCTTGTAGGACTCGCGCGCGGGGGCGGGGGCGGGGACCGCGTCGATGGCGGCGAGCAGGTCGGAGGTGAGGAATCCTTCCTCTGATTCGATGCGGGCCAGCTCCTCCTCGAGCGCCGCCGCGGTGAGCCAGCGAGCGGCCTCGCGCTGCCGGCCTGACAGCTCGACAAGCAGGGCCTTCGTGATCTGGTTCGGGTCCTTGCTCTTATCGGCGGCGGCCGTGAAGGCGGCGAGGGCCGCCTTGGCCCGTTCGATGGCGGAGGCGCGCGCGGCGAAGCGCTTCTTTAGTTTATCGGCCGGGATCTTCGCGAGCAGGCGCGCCTCGAGGCCGGGGTCCTTCATGTCGCGCTCGGTGAGCTGGACGCCGCCCAAGGTCGCGAGCTCGGCGATGCGCGCGCGGCGCAGGCGCTCCTCCAGGTTGCCGAGGTCGTATTTCAGGCCGTGCGCGGGGTAGGACAAGGTCGCGTGATCGAGCTTGCCCGTCTCGATGAGCGCGGGCGCGCCGGGGGGGCGGCGGGTGTTGAGCGAGCTTTGCAGGCTCATGAGCTGGGGGGAATAGCCGCGGATGTTGCCGGCGGAGAGGCGGTCGTAGAACGAGTTGGCCAGCGCCGCGCTGGGAGGGGCGTCGGTGGAGGCCTTGCCCTCCGGCGCCTTGCCGGTGATGGTGCGGCCTTCCTGCGAGCCCTTGCCCTCGAACAGGTTGCGCAGCGCCTCGCGCTTCTCCTCTTCGCCGGCCTGCTGGTCAGCCAAGGTCGTCAGCTTCGAGGTCTTCGCCGCTCCCTTGAGCACGCCGAAGGCGCCGCGGTCGGTGTTGCCGCGCCGGAAGGTCTGCTTTAGATGCTTGACCAAGGTGTTCTCGAAGAGATGCGTGCCTTCGGCCTCGTCCTTGGCGAGCCCCAGCGCGATCTCGGAGGCGGAGATCAGGTCGCCCTGAACCCAGGTGCGGACATCCGCGCGCTTTTTGCCATCATCAAATTCGGTGCTGATCGCTCCGGCGATCTTCGATTGCATGATGCGATCGACAAGCGCCTCCTGAAGACCGGGGTCGCCCTCAAGCTGCTTGCGCATGTCCTCGACCGCTTCCGATCGATCGCCTTCTACAGCATGTCCGGCCGGCGCCGATGAAGGCTCGCCTTCGTCGCCCCAAGCCGAAGCTCCAACCAAAAGGATCGTCAGCAGAGCGGCCCTCATTTCTGCGCCCCATCCTTTGCCGTTGCCGTTGAAACATCCGTTGAGAACGAGAATACATCCCTGCGCCCGGATCTCACGACCCCATCATCCCCGAGCCGCGCCAGCCCCAAGGTCAGGTCGCTCGTTTCAATGTCCTTGCGCGCCTTCGTCCACAGGTCGAAGAACGAATGCGTGTCGCTCTTGTCCGGCACGCCCCAGCGCGCGACCGCGTACCGGCCCCCGGGCGTCAGCGCGATGCTCACGAGGCGCGGGAAGGGCCCCACCTTCAGCTTGCTGCCGCCGGTCCAGTCGCGCGCCTCGACGGACCACGACTCGCCGAAATGGCAGGCGGTCAGGATGACCTTCGAGTCGTTGGAGAACACGACTGGATCTCCTTTTTCCGGCCAGTCCACCGATTCGTCGCTCCACAGCGTCTGCCCCTGCGAGCCGTGGATCTTGAGCGCCCGGCGGGAGTCGAGCATCTTGCTGTGCTGCGGGTTCCAGGTGAGCTTGCGCTCCAGCGTCCAGGCCGCCGCGCCGTCGGGCGACGCGCCGCCCATCACCTCGCGCGTGACGGCACCGTTCTCCTCGCGCAGCAGTCCGATCTCGAAGGAGAGGGTGCCCTCGGCGTCGTAGAGCACGAGCGACTTGCCCTGCTTCGACCAGCCCGGCGTCGAGCGCGACACGGCCATCTCAGGCAACGCCGGCGCGTCCGCCGCGTGAGCGACGTCGAGCGTCAGCAGCGCCACGAGAAGGAGCCCGGTCACTTCGGCTTGACCTCGGCCAGGGCTTCGACGAACACCTTGCCCTTCACCCGCTCGAACGCGCGCACCTTCCACGGCTGGGCGATTGCCTGCGTGGAAAAGCCGGTGGGCTCCTTGATCCGGTAGCGCACGATCACGTCCTTGCCCTTGGGCGCCGGCTCGAGGAACTCGACCGTGTAGCCGCCCGTCGGGCGCTCGCCCGCGAACACGGCGACGGCGAAATATTTCTTGAAGTCGAGCGGGGGGGCGTCCGAGCCGAGCTGCAGCCACAGGCGCGTCCAGCCGGCGGCGTCGGTCGCGACCTCGGTGCCGGCGTCGATCGGGCCGCCGTACTGTCCTTTCCATTCCATGGGCTTCTCCGCTTTCTTCGCGTTCGCGGTGACCGCAAACAGCGCGAGCGCTAGAAATATTGATATGAGCCGCCGGGACCCTTCGGGCCCGGCGCAAAAGCATTTTCTGAAATCCTTATAGCTTTTAGTCATGGCTTCCTCCGACGATCAATTTGGGCATGCGGATCGTGGGCTGGCCGTCGCTGACCGCCACGCTCTGCCCTTCCTTGCCGCAAACGCCGACGCCCCAGCCGATGTCCCAGCCGACGCGATCGATGGAGCTCAGGGCCTCGGGGCCGACGCCGAGGAGGTTCGCGTCGCGCACGAGGTGCTTGACGACCCCGTTCTCGACGCGCCAGCCCTCGTCGACCTCGAAGACGAATTCTCCGCTCGCGGTGTCCACCTGGCCGCCGCCCATACGCGTGACGAGCAGGCCGCTTTTCAGCTCCTTGATGATCCGAGCCGGGTCGTCCTTGCCGGGCACGATGTAGAGGTTCGACATGCGCGGGATCGCCCGCGAGGCGAAGGACTCGCGGCGTCCGTGGCCGTTGGAGGGGCGCCCCTCGCGCAGGGCCGTCGCGCGGTCGTAGAGAAAATCGGTGAGGACGCCGTTCTTGACCAGCTCGGTCGGGCGGGCTTCGACGCCCTCGTCATCGAAGACGAAGGAGCCGCGCTGGAACGGCAAGGTGGGGTCGTCCACGACGCTGATGGTCTCCGGCGCCACGGCCTTGCCAAGCCGGCCGCGGTAGGCGGGCGAGGAGCCTTCCTGCACGTGGTCCGCCTCGAGCGAGTGCCCGATCGCCTCGTGGATGAAGGTTCCGCCCGCGGATGCCGCGAGGATGACGGCCATCTCGCCGGCCCTGGCCTTGGGCGCGTCGAGCTTGGCGAGAGCGCGCGCCGCGGCGCGGCGCGCGGCCCGGATCGCGGCGTCGTCGTCGAAGATCTCGTAGCCGCGCTGGGCGCCGATGACCTCCATGCCCGTTTGCAGGAGGCCGTCGCGCCCGGCGACGACGCTCACGGAGAGGTTCGTGGACACGCGGCTCTGCGCGCAGTCCGCGCCTTCGGAGTTGAGCACGCGCGTGTCCTTGCGGCGCTCGCTGTAGACCGCGGTCACCTGGTGCACGAGCGGGGACATCTCGCGTGCGGCGCGGTCGATGGCGCGCAGCAGCGCCAGCTTGCGCTCGAGCGGGATCAAGGCCGGATCGATGCGGCAGGGGAGCAGGGCCTCCCGCGCCGGCGTGAACACGGGCCCGCGCCCGGGCGCGCCCGGGGACAGGCGCTCGCGCAGGCGCGCGGCGGCGGCGGCCGAGGCGTCCTGGGCGCTGCCGAAAAGCGTTTCGACATGAAGGCCTTTGCGCCTCAGCAATCGCAGGCTGAGGCCGCGCTCGGCGCTCGCGCCGATGTCGCGCACCGCGCCGTCCTCGAGCCGGGCCGTGGACCAGCTCGACGCCTCGAAGAAGATCTCTCCGTAGTCGGTTCCCGACAGCGCCGGGCCGTAGTCGCGGGCGTCTCCTCCCAGGCTCACGCGGGCCTCTTGCGCGGCAAGGTCAAGGTGACGGTCGAGCCCGATCCGAGCTTGGACCGCAGCACGGCGCTGCCGCCGTGCAGCTCGGCGACCTTGCGCACGAAGGCGAGGCCCAGCCCCATGCCGTCCTGCTGCCCGGTGAAATCCTTTTCCACCTGGTGGAATCTTGAAAAAACGCGCTCGAGGTCCTCGGGCGGCACGCCCGGCCCCGTGTCGGCCACCGTCACCGCGGCCCAGTCGCCTGTGCCCTCGGCGCGGATCACGGTGATCGGGGAGTGCTTGAGGTTGAACTTGACGGCGTTGTCGATGAGGTTCTTGAGCGCCTCCACGATCAGGCGCCGGTCGCCCGCGATGACGATGTCCGTCGCGGGCGCGTCCACCTTCGCGCCGCGCTCGTCGAGCTTTTCCTTGAGCGACTCGACGGCGTCCTTGATGGCCGCGTCGAGGGGGAAGGGCTCCAGGGTGATCAGGACGTCGGGGCTCTCGATCGTCGTGTAGCTCAGCAGCTTGTCGACGAGCTCGCTGACTTTTCCGCCCTGCGAGCGGATCGTGCGCACGGCCTTGGCCCACATCGGGTCGGTGTCGGCGTTGACCTCGTCCATCAGGATATCGGCGAAGCCGGTCACCGCCGCCAGCGGCGTGCGCAGCTTGTGCGAGATGAGGCTCAGGAAGGTCCGCTTCAGCCGCTCCTGCCGGTGGCTCTCGGTGCGGTCGCGGAAGACGAACAGGCGCCCGTCGGTGTCGCCGAGCGGCGCGCGCGTGACGCGGCCCTCGAGCACGAGCATCGTCGGCTCCTTTCGCACCGCGGCGAAATCCACGACGCCGGACGGCCCGCCGCCGGTGAGCAGCTCGTGGATCGAGGGTGTCACGACCATCCCGTTGAGACCGTCGGCCAGCTCCTTAAGTTCCGCCCCGAGCAGCTTCGCCGCGGCCTCGTTGGAGAGCAGGACCTTCCCTGTGGGATCGGTCAGCGCCGCGCCGTCGGTCATCTGCGCGAACACGGTCGCGAGCTTGAAGCGCTCGTCCTTCAGGGAGGTGAACAGGCGGGCGTTGTCGATGGCGACCGCCGCCTGCGAGGCGAAGGCCTCGAAGACGCGCAGATCGGTCTCGGTGAAATCACCGCCGCGCTTGTTGATCGCCTCGAGCACGCCGACGAGCCGTCCCTTCAGGAGCATCGGCACCGCCAGGATCGAACGCGTGACGAACCCGGACTGCTCGTCCATCGCCGGCGACCAGCGCTTGTCCTGGCGCACCGCGTTGATGATCTCGGGCGCGCGGTTCTTGGCCACCGACCCGGCGATGCCCTGGCCGAGCGCCAGGCGGACCTTGGCCGCGTCGGGGCCGAGCCCCAGGGCGACGTCGAAATAGAGCTCCTGGGTCTTCTCGTCGAGCAGCAGCAGGGACGCGCTTTCGGCGTCCACGACGCGCGTGGACAGCTCGAGCACCGAGGTGAGGAGCTCTCCGAGCTCGAGCTTGGAGGATAACAGCCTCCCGACCTCGAGAAGAAGCTCCAAAGTTTGTGCGTTCGTCGGGGGCATGCTCGCTTACCCTACCAAATCTTCACTCGACGGGGCTTGGCGTCCCCGGAGGAGGCGACGTCGAACTCGTACTCGAAGGGCGTCGTGCGCGGGAGCACGAGGCTCGTGAAACGCAGGTCGTGCACCGCCACCGTCGAGCCGCCCTCGGCCTTGGGCGTCACGGTCCACACCGGCGCCTTGAAGAAGGTCATCAGCCTCTGTCCGAAAGGCGTCTCCTGGGCGGCGCGGGACGGCGACGACCACTCGTCGCTGGGCACCGTCAGGCTCAAAGTCGCGGTGCGTTGGGGAACGTTGACGAGATACACCTGCCAGTCGTTCTCGCCCTTGACCACCCCGCGCCAACGGTGGGCGCCCAACGGCTCCGGGAAGGCGTACTGGAAGCCTTTGCCGCCGGTTTCGTTCGTGAGCAAGGCCAGCGCCATCTGCCGGGCCGAGAAGGCCATCGTGAGGTAGAACACGACGGCGACGAGAGCGCTTTGACACGCCATGGTGAGCCCGGGCCGCCAGGACGCCTTCAGCCGCACGAGATGCGGGGCGGCCAGGAACCCGGCCAAGGTCAGGTCGATGATGAAGATCATCGCCAGCTCCGGGCGCATCAGCGAGAACGGCCAGAACAGCTGCACTCCGAAGGAGTTGATCAGGTCGAAGAACAGGTGCCCGGCGCAGCTGAGGGCGATGATCGCCGCCAGGTCGCGCGTCTCCATGTCGTCGTATTTTTTCTTAAAAATCCAGGTCAGCGCCGCGATCCAGAGGGGGAGCAGAAAGAGCGAGTGCCCGAAGGACCGGCGCAGGATCACCGCGCCGGGGTCGCCGGTGAGCAGGACGAGGGTGTCGATGTCGGGCAGGTTCGCCGCCCAGGCCGCGACCGTGACCGCCCGGCGCCCCAGCCGGGGCCGGAAGAACGCCTCGCCGATGGCGACGCCCAGGAGCGTATGGGTAACGGGATCCACGAGCGAAGTATAAGAGGAAGCCGCCGGGAGCGCAAGTCGCGGATGTTACGGCTTGGGGAGGATCTTCAGCGCCCCGATCCCGGCCGCCCGGTACACGTGGAAATCCCGGTCCAAGGTCACGATCGTCTCGATCCCGTCCCGTTCAGCCACCCTGACGAGGCTGGCGTCGGCCAGGTCCATAGGCCGGCTCCGGTATTTCGCCATGAGCTCATTCAAGCGCGGTGCGTCCGCCTCCGCGAGAGGGGCGATCGCCAGCTCCCCGTCTCCGATCATCGAGAGAAGCGTGCCCTGCCAGCGTCGATCCCGGCGGCCCAGGATGTGGGAGGCCTCGGTGACGGCGGGCCAGGTGGTCACAAGATCGCCGGTCGCCGCGCTCAAGCCCTCGATGGCGCGTTCATGAAGAGCGTCCTCCGGATCGAGCAGGCCGACGAGCACATTCGCGTCAACGAGGGCGGATCGCACGATGCTTCGCCTCCAGATCCTCGGCCCACGTCCGGGAGTCGTCCAACGCGTTGGGCCGCTTCCCCTTCCAGGCGCTGCCCTTCGCGGGGATGTAGCGCTTCAGGCGCTCATATCCCGATGTGTTCATGGTCCGCTCTATGCGCGCCGCCTCGCCCATCAGGGCCGTGCGCATCGCCTCCGACCGGGTGGCCCCGTGCGCGCGGGCCACCCGGTCGAGGATCTTTTCTTCGTCGGCGGTCAGCCTAAGCGTGATGGTCACTGTTTTCTTCATTCGTATTACACAGTGTAATACGAAAGCCCCCGGCCGTCAAGCCCCGCCCCGGGACTTTCCCCGCAGGCGCTGCAGATGCCGGGCCAGCAGCACCCGCTGCGCCTCGTCGCGGGACTCCTCCGACGCCTCCGTCTCCGCCATCCTCTTCATCCTCGCCAGCAGCCGCCGCGTCTCGCGTCCCGTCTCTTCGTTTCTCATCGTTCGTCCTCCCGGGGTGCCTGCACCCTCCCCTATCAGACGATTGACCCCCCTAAAAAGTTGCATAGAAAGAGGCCTCGACAGGAACGCCCGAACCCGGTATGCTTCCCCTGTGAGAATTTTCCTCGTCGTGGCGGCCGCGCTGCTGCTAGCCGTCCCGGCTTCGGCGCGCAAACCCATGGTCAAGAACCTGGTCGCGACTTTCGAGGCGGCCAAGACCGACGAGCGCATCCGCCTGGCCGCCACGCTCGGCCGCCGCCGGGAGAAGAAGACCACCGACGCGTTGATCCTCGCCTTCGACATCAAGCGCGGCAACCCGCGCGAGAGCGCCGCCTATGTGGACGCGCTGGGCCTCACCGGCGACCCGCGCGCCGTCGAGCCGCTGGCCGCCGCCTGGGACTATCTGCGCTCCATGATCCTGCAGATGGGGGAGCTCCCCGGCCACCTTCAGGTCCTGCGCTGGAAGATCCTCGACGCTCTCGCTCACATCGGCGGCGATCAGGCCGTGCGCATCCTCTCCGAGTCCCTCAACGACGCGGACCCGCGCGTCGTCGAGGAGGCCGTGCGCGGCCTCGGCCGCCTCCAGGTCAAGGACGCCGTTCCCGCCTTGCAGCAGCTCGCCTCCGGCGCGCAGGGCAACCTGCTCCAGGCGATCTTCGAAGCGCTGGGCGACATCGGCGACAAGCGCGCGCTCTCCACGTTCGAGCAGGCGATCACCAATCCCGATAAGTTCATCGAGGTCGAGGCCTCCTACGGCCTGGCCAAGCTCGGCAGGAAGGACGCGCTCGCCCGCCTCAACGGATTCCTCGTCGGCGATCCGGGCGAGGACAAGGTCGGCCTGCTCGCGGCCTACTACCTCGTCAAGCTCGACAAGGACGCGGGCCTCAAGCATCTCGAGGCGATGATGAAGAAGCCCGACAGCCCGCTCGCCCCCATCGCGGCCGAGAGCCTGGGCAAGACGGAGAATCCCCGCGCCGTGCTCGTCCTCATCGAGGCCTTCACGGCCCCGGATCCCGCCGTGCGTCTTTCCGTCGCCCGCTCGCTCATCCGCCTAGGCGGGGGGCGCTCCGTCTCCGCGCTCAAGAAGATGCGCTCCGACTCCAACCCCAACGTGCGCAGCGCCGCCCTCAACGGTCTTGTCGAGCTCGGCGAGAGCGACTAACGCGCCTGATCTACGGCAGCAGATAGCGGCTCGTTCCGGAACGAGTGATTATCATCGAGAATAGATCAGGGGACGCGCTCCGTCGTCCGCGATCCTGGACGCTATATAGACAGACCGCTCTCAGCGCGCTATTCTTGGCGTGATGAGCCGCGAAACAAGGATCGGCGACGCGTGGGGCGGCCTGGCCGCCATGCTCGTGGCATTGCCTCAGGCCCTCGCCTTCGGCGTGGCCACCTTCGCTCCGCTCGGCGCCGAGCACGCGGCCGAGGGCGCTCTCGCCGGCCTCGTGGGCGCGGCGGCGCTCGGCATGACGGCCGCGTGGTTCGGCGGCGCGCCGCGCCTGGTCTCCGCTCCCTGCGCTCCGGCGGCGGCGGTCCTGGGCGGGCTTGCCGCCGTGCTCGCCGCGCGCTACGGTGCCGAGCGCGCCGCGACGCTCCTGCTGCTCACCGGCCTTTTTTCCGCGATGCTCCAGTTCGTATACGGCGTCGCGGGGGGAGGGCGCCTCATCAAATTCATCCCCTACCCCGTCGTGACCGGCTACCTGAGCGGCGTCGCCTTGCTCATGGCGATGGGCCAGCTCCCGCGCCTGCTGGCCTTGCCCGCGGGCGTCCATCTCATGGAGGGGCTCGCCTCTCCCTCGCTGTGGAGCGGCCCGGGCCTGCTCGTGGGCCTGACCGCGATGGCCGCCATGGTCCTGGCCCCGCGCCTGACCAAGGCCGTGCCCGCTCCCGTCATCGGCCTGGCCGCGGGCGGCGCCGCGTACTGGGCGGCGAGCCTCGCTCATCCCGAGATGAGGTCGCTCGCCGGCAACGCCCTCGTCGTCGGCCGCCTGCCGGGCGGCGTCGCCGGCATGCTCTCGGCGCTGGGCTCGCGCTGGTCGGACCTGAGCGGGTTCACCCCGGAGATGTTCAAGGCCGCGGCCATGCCCGCGGCCACGCTCTCTTTGCTTCTGTCGGTCGACACCCTTAAGACCTGCGTGGTCGTCGACACGATCACGCGTTCGCGTCACGACTCCGACCGCGAGCTGCGCGGACAGGGCCTGGGCAACTTCGTCTCCGCTTTGTTCGGCGGGACGGCGGGCGCAGGCACGATGGGCGCGACCCTCGTCAACATCAACGCGGGCGGCATGACGCGCCTGTCCGGCGTGCTCGCCGGGGGCTTCACCTTGCTGGCCCTGCTCGCCGCCGGGCCGCTCGTCGCCTGGGTGCCGGTGCCGGCGCTCGCCGGCATCCTCCTCGTCGTGGCCTGGCGCATGTTCGACCGCAAAAGCCTCCGCCTTCTACGCCGCCGCTCGACCCAGTTCGATTTCGCCGTCAGCGCCGCCGTCATCATCGCCGCCGTCAGCATCGACCTCATCGCCGCCGCCGGCATCGGCATCGCTTTGGCCGCCCTCCTGTTCCTGCGCGACCTTTCGCGCGGCTCCGTGGTGCGCCGCAAGGTGCTCGGCTCCGCCGTGACCTCGCGCCAGCGCCGCCTTCCCGCCGAGCGCGCCGCCCTGCGCGAGCTCGGCGTCAGCACCGTCATCTGCGAGCTTCAGGGCAGCCTGTTCTTTGGGACCACGGATCAGCTGCTCAGCGAGCTCGACGCCGACCTCAAGACCTGCCGCTTCGTCATCCTCGACCTCAAGCGCGTGCAAAGCGTGGACTTCACCGCCGTGCACATGCTCAAGCAGATCGAGGACCGCCTCCATGAGCGCGGCGGCCGCCTTCTTCTGTGCCAGCTTCCGCACAGCCTGCCCACCGGCCAGGATCTCGAAAGCTATTTCGCCGAGGTGGGCCTGGTCAAGCCCAAGCGCTTCGTCACCATCTTCGGCGAGCTCGACGCCGCGCTCGAATGGGTCGAGGACCAGTTGCTGTCCGAGGCGGGGCTGTCGGTGCCCGTCTCCGCCGCCCCGCTCGACCTCGCGGAGTTCGATCTCTTCCGCGAGTTCGACGATTCGGCGCTCGCCGCCCTGCGCGCGGTCCTGCGCGAGGCCTCCGTCCCCGAGGGCCAGCCCGTCTTCCGCCGCGGCGACGCCGGCGACGAGGTCTTCCTGATCCGCAAAGGCCGCGTGCGCATACTCCTGCCTCTTGAAGGCGGCCAGGAGCACCACGTCGCCACCTTCGGCCGCCGCGACTTCTTCGGCGAGGTCGCCTTCCTCGACCGCGGCGTGCGCACCGCCGACGCCGTGGCGCTCACGCCCACCGAGCTGTACGCCCTCTCGCGTGCCCGCTTCAACGACCTGTCCCGCTCCCACCCCGCTTTGGGCGCCATGCTCTTCGCCCGCCTCTCCCACGCTTTGGCCCTGCGCCTGCGCCAGGCCGACGAGGAGCTGGGCCTGCTCCACGACGCGTAGAGGCTCCGAGGATTTCTTCAGCTCCGCAAGTGTGCCGGGATCGCGATGGTTTTCACGCCTTGCCACGCTTTGGAGTCATGCGTGGCGTGCCACAGATCGTAAAACTGCTGCATGCCGAGCCAGAGCTCCGGTGTCGTGTGAAAGGCCCGAGACAGCCGCAACGCCATGTCAGGGGTTATGGCCCCGCGCTCGTTGACGATCTTGGACAAGGTCTTGCGCGAGACCCCTAAAGCCTTGGCCGCCGCCGAAACGGAGAGCGCGAGAGGCTCGAGATGGTGATGCTTGATGATCCGGCCCGGGTGTGTCGGGGGGCGCGTTCTGATTTTCATGATTTTCCCTCAATGGTAATCGACATAAGTGATCACGTGAGCGTCGCCGTTCACGAATCGAAATACAACGCGCCAGGCTCCGGAAACCCGCACGGACCAGTACCCGTCGAGATTTCCTTTGAGTGGATGCAGATGAGATCCCGAATAGCCCATGTCGCTTGCGGCCCCGGCCCGGTGTAGGCGGTCGAGTATTTCCTCGAGCTTGCCGGCGTGTTCAGGCTGAATCCCGCGCTTCGACCCGGTGAGAAAAAACTCCTCCAGGCCTTTATGCCGGAAGCTTTTGATCCCCATCAGAGTGTAACCCTTAAGGTTCCATTCGTCAAGAGCCCT
>CAZIBN010000045.1:19629-29818 GCA_964537395.1 uncultured Elusimicrobia bacterium
TCCGCCCAGGTCATCGCCCTGACCCCCAAGGACGCCCAGGCCTTCATGGACACGACCGAGGCGACGCTCGAGGCCCTCGGCCGCCGTTCCGCCTTCTCCTCCTGGGCGATGGCCACCAACATCAACTACTCGACCGAATGGCTCGCCGGCGACGCCGACAACGCCTACTCGGCTAAGACCGCCGAGCTCGCCCGCGAGGCGCGCAAGTTCGACAAGGTCCGCAATCTCCCGGAAGACCTCAAGCGCAAGTTCCTCGCCCTCAAGCTCGCCGTGACCGCGCCCGCCCCGCTCGACCCCAAGGAGCAAAAAGAGCTCTCCGACGTGAAGGTCTGGCTCGAGAGCACCTACGGCAAGGGCAAATATTGCCCGACCCCGGACAAATGCAAGACGCTTGATGACCTTGAGGACATCCTGCGCGAGTCCCGCGACCCGAAGGCTCTGCTGGACGCCTGGCAGGGCTGGCGCACGATATCGCCGCCCATGCGCCCCAAGTACGAGCGCTTCGCCGAGCTCTCCAACAAGGGCGCCCGCGACCTGGGTTTCGCCGACACCGCCGACCTCTGGCGCTCCGGCTACGACATGACCCCCGACGAGTTCTCCGCCGAGGTCGACCGCGCCTACGTCGAGATGAAGCCGCTGTACGCCGCCCTCCACACCTACGTCCGCCGCCGCCTGCAGGACAAATACGGGAAAGACATCATCGGCGAGGACGGCCTCATCCCGCAGCAGCTCACCGGCAACATGTGGGGCCAGTCCTTCGAGAATATCTACGACATCGTCGCTCCGCCGAAGACCAAGCCCGCCTTCGACCTGACCGAGCAGCTCAAGAAGAGCAAGTTCGACGAGCTGAAGATGGTCAAGACCGGAGAGGCCTTCTTCACCTCGCTCGGCTTCCCGGCCCTTCCCGCCACCTTCTGGGAACGCTCCATGCTCACCCGGCCCCGCGACCGCGAGGTCCAGTGCCATGCCTCGGCCTGGGACGTCGAAAACGGCCAGGATCTTCGTATTAAAATGTGCATCAAGATCAACGCCGAGGACTTCGTCACCATCCACCACGAGCTCGGCCACAACTTTTACCAGCGCGCGTATGAGAAGCAGCCCTACTTCTTCCGCGGCTCGGCCAACGACGGCTTCCATGAGGCCTTGGGCGACACCATCGCACTCTCGGTGACGCCGGAGTACCTCAAGACCGTCGGCCTCATCGACACCGTCCCCGGCCCGGAGGGGGACATCGACCTTCTCCTCAACAAAGCGCTGGAGAAGGTGGCGTTCATGCCCTTCGGCCTGCTTGTCGACAAGTGGCGCTGGGATGTCTTCACCGGCAAGACCAAGCCCGAGGACTACAACAAGGCGTGGTGGGCTTTGGTCCGTAAGTACCAGGGCTTAAAGCCCGGCAACGAGCGCTCCGAAAAAGACTTCGATCCCGGCGCCAAGTACCACATCCCGGCGAACACGCCCTACGCGCGCTACTTCCTCGCCAACGTCTACCAGTTCCAGTTCTACCGCTCCCTGTGCAAGCAGAGCGGCCACACGGGGCCTCTGCACCGCTGCTCCTACTACGGCGACAAGGCCGCCGGCAAGAGCTTGGGCGACATGATGGCGATGGGCTCGAGCAGGCCGTGGCCGGATGCGCTCGCGGCCGTGACGGGCCAGCGTCAGCTCGACGCGACGGCCATCCTCGAATACTTCGCGCCGCTCAAGGTCTGGCTCGACGAGCAGAACAAGGGGCAGACGGTGGGGTGGAAGGCGGAGTAAGCCCGACGGTCAGCGCGTGATGCGGCGCTGAGGGTCGAGGCGTTCCCGCAGCCACATCTTGATGATCGCCTGACGGGAGACGTTGAGCTTATGCGCCTCCTCGTCGAGCTTTTTGACCATCCACTCCGGGAAGTCGACATTGACGCGCTGGATCTTGGGCCGGACGACGATCATTTTATCGAAATCGAGATAGGGCGTGATGTCCTTGCCCTCGTCGAACATCCGGTCGAATTCCTCGGCCGTGATTGTTTTAGGCGGCGTCTTTTTTTTGGTTTTGGTCTTCATGGGATCGAACTCGAATCGCACCGGCTTATTGAAGTATAACAGTTATACCTCTAAGCCGCCAGGGGGCATCGTTCTTCATGCCTTTATACGATTGACCCCCCGAAAAAGTTCCATGCGCCCGGGCGGGCGCTCAGGCGGGAGACCGGGTGCCGGTCAGCGCGCGTCGTGGAGGGGGATGTTGAGCCGGATCGAGTCGTAGCGCACGCGCGGCTTAAGGCCGGCCCGCTTCCCGTGCCCGCGCTCGAGCTCCACGAGATCGAGCCGTGCAAGCATGGAGACATCGTCCTGCGTGGTCTTGAGCTGCCGCCCCGTGGCCTTGGCCAGCGCGTAGACGGACTTCGGCCGGCTTTCCCGGATGGCCTTGAGCAGCCCGAGGCGCTTGGGCGTCAGCACGTTTCGCACGGCGTCGATGCTCTCAAAGGTCAGCCCGATCCGAGGCGGGCCGATCTTCCCCGCCTGAGCGTCGCGCACGACCGATGCGAGCTCGCCCAAGACCTCCGTGAGCGATCGAACCGAGATGGTGATGTTCTTGCGCGTCATGTCATCCTCCGTCTAAGCTGGGCCACTTCCTGACCGAATCGTTCGATCAGCCGTTCTATGTCCGTGAACTCGGTCGGCGACTCCCGGCCGCCCAAATGCTTGTGATGCCCCTTGCCTTCCGCGTTGTCGTAGCCAAGGATGCGGGTGTCGTCTTTGCCGATGTAGACGAGCGAATACTTGATTCCCTCGGGCTTGGCCGGCGAGGGCGTGACCGCCCAGGCCTTCACCTCGACGATATCGCCGTCGGCGTACTCGACCTTCTCGTGAAACAGAAGAATCGCCTTATGAGTCATAGTATAACGTATATAGCGGATAATTCAAGGGGTAATCGCTGCCTAGCCAAGGCGGCCTCCACTTACCAGACGATTGACCCCCCGAAAAAGTTGCATCGCGGCGAGAGCCGCGGCGTGGGGCTTAGAGGGGGATTAATCTACTTCGCGGGCACGAACGCCAGGCGCGCGCCCAGGGCCTGCGCCGCGCGCAGATAGGCGCTCAGCAAATGATCCGACCCCGTCTTCTCCAGGCGCGACACGTGCGTTTGCTTGAGCCCCATCTCGTCGGCCAGCTCCGCCTGCGTCAGCCCCTTCAAGCGCCGCAGCAAAGCCAGCTGGACCGGCAGCGGCCGGCGCGAGAGCTCCGCAAAGTACTCCTCGGCGTACGCCGGGTCCTTCGCGATCGCACGCCGCACATCTCCAATCAATCCCGTCTGGGCGGCCTTTCTCATCGCACTCCTCCCAAAACCAGCCTCATGCGCCGATACGCCTTCTCAAGCTCTCTGCGCGGCGCGGCCTCAGACTGCTTCTCATAGGCGGACAGCAGCCAGAGTTCGTCTCCCCGCACACAGAAAAAAATTCGATACGCGGCCTTGTCGTAGCGCCGTTTGAGCTCCAGCAACGGCTCCCAGCCCTTCAAGCCCCGCACCGTCACGTTCAAGGTCTCCGGCCAGAACTCCTCGAGCGTCTGAAGGTCGAGGTCGAGCCTGACGGCCGCCTTCAGCGTCCGCGCGTCCCGCCTCAACGCCAGCAGATAATCCCGGACTTCTCCCGTCTCTCCATGCGGATAGTGGCATACGCGCAATAGATTTAGACCTCCAATAGTATATACCTAGAAATATATTTATTCCAGGGGGGAAGGAAGCGTCGCGGCGAGCAACGGCCACCCTTTATACGATTGAGCCCCCGAAAAAGTTGCATTCCATCGACGGGCGTGGGGGAGAGCGGACCGCGGCGCTCGCGCGCCGGCTTTAGCGCGATGCCGCCGCTAGGTGAGAGCGCGCGATGATCTTCCCAAGCTCAGGATTGGAAGTCCCGAGCGCGATGAGGGAGCGGATGATCAGGTCGATTGAAACCGAGCGATCGGCAGCCTCCATCTTCGCGACGCGGCTTTGGCTCGAGTGGACCAGCTTCGCCATATCGGTCTGCCCCATCCGGCGTTGGCGCCGCTTTTCGCGAAGGCTCCCGGCCAAGGTCAGCTTCAGCTCGATGTATTCGGCCTCTTGATCGGACAAGGATAGGAATTCCTTGGCGCCGCCGACCTTCCAACCCGCGGCTTCCAGTCTCACGCGCTTGGCTTCACGCATCGTCGTATCTCCTGAGCCGATCCCTGGCGGCGTTCATCTCGTTCATCGGCGTCTTTCGCGTCTTCTTCTTGAAGACCCCCGCGATGACGATCGCGTCCTGGTCCGCCCGGTAAATGATGCGCCATGTCGCCTGTGCATCCGTGATCCGAAGCTCATGGCACTGCGGTCCTATCGAGGGCATCGGCCTTGATTGCGGCATGCCGAGCTTTTCGCCCTTCTGCAAACGCCGCAGCAGGAAGCCCGCTTCCAATCGCCCTTCCCTCGAAAACGGCGGCGTCTTTACTTCGCCGTAAAGCCAGATGAGAGGCTTATCCGGCGAGCTCATCTAAAGAGAGTGTATGTCGAATCCGACATATTGTCAATAGGCGCCTGGCGGCGCGCGAGCGCGTCCCGGTGTCTTCCGTCCACTTCGGAGATCCATTTGTATTCATGGGGTCTACCTATCAGACGATTGACCCCCCGAAAAAGTTGCATGGACACGGTCCGGGCTCTCGCGGAAAACCGTTAAAAACGCGCCACTAAAGCGGCGTCCACGCTCAGTGAAGCCATGAAGTGGAGTAAGCACGCCCCGGACTACCTCACCGGAAAGAAATCCATTCCCCGCCGGCTACCCGACCGCATCACCGTGGGAGGGGAGGACGAGGGCTACTGCTACGCCTACCACTTGCGTTTGGGGCCAGGGCGTGTCTTGCTCGTCCCCTTTGTCCCCTTAATGTCCCCATTGCCCCTTTGGGGGGCAGAAGGTCGAACGGCTAGGACAGGCCGGAGAAGTATGCGGACAGCTCTTGGAAGGCTCCGCCCAAGTCTTCCGACAGGCGGCACTCCTGGGCCAGCCGGGCGAATGGTTCCTTCCACGCCTGCGGCGGCGGCTCCAGCGACGACGGCACCGGATGCGTCTTGCGCCGCTCGAAGGTCGCGCGCAGCGCGTTTCGGACTTTAGCCCGCTCCATCTTGGCTGAGTGAATCAGGAGCAGCATGTCCACGAGGTCGCGGGCGCGGGAGTTGGGCGTTTTACGAGGGAAAGTGTAGGCGTGAAGCTTTTCCGCGAACTGCTGCTCCTGGGAGATCGTGGGGAACTTGGCACCCGATATCCCCGCGAACTCCAGCCAGTCATGGGCTTGCGTCACGTCCAGCGGCGTCAGCACGACGTCTCCGGCTCCCACGTCGAGGTGGAATCTGACGAACCCTCCGGTCGTCCAAGCGCGCTTCGACGGGGAAGCGTGCGCCGCCATAGGGAGCGGCGTCCAAGTCCTGCATCGCCTCACCGATCACGAAAGCGAAGAAGTCGTCCAGGTCCTGCGCCGCGGCTTTCGCGAGCGCTTCGAGAATCGCTTCATCGAGAGGGAGCTCTCTTCCCGCGCCGAGGGCCCGGCGCAGCGTCAGGTCGATGTCCTTGGTCGCTCGCGCTTCTTTGATCCGCAGTTCCATCGCGTAGCCGCCTTTGAGGATCCAGGGAGCGTCCTCTTGTCTGAAGAGGCGGGCCAGCAGGCGATCAAACGCGACCTCGCGCATGAGGCGCTGGAGATCCAGTCCCTCGGCCGCCGATTTCCGCTTGAGCCGGTCTTCCAACGCCCGGCGAAACGCCTTCCCCGTGGCGTACTTCCCCGGCTGATCCATCACCGTTTCCCTCGCAGCTGCTCGATCTCCTTCTTGATCTCGTCCGGGATCCGGCTCGCGTGCTCGAGCTGCGCGCGGGTGATCAGTCCGCGCTGGAACGCCTCTCGTACGGCCTGTCGCATATGATCCATCTGGACAGTGCGCACACTCAGAAGATCGGCGATGGTCTTGAGCGGCCGAGTCACCTTGACTCCGAGTCTCGTCTCGATCTCATCTGGATGCACGACGCCGCGATGGAGGGCGAGGATCTTCGGAAGCTCGCTGCTGCGGCGGAAGGCTGCCGGCACGGTCATGTGCAGCTTGGCCGGGTTGACGTCCGAAAGATCGTAGATGCTGAGAGCCGTCTCGTGCGAGTACACGCCTTGAGGGTCGTCGTTTCGTCCCCGCGACCACAGATACCAAAGCATGAGGTCGGGCCGTTCCGGGTTGGGGAACTTGGCCAGACGATAAATGCCGCGGTGCTCCCGGGCCCAATTACCCGACCCGACGTGGTAGGCGTGGTTTTTCTCGCTGAAGCCCGCCGCCTCCGCTTGCTTGGTCGTGAAATAGCCGCCCTGCGCCTCGGCGATATTGTAAAGGCGCTCGAAGGACTTCTTGTGGCCGCGGCGTTTTTTGGTCATTTCACAATACCCTTAACTTATAAGGGTATTATGCATCGTGGACCTGGACAAATCAAGCCCATTCATCTGTCGAAGCCGCGGACCGCGGCCGGATGTCTCATCATTCCGACATGTAAAAACATTTATTTTTAATGCCAATCCAATCCCTATCGGCCGTTACTATCGATTTTCTATCGATAAACGGCCTGGATAGGGCTCGATTTTTGCGATATCAATCGGCTAGCCGGTAACGCCGCCAGCGTTTCTCCCCATAAGGATTGACCCGGCCATCGGCTATCAGGCCTTCCAAGGTCTTCTTGATCTGGGGGCGGGGAATCTCGGCGCCGACGCGTTCTTGAATCGCGCCGATGGATGATCCGGGGTAGCGCTGGAGATCCTCGAGGACAAGAGCTTTGAGACGATGCGGTTCGATTCGTTTTAAATTGGTGGCGGCCGGGAAATCCAGCTTTCTCAGCAAGTCCGGAGGAACGAAATACTTCATCGCCTGCGTCTTTCCGCTGGTTCCGATCAGACCCAGTTCAAGGAGACGGCCGAGCCAGGGCCGCAGAAGATCGACGCTCGGCAGTTCAAGAGCCCGTGACAGTTCCCGCGCCGTCGCCGACTCGTGCTGGGCGATGAGCCCGAAGCCTATCCGCTCCCGTTGGGTCAGTTGGAACAGGGTGTCCGCCTTGGCGATGAGGTCGATGACCTCGTACTTTAGGATTCGGCGCCCAATTTCGACCTCGACTCGGTCCGGGCCCTCTCGCAACTCGGGAACATGTCGGCCCTGGGCAAGCATGATCTCGAACATAAGATCGAAGCCGCTGCCTTCTCGTTCCATCAACTTCAAGTCGTGGAAAAGGCGGGCGAGGTTATCGTTGCGGCGAACCGCCGTATGCAGGATGTTGTTCGGCGTAACACCCAGAGGCAGCACGCCCGGGTTCACGATTTGAAGCCGGTCCGGGAGAAAATTCAAAAAAATATCGCCGCGTTGGGTGTAAGGACGATGCACCAGAGCGTTGACCAGCAATTCACGAACCACCTTCTCATCGTACACCGGCACGTACTGGCGATAAAGGCCGTCCGGCAGTTCGTAGCGTTCCTTGAAGTCCGGAATGTCACGCCAGATCTGTTCGATCAATTCGATCGGCGACAGGCGGAAGTCATCCCAGACCCATTTATTGACCTTCCTGCCCTGTTCGTCGTACTTGATGGCCTGAACGACCGGCGCGGTCCCAAGGCGAGCGCGGTCCTCACGCCGCCCGATGCACAGCACCCCGAGATTGGTCAGCCGATCGCCGATGGCGAGAAGGTAATGATCCAGCAGTTCCGCGTCCAACCTCTCTTTGACGGACGCCTTGACCCGATCGGAGTCGCGCAGCGCGCCGATGAGCGCGGCGCACAGGGCCGCGTCGACATTCTTGCGGGAGACCCCCGAAGAGGTCGAGGTCTCCCAGGGGAGTGCCGCGCGTTCATTCGCCAGGCGCATGATCTCGTCGCCGATCACGGGCCGGCTGGCGTCGGCGACCCGGAGATAATAACGGCCGTCGGAAGTGGAGGCGACCGCCGCCGAACGCGCGATCCGGGCATCGATGTATTGTCCCGCGTTGCTCGCGGTCTTGATCTCGGCCGCTACGGCCACGTTGCTGGTTAACTCTTGGATCCTGCGGCGTATGATGTCGGGAAGGTCCCCGTCGATCTTCTGTCCGGAGGGCGGCAGGTCGGCGTCATCCTCGATACCGATGGCCAGGCGTCCGCCCTTCGCATTCGCGAAGGCCACGGCGTCTTTGGCCAGTTCATCCCAATCGGTCTTCATGCCAGTGACGAGGAGGATCGATTTCTTGTCGAATTCCGAGCCTTCGATTTCCATTATTCCCATGTCATGTCAAACGGGTGGAGTTGACCGTCCCGGCGAATCGCTCTTCATGTCTTTATACGATTGGACCCCCTAAAAAGTTGCATGAGCATAACGCCGGCAACCGCAAAAAGACGTTAAAAAATAGGCTCTAAAGCGGTGGGCGCTCGTCCGCAAGTGCCAGGGGCAGAAGGTGGGATGGCAGACCGACTAAGGCGCCCGTCCCGGGAGCGCGCCTAGAGGGGGAGAAGCTGTATTTCCAGCCGGGTGTGCAGCGCCTTCGCGATCTTCCTCAGGGTGGCCATCGTCAGGTTGTGCGTCCCCCGTTCGAGGCGCGAGATGTTCGACTGCTTTGTGTGCAATTTCTTCGCCAGCTCCGCCTGGGTCATGCCCGCTCTCTCGCGAGCCGTGGCGACGGCGACCGCAAGGCGGACCTCGGCGTCCACCTCCTCGTAGGCCTTGGCGAACTCCGGGTCCTTGAGCCGCTCCTTCAGGTCGTCCCGAAACAGCATCCCCGTCTTGCCCTTGCCTTTCATGCCTGAGTCCTCCTGAGCCAGTCGTTCATGCCCGGAGGCCCGCTCGATCTCATATTCCCGCCCGGGAGTCGTATCGTGAGTGTATATCATAAAAGATATGTTATCAAGGCGTCAGGGGAGGCGTTCATCGTCAATGCCTCGCCAGGCAAGCGCAAGCTCGCGAGGTGATGTGCTTGAAGCCGTCCGGCGGCGTTGATTCCGGGCTGCTTCGATCGAATCGCGGGAGTATTTTATTCAGGTAGGTCGGGTCGCTGCTTTCGTGATAGCGAAACGCGGCCCAGGCGACCAGGTCTGCGAGTTGCATGAACCGCGTGTAGTGCGATTCAGTGAATAGGGGCGCGTCCACGATATTGTGGAGATAGCCGTAACGCGTGCCCGTCGAACGAAATCCGGCGACAAGATCGCGATAGAGGGGCTCGGAGTAGCTCGAGCGATCGATGATGAGCAGCCCCTTATTCTTGATCTCATCGCCGAAACCGCGGACCAGGAAAGTGTTGAACCGCTGGCAGATATCCTCGAAGGCGTCGCTCAGGGCCAAAGTCGGGGCTTTAACCGCCGAGACGTCTATGGCCGTCGCGAAGGCGACTAATTTGGGAAATTGCTCTTTGGCGAGAAGGCCGTAGAGATCCTCGAGCATGAGCGCTCGATCCGCGGGCGTAAAAGACCGGAACCGGTCTTTGCCGGCGCGAATGGCGCTGGCGTGGAATTCGAGCGGCAAGGTGATGCCCGGAAACCACTTCGCCTGCACCTGATCAACGAGAAGCGAGATTCGCTCGAGCTGTCCCTCGTGGACGGCGACTGCGCCCAGGACCGCGCAGGTTTGACGCTGCCAGCTGTTGAAGTCGCCGGCCTCATCGAGGTAGAGGAGATACACTAACGTCCTCCCCCAAAAAAAAGGCAACCGAGTGCGCTTTCGCGCAACGAACCCGAACGAGCGGGTCCTCTAAGTTGCAAAGATATTATAGCAGGCGCTCCAAAACCTTTCAATGGGGCGCCGGCGGCTGAATCGTTCTTCATGTCTTTATACGATTGGGCCCCCGGAAAAGTTGCATGGATGCGGCCGGGGTAAGCGTATAAAGCCGTTAATAATGCGGCTCTAAAGCGGTATCCTAGACGGGTGATGGAGCTCTCCGAAATCCGCGTCGGCGATGTGATCTGGAACGTCGACACCGGGCATACCGGGCGCGTGTCCTCGGTCGCGGGCACGAAGATGGTGCTGCTGGACCCGACGGGCGAGGAGACGCCGTTCTACTTCGTGGCCGGGATCTGGGAAAAGCTGCATGATCAGGCGGCGGCGGAGTTCATCGCGCTGCTGCAGAAGTAGGGACCGATTTAGGGAGAGGTGGCCGAGCGGTTTAAGGCACCAGTCTTGAAAACTGGCGACGTGTAACAGCGTCCGTGGGTTCGAATCCCACCCTCTCCG
>CAZIBN010000046.1:0-29534 GCA_964537395.1 uncultured Elusimicrobia bacterium
GGGGGGAGGCGGAGGGGGGGGGGGCGGAGGAGGCGGCGGCTCAGGGAACTTCTCGCAGTTCTTTCCCGAGTCAAAGCAGTCGTCGTATTTCACCGCACGGAGACTCGGACGCGCCGCGCGGCGGGTCACGCCGGCGTTACCGCTGAAGAGCCGGTCGAGGATCGCGTCGGCGTTGCCGGCGCGCACGGCATCGGCGATCCCGGAGCGAATGGCTTCCAGCCCAGCCTTCCCTTCGGCCCGGGAGGCCGACGCGAACCCGAAGGAAACGGTCGCGGCGGCGAGGATCACGGCTCTGTTCTTTCGGTTCATCTTTCGCACCTCGTGTATGAGCTCGGGAATTTCGTTCATCCCGATGCATTCATCATACCGCCGGGGCGCGGACGCGGATCCGCGAAGGCGCGCGAGCGCTCACGACCGCTCACGACTCGTGATTCCACGAGGAGAAACGACGTGAGGAAGGTTCACGACGGGAAGAAAACCGCGGCGAGGCGCGGAGGTTTTACTCGACGACGAAGCGGATCTTCGCCTTGATCGTTTCGAGGTTGCGGCGGGCCTCGGCGGCGTCCTTGCCACCGACCTCGAGCATCGCCACGCGCGCGTAGCCGCCGCCCTCATCGGTGGTGATGCGGTCGCCGGCCTTCTTAACCATGCGGAAGCGGATGAAGCCGGGCAACTGGCGGGCCTCGTCGGGGAGCTCGAGGACCTTGATCACGCCCGCCTTGTCGGAGTTGACGAAGTCGCCGTCGAGATGGACGATCGGCTGGGAAGGCATGTACGGCCGGCCCGGTATGCGCGCCGCGGCCATCAGGCCCTCTTCGGAGAGGTCCACGCCCCAGACACCCTTGATCCAGTCCATCACATAGGTCCCGCCCATGCGCGCGTTGGCCTCGATGAGGCGGGCCCCCTCGAAGGTATACTTGCCCTCCATGTGGATGACGCCGTCGGTCAGGCCCAGCGCCTGAGCGGAGGCAATGGCCTGGTCGGCCGACTCCTTCTGCTGCTTGGCGGTGAGCGTGCTGGGCAGGCGCGAGCCGGTGGCCAGGAAAGAGGGCTCACGCGTTGGCTTGTTGTCGGTCACGGACTGGAACACGGGCTTGCCCGCGACCATCACCAGGTCCACGTCGTACTCGGCACCGTCGAGGTACTGCATCAGAAGAAGGTCGGAGTTATTGGCGAAGATCGGGTCGGTCTTCGGATTGATGATAGCGCTGATGCGCTTATAGGCGGCGACGGCCTCCTCGAGAGAGGAGACCTTCTCAGTGCCCACGGCGGCGGCGCCGGACACGGGCTTGATCACCGCCGGAAACCCAACCTTGGCCGCGGAGACGCGGAACGCCGCGACCATGGCGTCGCGCTCCTTCTCGTTCTCAGCGGTGGAAAGGTTGCCGATCCGCTGCTGCCGCGCGGCGGCGACGCCTTTCGACGCCAGGACGGCCTGCGTATCGAACTTACTGCGCGCCGTGCGGGAGGCCTCGGGGCTGTGGTACGGAAGCTTCATGTCCTCGGCGATCAGGGCGGTGAGCTCGACGTCGTCCTCCCAGAAGGTGGTGATGCCGTCGATCTTCCCGTTCTTACGGGCGGAGCGCAGCAGCTTCTTACGAATGACGTCGCGAGCCTCCTTGACCTTCGTGTTGTCGGTCTCGATGTACTCGTCGACGAGCTTGTCCTTGAGGAGGCTGTCCACGAAGGCGCTGCGCGGGCCCGCGAGCACGACATTAACGCCGAGCTCCTTGGCGCGCACGAAGATCGGACGCTTGCCTTCGTAGCCCGCGCCGACGATCACGATGCGCTTGCCCTTCAGCGCGTCCCGGCGAGCGCGTTGGAGCATCGTGGCGACCCAGGCGCGGGAGTGCTCTCCGGAGATCTCCGGGCTTATCTGGTCGAGATTGTATTGGCCGCCGGCGTCGTGATCGTTGACCTCGATGACCACGGGGACGAGCTTCCCACCGCGGCGCGCGATCATGACGTCGAGGCCGATCATGTCGGTCTGCGCCTGATACGGCTCGCCGTCCTTGCGTCCGGAATTGCTCTCTTGCGCGATGATCGAGGTCAGAGCGTCGCCACCCATCTTCCGCATCTCCGCCTCAAGCTCGCGGGCGCCGCGATCGTCGAGCAGCCCCGCCTTTTTCCACTCGGCGAACAGCTTCCCCATCGGCTCGACCGTGGCATTGTCTCGCGGGTCGGCCGCCTCGGCGGTGGTGGGCTTGCCCCACGGCCCGACGCGCGCGAACATGCCCATGGTCGCCCCGCCGTTCCACGGCGTCCGGGCGGCGAGCACGCGAGCGGTCGTCTCCATCTTGCGTCCGCCGCGGTCGAGAGGCGCCGAATCGATGCGCTCATCGATCAGGACCGCGCCGTCCTGAGGCATCATCGGATCGTGCGACAAGGCGAGGACGTGCTCGAGCATCTCGGCGCGCTGCTCCTTGCGGAAGAACTTGACGCCACGGCCGGAATGGAACTGAAGGCCGGAGGGCTTGATCACGACCTCCTCTACCTTCGTGCGCTCCAGGAAGGCGTCGAGCTGACGCGCGATCTCCGCGTCCTGGGGCATCGCGATCGCCGCCACGTTGCCCGTCGGCAGCTCTCCGCCGCGTATCGCCTGCGCGAACAGCGCATTCGCCGGCATCAGAAGCGCGAGCGTCGCGGGAACGGCGACGCCCCGCGCCGCCATCATCAGGCGCGTCGCGAGCTTGTCGTTGACCTCGTGCTCGAGGATGTAGGAGTTCGACTGAGGGACGTCTAGATTTTTTTCCAGCGGCACACCATCGTCGCGGTCGTTGCCGCTGAGGGTGAAGAAGTTGGCGAAATAGTGGACGCGACGCGGAGTCTCGTAGCTGACGACCGTCGCCTGGCCCCTTTCATCGAAAACCACGCCCTTCGTGACCAGCAGCTTCGTGCGGCCGTCGGGGTAGGCCTCCTGGATCAACCAGGATGCGTCGAGCACGAGGTGAAAGTTCCCGCCGGACTGGCGCCCGCCCTCGCGCGCCAGCGCGATCTTGTGCCGCGACGAGGGTGCCAGGACGACGACAGTGGGGAGATCCTCGCTCGAAGCACCATTGACCACGGCCGTCTTGTACTCAGGCAGGCCGTTCTCCTTCAGGCTGACGCTCAGGCGCTCGAGCATCTTCGCCTCGTTGCCCTCGGGCGACTTGTGCACGGTCTGCGTCGGCTTGCTGAGCTGATCCTTGACCCAGCGCAGGCCGCCAAGGTACACGAAGCCCATCGCGAACAAGGTGATGGTGATGATCTTCATCGGCGCGAGCGCACCCAAGGTCAGGGCGAGCGCCGAGCCGGCCATGGAGTGATGGAACAGCCACGAGAAGGCCAGGCCGCCCGCGCCGGCCGCGAGCACCTCGACGAAGGTCATCAGGCTGTAGATGTCGTCGGCGTGGGGCGCGGCCTTGGGGTCGTTCTTGATCTCGGTCTGCAGCAAGGCGCGCATGCGCGAGCGCAGCGGCTGCAGCATGAGCTTCATCATGAACACGGCGGGGATCGCGAGGGCCAGAGAGGGCACCAGCCACAGCCCGATCGACGGCACGAAGGCGAGCGCCGCGACCGCGGTCAGGCCGGCCAGGACCTTATAGGTCCCGTGCTTCTTCTGCAGATCCTGGATGCGCTTCATCAGGAACACCGAAGCGACGAGGCCACCCGCGGTGATCGCGCTGAGAAGCAGACCGTTGCCGAACGCGCCGACCTTGAGGATATCGATGGCGAATGTGGGCAGGACGACGGCGAACAACGCGTCCTCGACGAAGTTCTCCATCGTCGCCATCGACGAGCGCGCGAGGATGGCCTTGTTGCCCATGATGATCTTGGCCGTCGCCCAGTTACGGCGCGGCACGTCCACCAGGATATGGCCGAACGTTTTAAGCGCGCCGAGGATGCGCTTGAAGTAATCCTTGACGCCGGCCCACGGCTCCGCGACCATGTCGCCGACCGTGACCACGCGCTTGGCGTAGATGTAGGAAACGACGCCCATCAGGGCCGCGAACACCGCGAAGCCCGCCCCCGCGCCGATGCCGGGGCCGAAGCGCGCGTCGATCCAGTCCATCGGCAGGCCGATCATCGCGGGCACGACGAGCATCATCCCGTAGTAGATGAAGTCGTAGACGTAGCCGGCCTTCTCGATCTTGCGGTCGGTCGCCTTCTGGTCTGCGCCCTTGAAGATCTTGGCCGCACCGCCGGTGTCGATGTCGACGAGATGATTGTGCGCGACGATGAGCGAGTTCACGCCGACGAGCACGAGGAAGGCGGCCCAGGAGAGGCCGCCGAACAGGGCCAGCACGCCGATCGAGCCGAACAGCATGGCGCGCCCGCCGGCGGCGCCGACGAGGATGCGCCTCATCGGGGTCTTGCTGACGACCGCGCCCGCGAACAGCGACGCGCCGCCGAACACCCAGTAGTGGACCATGCGCGCCACGCCCGTCATCGCCGCGTCTCCGGTCAGCGCGCTGACGAGGAGCGGCAAGGACGCGAGGTACACCGAGATCGCGAGCAGGAAGACCGCCTGGCCCGCGATGTAGGACTTCTCGCTCTTGTTGAACTCGGAGAGATCGAACGTGGACTTGATCCGCTGCCAAAGGCCGGGCTTGGCGACGGGGGCCGCGGCGGAAGGAACCTCCGCCGACGGCTGCTGCTCCGTCGAGGGCGCGGACTTCCTGAGCCCCGAGCGCAGGGCCGCCGGGCCGCTTTGCGCCGCGACCGCGCCGAGCTCCCCGCGCTGAACGCCGTTCTCATAGACGCCGCTCAGAGCCTGCGTCGCGTCGCCATTCTTGACGCCCTCTAAGATCGGCTTCGCGGTGAGAGAAAGGGCTTCCGCCTGCTTCGACGCGGCGGCGTTCCCACCCGGGGCGCCCGTCTTCAAGGCGGGCGCCAGCGCGCCGGGAACAGGCGCCTGAACCGGCTTGCCCACGACCGAGGCGGGAGCCAGGCGCGAATAGCCCAGCGCCGCCGGCTGGGCGACCGGAGCGGCCTGAGCAAAGGCGGCGGGATTGACGAGAGGCGCCGCCAGAGCAGGGTTGATCGCCGCGTTGAGCGTCGGCGCGGCGGCGTTCGGCGTCAGGCTGCCGCCCAGGCCCAGCGACTGCACGGGAAGCGCCAGCGGCGCCGTGAGCCCGCCGTTATTGACGCCGGAGTTGACCGAGGTCGCAGCGTCGCCGACCGAGCCCGCGTTGCCGCCGGTCTTGCCCACCGTTTGCGCGAACGCCTGATAGGCGGGCGCGCCCGGGGACAAGGCGATTATAAGGAAGGCGAGGGCGGAGGCGAGGGGTCGCTTCACAGTGGGAGTATAGGCCCGAAACCCGGAATTGTCGATAGGTTTTTAGGCCTAAACCCGACGGGGTCCGACGACCTGGAAGCTCAGCGGCCGTCGAAGGACGGAAGGGCTTCGAGCAACGCGCGGACCTTGGAGTCGTCGCGCGGGTTCTTCGGAGCCTTCATGTTCTCGGGGATGGACACGCGCCCGTTGACTTCGAAGGAGACGACGGCGGCCTTGCGCACCTTGACCATCGCGAAGGGATGGCAGATCATCTGGGCGGCGAAGGACTTGGAGGCGGAGCGGACTTCCTTATAAAACACGTTGAGGCGGTTGGCGTCGATCATGTCGTTCTGGACGACGATCTCGATCTTCACGCCGGCGGCCTTCGTCTCGCCGAGGAACACCGCGACGACGCTTTCCTCGTTGAAGTTCACCACGGGGGCGGGGGTGCCGGCGGAGTGCTCGGTCCAAACCTTCTCCCAAGCCGCCTTGTCGGTCACGGCGACCGTGCGGCGCTCAGAGATCCGGCTGTTCTGTCCTTCGAGCGTGCTCCACGACCCGACGACCTGGGCGGAAGCGGAAACGGAGAGGAGGAGAGCGGCGATCGCGGCGAGAGTGGGTTTCTTCATGATTTAATCGTACCAAGTGCTCCCCCTTTCCCCTGCGGGCCGAGTAGTCCCAAAAAGCGCCTCCAAGTGGCCTAGGTCCATTTGGGACTCCTGTCCTAGGCCGAAAACCCGCCTTTAGCTGCGAACTCGCACCGCTGCCAATGCCGGTCAATTAAGATGTTTCCAGTCGCGCTGGCTCGCTATTGATAATAATCACTAGTTCCGGAACTAGTGATTATCAGTGCCGGGCGGCTTGGCGCGACGGCGTTCATTTCAGTAAAGTCTCGCCGTGGATCCCCGGCTGGTGCCCCCGCTTCCCATCGAGTCGCCCTGGAGCGGGTGGGCCCTGCCCGACATCAAGCATTGCGAGGCCAACCTCAGCGGCTGGATCGCCGCGCCGGCGAACACCTGGTCGAACCTGGCCTATGTCGCGGTCGGGGTCTGGATATGGAGGAAATCGGCGAAGCCCGGCGCCCTGTCGGCCGGCGGGCTCGGCCCCGTGTCGGTCGCGGTCGGCGTCACATCCTTCGCCTTTCACGCGTCATACACCTTCGCGGGCCAGGTCCTCGATTATGCCGGGATGTTCCTGCTCATCGGCTGGGCGTTGGCGCGGGGCCTTATGCGCGCCGGCCTTCTGAGCGAGAAGGGCGCGCTTCGCTTCTGGGGCGGCCTGTTCGCCGCGAGCCTCGCCGCGCTGTTCGCCTTCCGCGCCGCGGGCTGGGGCATACAGACCATCGTCCTCGTCCAGGCGCTGGCCCTCGTCGCCCTGGAGATCCGGCTCATGCTCGTCAAGCGCGACGCCCCCTCCTATGCCTCCTTCTGGTGGATGCAGCTCCTGCTGATCGCCGCCTACGCCTGCTGGCACCTCGACCATGCCGACTTCGCCTGCGCGCCCGACAACCACTGGCTCCAGCTCCACGCGATCTGGCATGTCGTCACGGCCGCCGCCTTCATCGCCGCCTGGCGATTTCACGAAGGCATCGACTCCCTTCGCCGTGCTAAAATGAGCGCATGATGAACCGAGCCCTTCTCTGTGCCGTGCTCCTGACCGCGTCATCGTGCGCCCATGCCGGCATCCATCTGAGCGACGAAGAGGCGCTCGCGGTCGGGAAAAAGATCTGGCAGAACGAGGCCGGGCAGTCCGTTGAAAGGCTCACGCACTGGAACACAGGCGAGGATTTCGCCTCTCTGGGCATCGGGCACTTCATCTGGTACAAGAAGGACGAGCGCGGCCCGTTCACGGAGAGCTTCCCGGGCCTGCTCGACGCGTTCTCCGCCAAGGGAGTGCCGATGCCGGCCTGGCTCCAGCTGAAGCCGCCGTGCCCTTGGCGCGACAAAGCGCAATTCGACCAGGAATTCCACAGCCCGCGCACCAACGAATTACGCAAGCTGCTCTCGGAGACGATCGGCATCCAGGCGCGTTACGCCGCCGACCGCGTCGAGTCCGCCTTGCCCAAGATCCTCGCCGCCGCGCCGGCCTCCGAGCGCCCCGCGCTGCAAGCCCGCTTCGACCGCGTCGCCTCGGCGCCCAACGGCGTGTACGCCTTGATGGACTACGTGAACTTCAAGGGCGAAGGCATCAATCTCTCCGAGCGCTACAACGGCGAAGGCTGGGGCCTGCTCCAGGTCCTCGAGGGCATGCTCGACACCCCGGCAGGCCAGGCGTCCGTCGAGGCGTTCGCGAAATCGGCCGACGCGGCGCTCACGCGGCGCGTGGCTAACAGCCCCCCTGCACGCAACGAAAGCCGTTGGCTTGCCAGCTGGCGCAAGCGCCTGCTCACCTACCTGGAAATCTAGCGATAGTAGCCGTCGCGGTTATACAGGAAATAGGCGTCGGAGTGCTGAAGCCTCGGCAGACGCACGAAGCGGTCTCCCTTCGTGTCCGACTCCTCGGCTAAGCCGAAGGCGAACTTAGGCTTGTCCTCAAGCTTGGTCTCCGGCTCCTTAAGGATGCCGGTCTCGCGGATCTCGTGCACGATGTGGTCGATCCACTTGAGCTTGACTGCGGCGTCCGCGAACTCCTCCCAGTCTCCGTCCACGTTCTGCTTGTACATCTCGGCCGTGAACTTCTCGATGCTCGTCCCCATCTTGCGCGCGATCGGCTCGCGCAGGCGGCGGTCCCACTCCTTCATGACGTCGAGCTGCTGCTTCTGCTGGGTCGGATTTCCGAACGACATGCCCCATGCCTGATGATGCAGGATGACGGCGTTCGGGTAGGCGTACGAACGCGGAGCCAGAGTCGCGATCGTGGCGGCCATGCTGGCCGCGAATGACTTCACGACGACATGGACAGGCGCCTTGCTTGCCTGCATCGCCTTGAGGATGCGATAGCCTTCCATGACCGAGCCGCCGGGGCTGCGGTCGATCACGAGGAAGATCGGATACTCCTCGGACTTATTGTTGAAGTAATGGATGCGCTCGGTCACGAAGTCCGCCGTGCCATAGACGATCGGGCCTTCGATCGGGATGCGGCGGTCGGTGATCGTCAGCACGCCGTCTTTGAACGGCTCCTTCGCATAGTCGGGCTCGCGATTGGCCTGCCTCTTCCAGATCTCCTTCTTATCACGCAGCTCAAGGTCGGCCTTGATGGCGACCGTCTTGTTATCGGCGAGGTCCGCTTCCTGGCGGAGCTTGCGGGCCTGGAAGTCGAGCTCCGCGACGACAAGCTCGCGGCGCAGCTTATCGGCGTCAGCCTTGATCTGCTCGGCGGCGAGCTTCTCCTTCGCGATGTCGTTCTCGAGACGCGCCCTGTCCCGCTGATAGCGCAGGGCGGACGCGGCCTGGATCGTCTTCTCGTCCTCCATCTGTCCCCTGATCTGAAGCTTCTTCTGCTCCTGCTCGAGCGGCGCGAACTCGGCGCGGAGCTTTTCGATCATGAGGGTGTTCTTGAGCACCTGCTCATCGCGCTCCTCGGTGAGAAGGCGGACCCTCTGGATGTATTCCTGCTGCTTGATCGTGTTCACGGTCGTGATCTTATCGAGCTGAATGCGCTCCTCGGTCGGCGCGCCGGCTATCGCCGGCAGGATGGAGCCCGAGCCGCCGCCATTGGACACCGTCACGACCGTCCCGCCGGAAGCGGGCCCGGAAGCCTCAGGCGCGGAGGCCGGCGTCGCAGCCGCCGCCACCCGAGCGCCGCTTACGCCTGCCGGCGGGAGGGCGGCCATGGGCCTCTGCGTGGCTTTACCCGCCAACGCCGGTTTTGCGAGCTCGGGGGCTTTAAGCTCCCCTTCCAACTTCGGGAGGGACGTCTGAGCGGGGAGCGGCGTGGAGGTGCACAAAATGAGCGCGGCCAGGGCGAGTCGGAAGCAATTCATGGGCGGGATTCTCCTGATACTCCCCAAGGATAGAGGGTGAGCCGCGGTTTCGCAAGCCCCAAAGCGGGTGCTAGGGCTTATCGAACAGAAAGCGGAGCAGATCGCGTGTGGCGGCGACCGAGACGGGGACCGGCGGCTGAAACTCTGACGGCCTTTGTTCGGAATAGGCGGCCGCCTGCGCGAGGCGGCGGCGCTCGAGCTCGAGGCTCAGCCTCTCCTTGTCGCGCGCCATGTCCAGGCCGCCCCCGCGGATGAACTCGACTATGCGGCGCAGCTCGTCGGGATCGAACCAGACCCCGTGCGGCCTGCACGAATCGAGGACCACGCCGGAGCAGTTGGCGAAATTGAAGCGGTTCATCAGCTCGCCGCAAACGGCGCAGGGGCGGTAGACGATGGGCGAGGACTGCGGATCCGAGATGGGCGGCCCCGCCAGGAGCGACCCATCGCCGAGATAGGCCGACTGGGTCTCACGATCGGCGCAGATCGTCTTGAACGACGCCGCGTCGGCCCAGACGCCCGCGCAGCGCGCGCAGCCCGACAGCTTCGCGCTTCCAAGCGAGCGCGACGACATCGGCTCACGGCAGGACGGACAGGAGGCTGCGATGGCCGCCGCTTCGGCATGGGATCCGCAGCGCGCGCAGTCGCGCGCCTCCGTGAAGGTCCAGCCGAAGCACCAGGGGCAACGGATCGGATGAAGCGCGGCGCTGCAGTGCCCGCACGCAACGGCCTCAGGCGCGACCGAAGCGCCGCATGAGGGACAACGAATCGTGGCGGCGTCGGTCATGAGCGTTCCCTGAGCATACGGGATTCTATGATTTTATTCAAAACGCGGGTTTTAGACAGCCGAAAATATCACGGAATTTCGGCCGATTGTGAGCGTGCAATCGGCGCCGAAATCGGTATACTCGGCTCGGTTGGTGTAGACGCATGGAGAAGAGATGAAAACGCTCATCGTCATCGTAGCTCTGCTGTCGTCCGCCGCGCAAGCCGCGCCTAGCCCCATCGACTGCTACGCGGTGGCCAAGCCTCTGACGAACTACCCGCCATTGCTGTGCGCCGGCGCCGCGACGACGGCCCCCGCCTCCTGCTTCCCGGCGGCGAAGGCGCTGATGGATTATCCCGCTTTGCTGTGCTCCGGCGCCGAGTCCGACGCGCCCGTCGATTGCTGGAAGGCCGCCAAGAGCTTCACGAACTTCGCGGGCCTCCTGTGCTCGCGCGCGAAATCGCATGCGCCCATCGTCTGCTTCGCCTCGGCAAAGAACGTGACGAACTATCCCTCGCTGCTGTGCTCGGGCGCGGAATCGAACGCGCCGCTCAACTGCTTTGCCGCCGCGAAGGCCGTGACGAATTTCCCCGCCATGCTGTGCGCGGGAGCCGAGTCGGACGCGCCGGTGGCCTGCTTCGCCGCGGCGAAGGGCCTCACCGATTATCCCGCCTTGCTGTGCGCGGGAGCGCGCTCCTCCGCGCCGGTGGACTGCTTCAAGGCGGCCAAGGGCCAGACGCAGTACCCGGCCCTCCTATGCTCGGGCGCCGTGGACAACTCTCCGATCGACTGCCTGAAGGCCTCGGCGGGGATCACGGACAACCCCGCCTTGCTGTGCTCGCCGAACGGCGCGTTCAAGGCGATCACGCGCCATGACATCCACTCGTCATGGAACCTGCCGTATCCGCTGCGCTTCCCCAATCCGTACCCGTTCCACTATCCGTTCCCCGACCTCAACCGCGATCCGAGCCAGGCGCCGCCGCCGAACACGCCGAACCCGGCCGCGATCTTCTCCGGCTTTTAAGGCCTCGCGAAGAACAGCCAGTCGGTCTGCGTCTCGCCGACGAAGCGGTTCTTGAACTCGACGGGCACGACGCGGACCTCGCGGAACGCCCGGCGCAGGGCGTCGGCAAAGGGCGAGCTCTCGGCGTAGGACCAGATGCCGAGCACGCCCCCGGGCTTCAGGTGCTTCTTCGCGCGCTCAAGGCCCTCCTCCGTGTAGAAGAAGCCGTTGGCCGCGGTGAGCCGCTCATCGGGCGAGTGGTCGACGTCGATCAGGATAAGGTCGTGAGCCCGCGCCGGCGGCTCGGACAGGCGAAGGTAGACGTCGCCGCGCACGACCTGAAGGCGCGCGTCGGCCTTGAGCTCGCCCGCGAGCGGGATGAGGCCCTGGTCGAGCCACCCGATCACCTGCGGAAGGAACTCCACGACCTCGACGCGGGCGACGCGGTCCGAGACGAGCGCCTCTCGCGCCGTGTAGCCCAGCCCGAGGCCGCCGACGAGCACGTCCAGGTCCCGGCCATCATGCATCTCCAGGGCGACGCTCGACAAGGCCCGCTCGGAGGCCGTGTTGTAGCTGCTCATCAGGAACTCATGATTAAGCGAGACCTCGGTGACGATGGTCCCCGGCTCGGCAAGGAGCTCCCGACGCCGCAGGCACAAAGGGCCGAGCGGCGTTTCGTCATACGCGAGTATTTTAAAATTGATCATTTCGATTCCTCGAGGTTATCCCCAGCGTTTCCAACGTTGAAAGTCGGGGGATAGCTACCGCGCGAGCAGGCGCAGGATCTCGGCCACGCTCCAGGCCTGGGAGCGGGTGCCGCCCGGGTTCTGCGCGGGGCCCGCGCGCTTGAAGATCGGCGCGAGGCCCGCGGCGTCGTCGAGCGAGAAATCCTTCAGCGCGGGATCGTTCGCGCCCCCGTCGTAGACCTCGGGCAAGGAGCCCACGGGGCCGCCGGCGAGCGCCTCGACAAGAGGGGTGATCAGAGCGCGGGTTTCGGCGCCAGTACGAGCCTCATCCCAGCCCATGTCGCGGCGCACCTGGGCGAGGGCCTCGGCGAAGGCGCCCATCAGCCAGGGCCAGACCGTGCCCTGGTGGTAGGCCTGGTCCTTCTCGAGCGGAGGCTTCGACGTATCGTAGGTCGCGCGGTAGGCGCTGTCGCGATCGGACAAGGTGCGCGGCCCTTTGCGGGTGAGGAGGTCGCGCGCCGCGGCAAGCACGACGGCGCGGCGACGCTCGGGGGTCAGGAGGTCGCCGCCGCGGCTCACCGCGAACAGCATGTTGGGGCGGATCGCGTCGCCGTGAGGATCGCCCGAGACGACGTCGCGCAGGGCGCCGCCAGTCCCGCCCCAGGCGCGGCGGTTGTCCTCGGTCGTGAACCAGAACTTCTCGTTGAACGACGCCTTCACCTTCTCGGCCAGCGCGTCGCGCGACGCGCCCGCCGCGGCGTCGCCGAGCCGGCGCTCGACCCCGGCGATGAATCGCAGGTTCGCGTACCACAACGCGTTGATCTCGACGGTCTTGCCGTTGCGCGGAGTCACCGGCTTGTCGCGGCCTTCGGGATCGGCGTCCATCCACGTCGCCTGAGCTGGGGTCACGACGAGCCCATCCGAATCCATGAAGATCTTGTTATCGCGCCCATAGCGCTCATACGACGCGCCCTTCTCGTAGCCGTTCATGATCCGGCGCAAGGTCGGGGCCAGCTTGGCGACGAACGCCCAATCTCCGGTCGCCTCGGCGTACGACTTCACCGCCTGGACGTACCACATCGGCGCGTCAGCCGTGTTGTACTCGGGGTGCTTCCCGTCGCCGATCTTGTTCGGGATCAGGCCGCCCTTCTCGAAAGCGGCGAAGCGGCGCAGAACGGCCTTCGCGTCGTCGAAGCGGCTGGTCGACAGCAAGAGGCCCGGCAACGAGATGAAGGTGTCGCGCCCCCACTCCTCGAGGAACCAGTCCATGCTCGCGGCCCATATCTGCACGGATTTTCCGTCGCGCTTGACGAAGGCGTCGGCCGCCGTGACGAAAGCCGCGCGCACCGCCTCCGGCGCGTTCCAGATGTCGCCATCCTTGGCCGCCTTCAGCGCGCGAAGCTGGGGCCGCGCGTCGAAGCGCGCCCGGTTGGCGTAGTCGGCGTCCGCGGGCAGCGGGATGCGGTAGCGCCACCGGGACATGCCGCCGACCATCTCCTTCACGGAGAACGGGTCGCGCCACTCGTCGCCGAGGGTGTAGGCGAGGAACTTCGCGGCTGCGCCGGAGGACGGCTCGCGGGAGGCCGCGAAGTAGCGGCCGAGGAAATCGGGGCTGCGCGGATCGTCGTGAGAGCTGATCTTCTTCCAGTCGCCGCCGACCGTGATGAAGCCCAGGCGCCTGGCGTCCGCGTCCTTGCCCTCGAACGCCTCGGCGAGCGGGAACGCGCCGCGCGCGCTGAGGACCTTGCCCAGCGCCGCGACGTAATCGTCGCCGGGCTCGTCGCCGCTCGCAAGCTGGCCGTTGCCGAACTTATAGGCGAAGTGGAGCGCGTCGGCGCGCGCGCCGTCGAAGCCGAAATCAAGCCAATGCCGGTACGGGTCGAGGGCGGCCGCGAAGCCGTCCTTGCGCAGGTTCGACCAGCGCCACAGCGCCAGGTCCTTCCAGTCCTCGTGGATATAGGAGTTGATGATGCCCGGGTTGCGGGTGCGGAGGTCGGCGAACAGCTCGGGGCGCTTCCACGTATCGACGGAATTCTTGGCGCGGAACATCGGGATGTCGAAGAGGACCTTGCCGCCCGCGGCGTGGACCTCGGCCACGGAGGCCTTCAGCTGGCCGTGGGCCAGCCACTGGGACCAACGCCGCACCGCGACGAGCTCGGCGAAGCCGGGCGCGGCGCGCGCGGCACTCTGGTCCTTGGCGGTCCACTCCAAGGCGGGCTTGCCGATCAAGGAGGACAGGGTCATGAACTCGGCGTACTCGTCGAGCCACGCCGCGTTGCCGGTCGCGAAGTCGATGTAAGACTTGACGCGCGGGCCCTCGGCCTTCAGGAAGGCGGCGTACGCCTCACGTGCGACCGCGCCCTCGCGCGTGCGCAGGGCGGGATAGTCCACGCTCTGGGAAGGCGCGACCAGGCGCGCCAGCAGGGCCGGATCGGCGCGGACCTCGTCGACCTCGGACCAGTCGATCTGATCCTCGTTGAGCGCGTACAGGCTGACCGGAGCGTAGGGGCTCTCGTCGAGGGTCGCGAAGTGCGGCAGGAGAAGGACCGCGTCGACGCCCTGGCCGGCGAGCTCTTCGCGGTAGTAGCGGCCGAGATCCGAGTACTTGCCTACGCCCGCGTCACTTTTTTTTTGAGGGCGGAGGGCATAGAGCGGGACGGTGACGGCCGTGCGCGTCGCGGAGGCATCCTTCCACCAGGCGGAGGCATCCGCGGAGGCAGGACGGACCGCGCGGTCGGTCAGGGACGAGCTGAAGGAATCGATCGGCGAGAACGCGAGTAGGCCGCTCAGGACCGAGCGGATGGCCCGGCCGGCGAGGCCGTAGCTCGCGGCGACCGGAGCCGACGGCGCCGCCACGCGGGCCCGCGCCTCGGCCGCCAGAGCCGCGGCTTCGCGGACGATCGTCTCGGGGTCGTGCAGGCGTGTGCGCAGGACGTCCATGGCGCGATCCGTCGAATCGAAGAGGCCCGCGCCGACCTCATGCTCGCCGTAGGTCGGCATGGCCGTCACCGAGCGCTTGACCAAAGCGGTCAGGTAGAAGAACCAGCCCTCGGGCAATCCACGGCCTGACGCCTTCATGCCCTCAGAGAGAACGCCCGCGAGCGCGGCCAGCTTGGCCGCGGTGCGCTCCGCCGCGGCGGCCGTACCCAGGGTCTTGGCGGGGACCGGCACAGCCGTTCCCAGCACGGCGTCGGCGGCCGCGACCGCCGCCTGAGCGAGCATCTCGCCCGGCCTCAGGTCGTCGACGAGGTCGGTCCAGCTGACGCGCGGCGCCTCGGGCGTGCCGCGCGAAGAATAGAACTGCAGTCCCTCGCGGCTCGCCGCCGCGACGACCACGGCGAGCGCCGAGTCTCCGGGAGCCGCCACGGAGCCGATGTTCGGGCCGGCATTGCCCGCGCCGACCACGACGCCGATGCCGGAAGCGGCGAGGCGGTCGATGAGCATGGAGAGCGGCGTGCGGCGAGTCACCGGAGCGGCCAAGGTCAGCGCGATCAGGACCGGGCCCTTGCCCTGGGCGGCCTCGGCGACGCGCTCGAGCGCGGCCATCACACGTACCTCGGACACGCCGGCGGAGGCGCGCACGCGCACGACCGAAAGGTCGGCGTCCGCCGGGATCTCGCCCGCTTTCTCGCCGTCGCCGAGATCGATCGTCAGCCCGCCAGCCTCGGCCGGAGATTTCGACAGCGGATAGTAGGGAAGCGAGCGGCGCACGGTCCAGCCGCGGTGCTCGAGAGCGATGGTCAGCGCGTAAAGCTTATGCTCGGGGACCGACAGCCACAGGCCGCGCGAGACCGGCATGAACGCCTTTGCCGTCGTCTCGAAGCGCATCAACGTCAAAGGATCGAGCGAGGTCTCCCCGGCCGGCGGCACCGCGAAGAGGTCCACCGGGCCCAGAGCCTCGTCCACGCCGCTGACGCCCGAGCCGGAGGAGTCCATCGGGGAGGTCGGCGCGTCGAGCGGCACGCCCGCGGCGCGCGCGAGAAGCTGAACGAGCTCGCTCAGCGCGCCTGGCTTGCTGATAGCGTCGCGGTTCTTGACGACGAAATCCGTGATGATCGGCTTGAGCGGCTCGGCGCGCAAGCGCGCGACGAACGCCTTGCTTCGAACCGCGACCGGGAATATCTTCGCGATCGTGCGCGTCAGCGCGAGATTCTCAGGGCCGGCCGCGTCGAGCAGGTCCATCACGACGCGGTCGCTGAGCGCCTCGGGCGCGGCGTCGGCCAGGTTCGACAGCGCCGCCGAGGCGAGGTGTCGGACGTTCCCGCGCTCGCCGCGGTCGCGCACGCGCGCCGAGAGGCCCTCGGCCTCGACCGCGGTCGCGTAGGAACCGGTCTGTCCGAGCAGCCACGTGGCGGAGAACCGCGCGCGCTTGTCGGGGTTGGCCAGCTCCTTGACGGCGCGGGCGATCGCCGAGCGGTCGCCGCGACGGGCGAGCGCGTAGCCGGCGTAGACGCCGATGTCCCACGACTCGTTGGCGGCCGCCTTGCTCAGCAGAGCGTCCACCGTGTGCGTCGGGATCTCGGCGAGCGCCAGGAACGCCATCTGGCGCACGCGGGCGTCGGGATCGTTGAGGCCGGCCTCGGCGAGCGCCGCGGCCGACGCCGGCGACTTCAGGTTCATCAGCACGGAGGCCGCGCGCAGGCGCACGAGCCACACGGGATCCTTCAGCGCTTCGAGAAGCGCCGGGACCTCCGCGTCGCGGGCGATGGTGAAGCGACGGGCGACCTCGGCCTGGACGGCGTTGCCCGCGGCCGAGCGGTCCACCGGTTCCTCAGAAGGCTCATCCGCAGCGTCTCCGTCCGGATGCGATTGCGCCTCGCTCTTGGCGAGCTCAGCCTCTCGGAAGGCGCGGTCCTCCGCGTCCTGCACGGCCTTCAGGCGCTCGAGCCAGCCCCACGCGTCGGGAGCGGAGACAGGAGACGCGCCGGTCAGCCGGCGCCACAGGCCCTTCACGCCCGCGCCGAGCGTGCGCGTCCCGGACGCGCCCACGAGCGAAACCGCGGCCCACGCGTCCACGAAGCCCGCCCCCTGGAACCAGAGCGGCACACCCATGTCCTTGGCCGTGCGCATGAGCACGGCCTTCACCGCGAACGCCATGTTATCGGCGACGAAAGGCGTGATCGCCCCGGCCGAGCGCATCGCGAGCTTCACGAGCAACGCGATGCCCGCCAAAGACGGGTTCGACATCGAGGTGCCGGACATGCCGGTGTGCTTGCCGTCTTCGAGATCCGACGCAGAGGGCTTCGCGTCCTTCGACCTGGCCGAATAGATGCCGTCCTTGTAGACGTTGCTCGAGCCGGGCGAGGTCGTCACGTCGCCGCCGAGCGCGGTGATCTCGGGCTTGAAGCGGAAGCGCTTGATCGCGTAGCGGCGGTCGATGTCCGGGCCGACCGAGCTGTAGAACGAGATCTCAGGAACGCCGTCGTCCTTGCTCTTGGCGGCCGCGGCGACCGCGATGACCTCGACGCCGGCGGCGGGTTGGCTCAAAGTGCGGTCGAACGGGCCGGAGTTGCCGGCGCTCGCGGTGACGATGGGATACTCGCCGGCCGTGTTCTTCTGCTTCGTGAGCTGGGAGAAAAAGTCGGCGAGGTTGTCGGCCGACGTGCCGCGGCTGCCGAGGCTCAGGCTGATCACGTCGACACCCTTCTTCTGGGCGATCGCGGCCGAGCCCATGATCTCGCCGTCGGAGGCGCCGGGCTGGTCGCGAGAGAAGACCTTCGCCATCGTCCCGATCGCGGACTTCGCCATGCCGAGGAAGCCCTCGTTGCCGGAGATCGAGATGCCGGCGACGTGCGTGCCGTGGCCGAGCCAATCCTCTGTTCCCTCGTCGACCATGTCGACGACGTCGAGCCTGCCGCCGAAATCGGCGTGCGTGGCGTCCGCGCCGGTGTCGATCCACAGGATGGAGCCGGCGGCGCCCGTGATCCCGAGGTTCCAGACCGGCTTGACGCCCTGGAGCTCGGCGGAATCCATCAGATGAGGCGTGAAATCCGACTGCGAGCCAAGGATCTCCGCGCTCGCGCTCACGTATTTGCGGATGGCGCTCGCGTTGCGGCGCGGCACGGTCACGTAGATCTCCTGGCGGCCCACGTCCGCGCCGAACACGTGGCGCACCGTGACCTCCATCTTGTCGAACAGCTCGAGCTGCTTGCCGAAGCCGGCGTCCTCGAGGGACTTGCGCGCCGTCGCGCGGCCCTCCTCGGTGAACGAGGCGTTGGGCACCGAGGCCGTGATGCGCCCACCCTGGATCGGCCGCAGCCACAGGCCGACGCGGGCCTCGACCTTCCTCAAAATAAGCAGGTGGCCGCCGTCCTCGAGATCCACCCGCGTCACCTTGAACTGTCCGCCGTCGGACGACTCCCAGTAGCGCAGCAGCTTCTCCCAGGACACGACGCCGGCGTCGTCCGGGCCGAAGGATAAAAAGGCGAAGCCTCGGTCGCGCAGGCCGCCGTACAGGCCGTCCATCAGGTCGGTGACGCCGACGCCCTTGAGGCGCTGCGAGGCGATCTGCCGCCAGAGCTTGCGCACCTCGCCCTCGAACGCCTGCATCGCCCGCGGCGAGCCGTTCTCGCGAAGGCTCTGGGCGCGCTCCACGAGGTCGCTCCACGCGGAGGCCTCCGCGGTGCCCTTGAAAGATTCGCCGCGGACGACGAGACGGGTCGCCAGCACATAAAGGCTGTCGAGCTGCTTGAGCACGCCCTGCAGGCGGATGTTGTCCTTGGAATCCGGATCCGGCAAGGCGCGGGTCGCGCGGCCGAGCACGATCGCGCGGAAGCGGGCGAGGCCGCCCTCGGCGAGGGCTTTTTGCGGCTGGTCGTTGTTCAGGGAGGTGACGCGCGCCGCGCCGTCGGAGAGGCCGGCGTAGAGCTTCGGATCCTCGAGCTCCTTCGTATCAGGGTTCAGGACGAGGACTTCGTAAGGCCGCGAGAGGCGAAGGGAGGTCTGGGTCTGGGTCAGCGCGCGCTGCAGCCCGGAGACCTTGATCGACTTGAGGGCGCGCGTGCCTTTGAACTCGCTCGCGCGGGCGCGCACCTCGGAGACGAACGCCGTCAGGAGGCCGCGGAACGCCCCTCGCGGGGGGCCGCGCGGCGCGCTCGCCTTCATGTGGGTGAGCTCGTGGAGCAGGACCATGCGCAGCAGCCACGGCGTCGCCGCAAGCTCGGGGCGGACCCAGATCAGGCCGCGGGAGGCGAAGGCGAAGGTGAAATCCTTGTAGCGGTTGTCCGGACGATAGGGCTTGACCAGGGCCGCCGCGTTCCCGTCGAGGCGCCCCTCGAGCACCTCGGTGCGCAGGACGGCGCGCAGCCCGGAATCGGTGACCTTGCGGCCGCGCCACATCGCCCCGACGAAGCTGACGACGTCGAGGACCGCGCTGACGACGAATGCGCCGGTGAGCGCCATCGCTCCGATCGCCGCGACGGCAAGGATCGTCGCGCCGATGGTGGGCTCCGCCTGCGCGACGGAGAGCGCGTGCGAGCCCCAGCGCGCGAACTCGACGGCACCCCAAGCCAGGCCGGACAGGCCCGCGAGGGCCACGGGGAACATGGCGCCACGCTTCTCGCCCTCGGGTTTGGTCGGCGGGGCGGGTTCGTGAGCGTTGACGGGCGCGCCATTCTCGCGGCGCGACAGCGCCGCAAAACGAGGCGTTTGCGAAGCCGTAGCGTCGACGCCGGCACCCGCATCCGCGCTCAATTCGTTGCCGTTCAAAAGCCGTTCGCCGGTCATGCGCGAAGCGAAATCCTCGGCCGCGGCGGCTCCGAAGGACTCTCCGGGGGCCGAGGGTTTAACGGCCTCGAGCGCGGAGGGCGCCGGGGTCGCGGGGAGGAGAGGCTTGGCGGCGGCAGCGAGAGGATTCGCGGCGGTGACGGGAGCGGCCGCCGCAACGGCGGCGGCCGGCGCCGCGACGATCACGGCCGCATTGAGAGACGGCGCCGCGAGAGACGGAGACAACGACAACAACGGTGAAGACATCAACGGCAAAACGGATGGAGAACCCAACCCGGCGCCGATTCCCGTGGGGACGAGCCCTAACTGAGGGACGACGGAGATGCCGGAGACCTTGCCGGAGACCTGCTGTGCGAATACCGACGAAACGCCGGGGCCCCATGAGGACAGGAGCATCGCCGCGCTCAGCGCGGCGGAAACCAACCGGCGAGGCGACGAGGCTTTATTCATCGAAACAACCCGGAGCGGACATGGCGAGCATCAAGTTATCCCCAGCGCTTTCAACGTTGAAAACGCTGGGGATAACCTCGCTCTTAAGCGAGACCATCATCACGATACGGCAATAATTAGTATTCATCACTGGAGAAAAATCATGTCCGGATGCGCTTGCTCGGGCTTCTTCGGCTCAAGGGGACGGCGGACCTTGGGCGGCGTCACGCGCTTCTCGTCTTCCATCACCGGCTTCGGCTCGGACCTCCGCTTCGCGTCGTCGACGACGCCGGGGACGCGTTTCTTGTAGATGATCTTGTAGCCGCGGCCGATCTCGTAGGGCAGGGCCACGCCGATCTGGGCGATCCAGCTGCGGTACTGAAGTTGGCCCAGAGCCTTGACCTCGGCGTTGAAGAACGCGCTCCACTTGGGCCGGGCATACTGCACGCCCGCGATCCAGCGCCCCTGGCTTTGCTCGGGATGTGCGCTGCTTTCGCCGAGTACTGGGGCGCCCAGGAAGCTATGCGAAACAAGCTCAAGCTTGGAGCGCACCGAGCCGGTGGCGTAGTTGTAGCCAAGGCCCAGGAAGGGGGTCCAGGCGCCGTAGCTCTTGTGGGCGACCGCCGTCAGGGCGAAGCTGTTCAGGTTCCAGTCGATCTCGCCGTTGAGGTCACTGTCGATCCTGAGTCCATTCTCGTTCACGACAGAAATCCCTTTCAGGCGCGTACGCCCCTGAACGTGGTTATAATGCGCGCCGAGCGCGATCTTCGGAAGATCCTCGCTCCAGAGATCTAAGTGCTGGCGCAGGCCGAAGCCGAACGAGTTCGTCTGGACCTGGGCGGTCATGGTCGGGGAGATCTTATAGCCGGGAGGCGTGGTCGCGTCGGCGAAGCGCAAATAGGCGTCTCCCCGCCACGGCAGGCCCATGCGCAAATGCAGGGCCAGGTTCGGGAACATGACTGAGTCCGGGAAAATTTTAGAGCCGCCTTGCTGCTCAAGCACTTGGTTGTCCAATGTTGGGAAATCCGTCTTGTTGAACGGGATGCGGCCGATACCGATGGACAGGTCCGGCTGAAGGGCCCAGCCGGTCACTTCTCTTGGGGGATCGAACGTAGACCCGGCGTTGAACGCCAGGCCCTGAGCCATCTCATGGCTCAGCCATTGCGTCATTCTCCCGAAGTCCGTGGACAGGCTGGGGTTGGCCGCCCTCGCGGGGATGGTCAAAAACGAAATCAACACAGCCGCAACAGCGGCTGAACCGGATTTCAATGCCTGATGACGAGCCGCTCTCGGCCGCGGTCGGTGGACCAGTGGTAAGCCTGGAATCCGGGCTTGAACGTGAGGGTCGTTTTCAGGCGATTCTCAGCCGGAACCTTCGCGCGAATGCCGTGCTTACGGCCGTTGGGGGAAGCCTTTTTCTTCATTGGAACCTCTTATCTGGATGGTAGCAGTCACCCCATACCGCGACATGGGCCCGAGGTCCCACCCCGCCGGCGACAAATGGCCCACTATAAGGAGATTCCGTTAATGACTAAAAGCCTGGCACTTTTAGGGCTATCAGGCATGAAAAAAGGCGGCGGATCCTTTCGGATCCGCCGCCTACGAGCCGCCCCTGGGATTAGGGATTCTCGTAAATCTTGAGCTTTCCGTCCTTCTGCGTGAGGCCCACGCGGGCGTTCGCGAACATCTTGAATACCGCGATCTTGTCGGAGGGCACGAGCTCGGCGGGGATCAGGAACACGTGGATCTCGCCGTTGGCCTCGGTCAGGATGAAGGTGAAGGTCTTGGCCGTCTTATCCACCCGGCCGGCCTTGATATCGTCGGTGTAGAACACCTTATAGCTCTGGCCCGAGACCGCGACGGAAGCGCCGGTCGCACCCACGCCCTCGAGCATCTTCTTGAGGGTGATACGGATGACATCGTCCTCGTTGGCCTTGTTCTCGAGGATGATCTCGCTCTTCATCTGGTTGATGACGTTCGGGGAGAGGCGCAGGGTGTACTTGGCCGTGCCGGCGGACACCGTCTCCTCCTTGTCGAGCAGGCCCTTCACGTTGAAGAACACCGCATCCGAGCCGTCCACGAGGATGGACACGTAGGCGTTCTGCTGCCGGTCGAAGGCGCCGCTGACCCAGACGTCCTTGCCGCCGAGGCTGTACTTGAGCGGGCCCTTGAGCTGCTTATTAAGGAGACTCGCAAGGTCGATGTCGCCGACCTGGGCGGCAGTGCCCACCGGCTCGGCACCGAGCTGAGCGAGGACCGAGAGGCTGAACCAGCTCATCGAGGGCATCATCTGCGCCATCGGCATCTGCACGGTCCACTTGGCCGAGGACGGCATCGGCAGGGGCGAGGAGAAAGCGGCGTTCACAAAGGCCCTATCCGCGCCGAGAGCCAGAGCTTCGGAGCCGGCGAGCGCGACGGACGGAGAAACCGCGAGCGTCAGGGCCAGAATCGAGAGAGCATTCACGCGAGTCATGAGTCCTCCAAAGCCTATCCGAGTGTCAGGCATTAAATGCTTCGTTTTGCCCTATCAACCGGTGCGGGATTCTAAAACATGGTCGGAATGAATGCAAGCGCAAACAGACGCCGAACGCGTTGAAAAAAGGCCCCCGCCGATCAGGCTTCGTAGGGGTGCTTTCGATCGATGGCGAGCGGCGCGGGCACCGGGATATAATAGATCTTTCCCCGGAACTCCTTCGTCTTAAGCTCCCGCGGCACGTCCGAGCCGCGCTTGTCTTCCTCGACGAGCACGAAGACGCGGTAGCCTCGCTCAAGAAGGCCGCGCACGACAGCGGCGGACGGCGCCTCAGGATAGGCCGCAGCGCCTGAGTAGTACATCGCCTGCGGCGACTTGGAGTCGCCGACGTTGAGGAGAACCTTAAGGCCCGGAACTTCGCGAAGGCGAAGCATCGTCCGGCGGAACGACGGATAATCATACAGGTCGCTCCACGGGCAGATCGAATAATCCGCGCGCATCCGCTCGACGGCCACGACGGCCGCCTGGGAGCCCGCGACGAGCACGGCCGCGAGGACGGCCGCGCGATAGCGGCTGCTCCGCGCCGCCCAAAGAGCGGCGACGGAAAAACCCGCCAGCAGGCACGCCGCGGGGACCGCGACGGCGACATAGGAGTACAGCTTCGTCGCGATCAGGGAAAAGAAAATATACGGGATCAGCAACCATGCCAGCGCCGCCGCAAGACCGGCGTCGCTTCGGCGCGCCGCCTCACGAATCGAATACACGAGCACGGCCGCGCCGCAAGCCCAGACGACCACGGCGCTTCCGCCGTATTGCACCGGGAGTATCTTCAGGTACCACCACCAGGCATGAGCGTGGCCCTCGAGCGCGGTGAAGAGATGGTTCACATGGAGCGCGGACTCATGGCGCCACAGGTCTGGCCAACGGCTCAGGCAGTACAGCGACCAGGGGAGAGCCGCCGCGGCGAACGTCACGAACGCAACGGCAAGGAGGCGGACTGCACCTCGGACGCCGCGCAACGAGAGCAGCAGCGGAAGAGGGGCCGCCAGGCCGAGCAACGCGACCGCCGACATGCAGAGGGTCCCGAGTCCGAGCGAAAGGCCTGCGGCCGCGGCGTATGCGCGGCTGTTCTTGCGGGCGGCGACGGCAAAAAGAAGGACAGTCAGCGTGATAAAAAAAACATTCACGACGTGCGGAGTGTCATCGGGTATACGCCCGGAAACCAGCCGGATCATCAATGGATTAACGGCATACAGCCCGGCGGCGATCAGCCCCGCCAAACGAGACGAGGGCCCGAACAGCTCCATGGTCAAAATAAATATCAACAGAATGGTGATCGTATCCAGGACGACGGACGGCAAACGAATTGAGGACTCCTGTTCGCCGAAAAAGGCGATAGACGCGGACATCAACCATAACGGCAAGATCGGCTTGTGCAGCCAGACGCCCGCCTTCGTCCAATCGCGGTCGTCGGCAGGCAGGACCTTCTCCTCGTACAAGGTCGGCTCGAGCGGATGCGCCGTCAGGTTCTTGGCGACGAGGGCGTGATAGGCCTCGTCCCACTGGCTGATGTACGGGTGATTCGCGGCACGCAGGCGCAGTCCGAAGCCGAAAGCGAGGATCAGCGCGAGATACGGAGCCGCCGCACGAAGCGGTGATGTTCGAGACGGCGTGATTGCGGCGTTCACGCCATATTGTACGATGTGCAAGTGAGCGTTAAGCGGAAGTTCATCATGGGCGTGGCCGGAGGCTCAGGCTCCGGCAAGACGACCTTCGCGCGCGCGGTCCTCGAGCAGAGCCGAGCCGCGGGAATCTCCGGGCAGATGTTCTCGCTGGACAACTACTACCGCCCGCTGGGCCACCTGAGCCTTGAAGAGCGAAAGGTCTACAACTTCGACCACCCCCACGCGATCGATTTCGAGCTGGCTCTGGAACAGCTTCACAGCCTGCGGGCGGGCGAGGCGATCGAGCAGCCGATCTACGACTTCAAGGCCCACACGCGCAAGCACGAGACCAAGCGCCTGGAGCCCGCGCAGATCATCGTCGTGGAGGGCCTCTACGCGCTGCACCCGAAGGAGTTCCTCGCGCTGTACGATTACAAGATCTTCGTCTCGACGGGCATCGCCACCGCGGCCCTGCGCCGCATCTCGCGCGACATCACCGAGCGCGGCCGCGACGTGGAAGGCGCCAAGCACCAGATCCTGACCACGGTGCTGCCGATGTACGAGACCTACGTCAAGCCGACCCAGCGCAACGCGCACTTCTCCATCAACTGGGAGGGCGAGGAGATCCCCGGGAAATCCACCGAGGGGCTGATCCGGATGGTGCGGGACTTTTTCCGCTAGTTACTGGCCGTAGGCGAGACGCAGGGCGAGATACTCAGGAAGGCCCGCGGCGCGGATCTTCTCCTGAACCGCGCCGACGTCGTAGGGCACGCGGAAGATCCGAAAGGTCCCCTTCTCTGAGTCGTACAGGCCGCACGAGGCGCGGTTGTCCTGGTCGCGAGGCTGGCCGACCGAGCCCGGGTTGAGCGCGACGGGCCCCATGGCGCCGCCCTCCAGGCGCGGCAAAGCCTCTTCCTTGTCGTCCATGAAGCGGAAGTCGACCTTGTCCGCCTCGCCCTCCGCGTAACGGAACAGGAGCGGCATGTGGCTGTGCCCGACGAACAGCGGCCACTTGTTGACGAGCGGCACGTTGTCGCGGAACTGCAGCGGGCTCATCAGGTATTCCTCGGGCGGGTTGCGCGGCGTGCCGTGCGCCAGGGTGAAGTTCGGGGTCTCGAGCCGGGCCGTCAGGCCCTCCAGGTAGATCCGGTTCGCGTCGGACAGATGCGACCGCGTCCACATGACGGCCGCGCGCGCGTACTGGTTGAACCACTCGAGGTCCAGGCGGTCGATCACGGCCAGATCGTGGTTGCCGCAGATGATCGAGAGGTTCTTGAGGGCGCGGATACGGTCGAGGCAGGCGTCGGGATCCGGGCCGTAGCCCACGAGATCGCCGCAGCAGATCCAGCCGTCCACCCCGAGGTCCTCGAGGTAGCCGAGGACGGCGCTCAGCGCCTCATGGTTCGAATGGACGTCGGAGAAGACCCCGTAAAGCACTGGCCCTCGTTATACCAGACCCCGGAGGCGCACGCAAGGGCGCTGAAAACAGTTATCCCCAACGCTTTCAACGTTGAAAGCGCTGGGGATAGCTTGAAGCCGGCGGCGCGATTCTATGCTTCGGAGGGTCCGGGCTCGGGAAGGGCGAACGGCCCCTGCTGAACGACCGTATGGCTCGTCGCCTCGCGCTCGGTGCCGCCGACCTTCTTGCGGAAGTCGACGGAGATGAGCTGGCTGATGCCCTTCTCTTCCATGGTGACGCCGTAGATGACGTCGGCGGCCTCCATCGTGCGCTTGTTGTGGCTCACGATGAGGAACTGGGTCTTGTTCTGGAACTCGCGCAGGAGTGCGACGAAGCGCTCGATGTTGGCGTCGTCCAGGGCCGCGTCGGCCTCGTCGAGCATGCAGAACGGAGAGGGCTTGACCATGAAGAACGCGAACAGGAGCGCGATCGCGGTCAGGGTCTTCTCGCCGCCGGAGAGGAGCGTGATGCTCTGAAGCTTCTTGCCCGGGGGCTGGGCGACGATGTCCACGCCCGTGGTAAGGATGTCCTCCGGGTTGGTGAGGATCAGGTCGGCCTCGCCGCCCTCGAACAGCACGCCGTACAGGCGCCGGAAGTGCTCGCGCACCTCGGTGAAGGTCTGGCGGAAGTTCTCGCGGGTCGCGTTGTTGATCTTGGTGATCGCGGCCAGGAGGTCATCTTTAGCTTTGAGGAGATCGTTGATCTGGCCGATCAGGAAGCGCTGCTTCTCGGCCAGCGCCTCGTACTCCTCGGGCGCGGCCATATTGATGTTGCCCATCGCGGCGATGCGGCGGCGCAGGAACTCGATCTTCTCGACGTCGGCGACGACGCCGGCGAACTTATTCTTCGCTTCCTCGGCCGTGAGCTGCCACTCGTCCCAGAGGCGGGTCTTGAGCAGGTCGTACTTGGACTTCAGCGCCGAGGCGTGCACCTCGTGCTGATGCAGATCCGCTTGCGCCTGATCGTGCTGGCCCTGGAGCTGCTTGATCTGCTCTCCGAGGAAGTCGATCTTGCTCTGCAGCTCCTGCAGGTTATCGAACACCGACTTGGCAGAGTTCTCGTGGCCCGCGAGCTCGGCCTGGAGCGTCGAGATCTCGACGCGCATGCTCTCCGAAGACTCCAAGGTCTCGGCCTTGCGGCGGGAAAGCTCATCGGCCTCTGCGGCGAGGCGGGCGATCGCGGTCTCAAGGGACGCCTTCTCGTCGTCGAGGCGCTTGCGGCTCGAGGAGTACGCCTCCAGCTGCTGCTCGACGCCGCGGACGCGTTCATCCTGGCCCTGGAAGGCGGCGCGCTTGCCCGACAGCTCCTCGCGGACGGCGGCGAGGGCTTCGGCGGCGTGCGTCTCGGACAGGCGGACCTCGGCGACGCGGGCTTCGGCTCCGGCGCGCTTCGCGCGCCGCTCCGAGATAGACTCCTTGGCCAGGGACGCGTCGGCCAGGGCGCGGGCGGACTCATCCGTAGACAGCTCGACATTGTGCGTATGGTTCGCCAGAGACTGCTCAAGCTGGGTGACGCGGCCCTCGAGGCCGTGCCGGCGCCCGGATTCCTGGGTCAGCATCGCCGACGCGAGCCGGGCGGCCTGCAAGGCCTCCGTCAAGGCGCTCTCGGTCTGGGCGCGCTCCTCGGAGAGGGCGGCATCGCGAAGAGAGAGCGTCACGACCTTCTCCTTGATCTCGCCAAGATCGGCGAGCGTCGGCTGGACCCCGTCCTTGGAGGGCGCCCCGCCGTACACCCAGTGCTCGCCGAACAGCTGGCCGCCGAGCTCGTAAGCCTCGGCGAAGAGATGGCGCAGGGCCTTCTCATGGCGAGGATCGAATGTCAGGCGCGAGAGCAGAGGCTTGGCCTCGGCAGGGTAGGCTTTCTCGGGGGTCTCGGTCAGAGAGGACAGCACGAGGAAGCGCGCGCGGCCCGTGCCGGACGCCTGCAGCAGTTCGACGCCCAATCGGGCGGCGGCCGAGTCTTCAACGACGACGGCGAACAGCCGCTCGCCGAGAAGGTCCTCGAGCTCGGGCTTGAAGGCGTCGTCCACGCGGAACAGGCTGCGCACGGTCCCGATCACGCCGGTGATGTTCGCGCCGAGCACGGCCTGAGCGCCGACCCAGTACGGATTCTGGCCGCCCTGGGCCTCGAGGGATTCGGCCCGCGCGGCCGTCTGAGCGAGCGCGGAATGCAAAGTCACCGTCTCCTCGGACAAAACGTTCTGACGGACGCGCAGCTCCTCGGCGCGGGCGTCGGCGGCGGCGTTGGCGGCGTGCGCGACCTCAAAGGCGGCTTCCGCCAGCACGAACTCGGTGCGGGCCTCGTCCAGGCGGCCGAGGGCCTCCGCCGCTCCGGCCTGGTCGCGCTCGAGGCCCTTCAGGGCCGCACGCGCACGCACTTCGGCGCGCGAGAACTCAGACTCAGTCGCGGCTAAGCCGCGACCGATCTCATAAACGTCCTGATCCAGGGCTCTGGCCTGGCTGTTGAGCGAATCCTTCACCGACTGAGCCTCGGCGACGGATGCCTCGATGGCGATCAGCTCGGCGCTGGCGGCCTCAGCGCGGGACTTGGCTTCGGACAACGATGCCTCGGCGGTCGCGATGGACGCGGCGACGACGGCGATTTCGGGATCGATCGAGGAGATCCGGCCCTGGTCGGCCGCCGCTTCCTGGCGGCACGACTCGGAGCGGGAGTCCATGCTGGCGACGGCCATCGCGGAGCTCTGCAGTCGCTCCTCGAGGCGGCCCACCGAGGTCTTGACCTCGGCGACCTTCGCGTTCGCCTCGATCAGGCGGTTCTGCTCGCCGGTCTTCTCGAGGTTCAGGGCCGCGTGGTTGGCGCCCTCGGCGCCGATCTGCGAGCGGCAGAGGCCGAGCGTCTCCTCGACGGGCCCGATGCGCTCCTGCATCGCGGCCAGCTCGGCCTCGATCGTCGTGGTCTGCTCAATGATGTGCGCGGCTTCGATCGCGACCAGCTCTTCTTTATATTTCGCGAACAGCTTGGCGCGGCGAGCGTCGGCGTCGAGCTTCTTGACCTGCTCCTCGATCAGGACGACGGAGTCCTGCAGGCGGCCCAGGTCCATGTCCACGCGGTCGAGCTTGCGCAGGGCCTCGGCGCGCTTGGCGTTGTACTTCGCCACGCCGGCGGCTTCTTCGAAGAACGCCCGGCGCTCTTCGGGCTTGCTGCGGATCATCGAGTCGACGCCGCCCTGGTCGATGATCGCGTAGCCGTCGCCGCCGAGGCCGGTGTCGAGGAACATCTCGCGGATGTCGCGCAGGCGGCACTGGGTCTTATTGAGGAAATACTGGGACTCGCCGGAGCGGAACAGGCGCCGGGTGATCGTCACCTCGGAATAGTCGATGGGCAGAAGGGAGCTGGCGTTGTCGAAGGTCAAGGTCACTTCGGCCAGGGACTGGGGCGCGCGCTTGGTCGTTCCCGAGAAGATCACGTCGGTCATCGTGTCGGCGCGCAGGGACTTCCACGACATCTCGCCGAGGCACCAGCGCACGGACTCCATCACGTTCGACTTGCCGCAGCCGTTGGGTCCGATCACGCCCGTGATGCCGGGCTCCAGGTCCACGTGGGTCTTATCCGCGAAGGACTTGTAGCCGACGATATCGATCGATTTCAGGTGCATGGAACCTCGCCGCGGCGATGTTTGTCCATCTATTGCTGTCTTTTACCGGCCAGTCGCGTTAACAGCATGATAGCATAGCATTTCTCGTCGAGGAAATCAAGCTTTATCGACGAGCCGCCCGTCGGGCGCTCCAGGGGCCCTTGACGAAATGGGCCGCGCTCTTTACGCTATGCAAGACGATGAAACCCCTCATCCTCCTCGTCGGCATGCTCGCCCTCCCCTCCGCGGCCGATTCGGCACGCGCGGAACAGGCCGAACACGCCGAATCGCCACAAGCGGACTGGCGCCGGGACGGGGTCGATGAGCGCGTGAAGGCGGCCCTGACGAGCCAAGGCTGGCGCCTCGAGGACGACGGACGCGCCCTCGACCCGAAGACCAAGGCCCCGGCCACCAAGGCCGTCCTCGATAAAGCCGTCCTCGACCTCCGCCAGGGCGCCCAGCGCGCCGCGCTCGAGACCGTCAACCTGATGCTGGCCTCCGGAAAGCCGCTGTCGCCCCAGGACAAGGAGAAGATCGCGACCCTGTCCGCCGATCTCC
>CAZIBN010000047.1:0-29085 GCA_964537395.1 uncultured Elusimicrobia bacterium
AGCAGGAGCAGCGGGCTCATCACGAGCAGGGCGCCGCCCAGGCACAGCATCGTCGTCGTGAGGCCGCAGCGCTCCACGAGCAGGCCGGCCATGGCGATGCCGATCGGGTCCATTCCGCCGCATAGGAATCCCATGATGGAGCCCACTCGCGCGCGGTGGGAATCGGGGACCGAAAGCGATATTTGCGTGCCGACCGGTACGTTGGCCCAGGTCTCGCCGATCCCGATCCAGAAGATGACGCTCAGCGGCAGCAGAACGTTGGGAGCCCAGGGAAGCACGGCCACGCTGACGCCGAGCAGACTGATGGCCAGGACTGAGACGCGGTGGACGCGCATATGCGTGATCATCCACCCGACTGACAGCGCGCCGACGACGGCGCCCAAGCCGATGCTGCTTTCCAGCCCGCCCAAAAACCAAGGAGGCATGGCGCGCGCTTCCTTGGCCAGCACGGGAAGGAGGACGACCAGCGGCGAGAGAACCAGGTTCATGAACATGGCGACGACGCATAGCCAGAACAGCACCGGGACGCGATAGATGACCTTGAAGCCGGCTTTGAGCTCATGCGTCCATCGCGTGAGCGCGCCGTCTTCAGAGGTGCGCGGCGTCCGCGGAGGAGTGGTCGAAGCCCGGATCAGGAGGGTCGCGGCGCCGGAGATCAAATAGGACAGCGCGTCCGCGATGAAGGCTCCGAAGACTCCGAGAAAGCTGACGATCAGCCCGCCGAGTATGCCGCCCGCGATCCGTGCGAAGGAGTTGACGGCGTGGGTCTGCTGGACGGCCGTGGGTAGCCGGTCGCGTTCCACGATCTGAGGCACGATCCCCGTCGAGGCGGCCGCGAAAAGCGCCGTGCCCGCGGAATTCAGCATGTACAGCGCGATCAACAGCGGCGGATGATAGAAGTCGAGATGGACGAGCGTCGCGATGGCCAAGGAGGCCGCGAAACGCCAGAAATCGGCGAGCGCAATCAGGTGCTTTCGTGAGAACCGGTCGGCGACCGGTCCCAGCAGCGGCAGAAGGACGAGGCGCACCGCCATCGCGGGGGCCAGAACCGCGGACATCTGGGCGGCCGAGCCGGTCTTGCTCAGGATCCACCAGGACAGCGCGATCATCCCGCAGCCGTCGCCGAGGAGCGAGACGAGCTGGCCCACACGGAAATACCAGAAGTCCCTCCCGAGGGAGAAGTCGAAGATGCTGTTTCGCACGGGCCGGATTATACCGTTTCGACGGAGCGGTTAAGGGTGTAAGCCCGCTCGGGCCCGAATGGTATCATCAGGGCATGCTCCGGGTCTGGATCCGACGCGCGCTCCTCGCCGCGGCCGCGGTGGTCTTCACCGGCGGCGCCGTCGTCGGCGGGATGTTCCTGTCCGGCTGGTGGCGCTATCATCAGCTTGAAGCCACCATCATCGAGAAGATGGATACGTACTACCTCAACCTCACCGTCCCGGGCCGCGAGGAGTACATGCTCGCCGAGGACGAGGCCTTCGAGGTCCCGTACATGGCCTCGCAGCTGTCGGTCGCGGCCGCCCCGACGCGCATCCTCGACGTGAAGGACCGCCTGATCGCCGAGTTCTCCGTGGAGAAGGGCCAGTACGTCCGCTCGCCCGACGATCTGCCGGCCTTTCTTAAGAAAGCGCTCGTCGCCAGCGAGGACTCTCATTTCTACGAGCACCGCGGCGTGGACTGGAAGGCGACCTTCCGCGCGGTCGTCGTGACCCTCACCGGCGTCCGGCGCAGCCAGGGCGGCTCGACCTTGACCCAGCAGCTCGCCAAGCAGATGTTCACGACCCGCAAGCGCACCGTCGGCCGCAAGATCTTCGAGTATTTCTGCGTCAGGAAGCTCGAGCAGAAGTTCACGAAGGACCAGATCCTCATGATGTATCTGAACTTCGCCTATTTTGGGCACAGCACCTGGGGCGTCGAATCCGCATCGCGCTACTACTTCAACAAGCCGACCTCAGCCCTTGATGTCGGCGAGTCGGCGGTGATAGTTGGCATTATCCCGAGCCCGAATAAATATTCACCGCTCGATTCACCGGAGCTCGCGCGTCCGCGCCAGCGCACCGTGCTCAAGCGCATGGCCAAGAACGGCTTCATCCCCGAATCCTCGATCGAACGCATCGAGGGAGAGTTCTGGGAACGCTTTCAGCGCCGCGCGAGCATACCCGAGGTCTCCTTCTGGCGCACCCGCGTCAACGAGGCGCCCTACGTCGTCGAGTTCGTGCGCCGTCAGATGCTGCGCGCCTACACCAAGGAGCGTCTGCTGCGCGGAGGCCTCGTCATCCGCACCACCTTCGACCTCGACGCGCAGAAGGCCGCTCAGCGCGCCTTGCGTGAGCGCCTCGCCAAGGAGAACGACCCCGCCGCAAAGCCCGACGAGGACGGCGAGCCGGCCGGCAAGGTCGCTCCGGTCGAAGGCGCGCTCGTAGCGCTCGACCCCAAGGACGGCGCCCTGCTGGCACTTGTCGGAGGCACCGGCTTCAGCTTCCAGAATCAGCTCGACCGCGCCACCGACGGGCGCCGCCTGATGGGCTCGTCGATCAAGCCGTTCGTCTGGGCGCAGGCCTACGAGAGCGGCCGCTACAAGCCGGAGGATAAATTCCTCGATGCCCCTGTCACCTACAAGATCGGCGGCGGCCGCAAATGGTCGCCGCACAACTACGGCAACAAGTATTACGGCGAGGTGCGTCTCGACTTCGCCTTATGGAAGTCCCTGAACTCGGTGGCGATCAAGCTTCTCAAGGAAGTCGACATCGATAAGGTGCTCGAGATGCTGTCTCAGGCGAGCGGAGTCCCCGTCGAGCGCCTGCCGCGCAATCTCTCCTTGGCCCTGGGCACCGCGGACATCTCGCCCGTCCAGATGGCCGCGGCGTACGCGACCTTCGCCAACGGCGGCCGCGTCGTCCGCCCCTGGTGGCTTCGCCGCATCGAAGACCGCGAAGGCAAGGTCTTAAGCGAGGGCGAGGCCCCGAAATCCGAGGGCGCCGTCATCTTCTCCTCGACCACCGCCCGCATGATGATCGAAACGATGCGCGGCGTCCTGGGCCCCGAGGGCACCGGTTATGCGTCCGCCCGCCGCCTTGGTTTTAATGTGCCGGCGGCGGGCAAGACCGGCACCACGAATGATTACCGCGACGCCTGGTTCGCCGGCGTCACCCCCGACCTCTCCGCCGCCGTCTGGATCGGCCACGACGACATGCGCACCGCCATGTCCCCCGGCAAAGCCGGCGGCTCCATCGCCGCCCCCGCCTGGATGTCCTTCGTCAAAGAAATCTACATGTCGAGGCCGACAAAGGAGTTTTAGCCTGGTGTCAGGCTTTCACATTCGCGCAATTCTCACGCATGTAGCGCGTCAGCGCGCTCGGAGTCAGCCCCAACCAACGCGCGATCGAACCCATTCGATGCCCGCCGCTGACGGCTTCGCTCACGAAGGATTTTCTGGCGGCCACGACGTCCGCCCGCTTGGTTCCGGACCGGAGTTCGTGGACGCTTATCGCGGTTCTCGTTGAGATTCGTTCGGCATAATGAGACAGTTCGAGGGTTTCTTCGACCGGAGCGCGGATCAGAGTCGGCGGTGGTTGATCCGATGGATCGGACCAGGGGTCGAAAAGCGGGGGGATTTCTCCCGGCACAAGGCCCGCATCCCGATGGCTTCGGCAACTGGACCAAACCCAATCCTCCGGCTTCAAAACTAGGCCGGCGCGCACCGGATTGAGATGAATGTAGCGTATCAGCGCGGCCAGATAAGCGTCGGTCAGGCATAGTTTCGATTCATAGCGCGCCTGAAACAGATGGCCGGTCCGCTCGTGCCGATGGTTGAAAGTTATCACGTAGCCGGTGAGTAATCTCTGCATGAGGATAGGCAGTGGCGTCCGGCCGACTTTGATGGCCAGATGGAAATGATTTCCCATCAGGCAGTAGGCCAATAACGTGGCGCCGGACTCCGAAATGACCCGGTTCATCGCCGTTAAGAAGGCGCTCCTGTCGGCGTCGTCCATGTAGATGCTGCGTCCGTCGACCCCGCGCGCCATCACATGATAGATGGCGCCGGGATAATGTATTCTTGGTCGTCGTCCCATACCTATCATACGATTGACCCCCTGAAAATGTTCCCTGACCGCCGAGTATTGCGCGTATGTTTAAGCCTGACACTCCTATTTTCCGCGTGCGGTCCTGCGAAGGAAACGGAGCCGAACGATTCGTATCAGCAGGCTTCCTTGCTCAAGCCGAGTGTGAAGGCGACGGGGACGATCGGTAATCCGAAAGATCAGGATTGGTATCGGCTCGACGTTATCGCGGATGGGGTTCTGACCGTGAAGATCGGAGGGATTAAGGACGTGGATTTCATCCTCTCCTTTTTCGACAAGGACCGGCGCGAGCTCAAGCGTGTCGATGAGACCACCGTCGGCGGCGATGAGCAACTGCTCGACCTGGGCCTCTCCGCCGGCGTGTATTATCTCGTCGTCTCGAATAAGAATGAGAAGGCGAACAATCCCGGCCAGGTTTATGACCTGCAGACGAGGCTGAACGGCCCTGCAGGGCGCGAGCGCGAGCCGAACGATACTGCGCTCACGGCGCAGACCGTCGAGGCGGGCGGGCTCGCGAAGGGGCACTACTGGCCGGCGAAGCAATTGCTTTCCGAGGATCCCGAGGCCGCCGAGGAGGACTGGTACTCCATCGAGGTGGCGAAGCCCGGCCTGTTCCTGCTCAATATCGACGTGAGCGAAGTGACGAAGGTGGACGCGATCCTCGAGGTGTACGACACGAACGGCTATAAGCTCAAGGAGCTCGACGCGGGCGGCATCGGCGAGGGGGAGAGCCTGCGCAATTTCGGCGTGCGCGGCCCGGGCAAGTTCCAGCTGCGCCTGCGCTCGAAGTACAAGACGGCGGGCAACCCCGATGTGCCGTACGATCTGCTGACCGAGCTGCTCCCGTACCAGGGCGCGACCGAGTTCGAGCCGAACGATCAGCGGTCCGACGCGACGCCGTTCGGCCTCGACTCGATCTCCGGGACGATCGCGCCCGCCGGCGACCAGGACTGGTATAAGGTCTCGGCGGACAGCGGAACGAAGCAGCTCCTGCGTGCGGAGCTGTCGGGTCTCGCCGGGATGGACCTGACGCTGTCGCTGCGCGACGGGCTTGGAAACGAGATCTCGTTCATCGACAACATGGGCAAGGAGCAGCCAGAGATCATGACGGGCTGGGGCCTTATGGGCGGCGACTATCATCTCGTGGTCATGGACAAGACCGGCAAGAAGACCGACAGCCGCCAGTCCTACGCGCTCGCCCGCAAGCTGATCCCGTTTCAGGCGGGGCTCGAGTGGGAGCCGAATAATTCAAGCGCGGCCGTCCAGTCCCTCAAGGTCGGCGAGTCCGTCGATGGTTACTTCGCGCCGAAGGGTGACGAGGACTGGTATGAGTTCAATCTCTATCAGAAGGGCGTGGTCGTCATCGAGCTCACCGGTGTGATCAATGTCGCGCCGGTGATGACCTTGTTCGATCAGGAGTACAAGGAAGTCGCGACCGCCGCCGCTCCGAAACCCGGTGAGCCCGTTATCCTCGAGCGCGAGCTTGACCGCGGCACCTACTCCGTGCGCCTCAAGCCCGCCGATGCCGCGCAGAACAACGTGCGCGACAAATACTCGTTCCGCGTGCGCGCGAAATGAGGCGCCTTCCGCTTCTGGCCGTCCTGATCTCCGCGGCCTGCTCCGGGCCGCAGCGCGCTGAGCTCGCGACTCCTCTGCCGCCGCCGCCCGCGGCGATCGTCGAGGTCAAGGATCCTAATCTCGAGGTCATCGTCATCGAGGCCGTGCCGAACGCTGACGACGAGGGCGTGTCGTTCACGAAGATCTTCGTCGACGGCAAGGAGACGGGCAAGACCTCCGTCGGCCCGCGCTCGCAGGAGAAGCGCACGCGCATGAAGCTTCCGGTCGGCAACCAGCCCGTGCGTCTTGAGCATTGGTTGCTGCCGCCGATCGGAGAGTGGACGCTTGTGTCCGAGGCACTGCAGCCGCGCGAGCGCTTCGTGCGCATCGAGGAGGGCATGATCGCGCGCCTGACTTTGCGCTACGGCCCCGGCGGGCCCCCGGCCATCTCGATCAGCCGCGAAGCCGCGCTGAAGTAATTGACGAAACTATAAGCCTGACACCAATCTCGACCAGGCTTTGTCGAGGCTTCGTCGTGTCGAATCGCCGTGGCGTGAGGCGCGGGCGTTTTCCGCGAGAAGGAATTTCCAATCGGGTTTTCCAGGAGCGCCGAGGTGGGAGGGGAGTTCGACATCGGCGACGGGCCGGGGCGCGCCGACGGCGCGGGCGCGGGCGGCGACCTCCCGGTAGGCGGTGCGGAAGGGGACGCCGTTTTTGACCAGCGCGATCGCCTCGTGGGTGGCGAGCAAGTCCGAGGTGACGGCGGCGGCGCAGCGGTCCTCGTTGACGGAGAGCGACTCGGGCAGGCGAGCGACGATGGTGAGCATCTGGGACATCGTGTCGAGCGCGGCGAACAGAGGGGCCTTGGTCAGCTGATAGTCGCGGTGATAGCCCGAGGGGAGCTGGCCGATCATGAGGACCTGGTTGAGCCAGCCCGGGAACAGCGCGGCGCGGGCGCGGGTGAGCTCGACGACGTCGGGGTTCTTCTTCTGCGGCATGATGCTGCTGCCCGTCGTGAAGGAATCAGAGAGCTTGAGGAAGCCGAACTCGGCGGAGGAGTAGAGGGATAAATCCCACGACAAAACAGCGAGGTCTCGAGCTACGAGCGCCAGTGATGAAAGCACGGCGGCCTCGAGGCGGGGCCGGGAGGACTGAACGCGCAAGGTGTTTCGCTGAACCCGGGCAAACCCAAGTCGCTTCGCGACATGCTCGCGCTGAAGCGGGAGCATCACGCCGTAGCCGGCGGCGGAGCCGAGGGGGGAGGCGTCGGCCTCGTCGAAGGCGAAGCGCAGGGCGCGGCGTCCTTCAAGCAGGGCTTCCACATGCGATGCGGCCCAGTGGCCGACCGTGGTCGGCATCGCGCGCTGAAGGTGCGAGTAGCCGGGAATCGTGCGCTTGTCCCATTTAGCGCCGAACGCGGCCCAGGCGATGGCGGCTGCGCCCGCGGCGGCGTCGAGCACGAGCAGGCGGTCCTTGAGATACAGACGAAGGTTGACCTGGACCTGGTCGTTGCGCGAGCGCCCGGCGTGGACCTTGGCGCCGGTCTCGCCGAGGGCGGCGGTGAGCGCCTGCTCGACGGCGGTGTGGATGTCTTCCTGCTCGCGTGTGATCTTGATCGTCTTGAGCCCGCTCAGGACCTTGCGGATGCGGGCGTATTCGGCCTTGGTCAGGACGCCGATCTTGACGAGACCCGAGGCGTGGGCGAGGCTGCCATAGATCTCGAAGCGCAGCAGGCGCGCGTCGAGCTCGGGGTCGGCGCCGACGGTGTAGGCTTCGACGGCGGAGTCGAGGTCGGTCTTCGTCTGCCAGAGCTTTTTCATGAGGCCGCCTGTACGAAGTAGGAGCGGATGAGCTTCTCGTAGAAATCAACGCCGGCCTCGAGCTCGGCGACCTCGAGGTATTCGTCGGGCGTGTGCGAGCGCTTCGAGTCGCCGGGGCCGGCCTTCACGGTGGGGATGCCCTTGAGGAACACCCAGTCGGACAAGGTCGGCGAGCCATAGGCGCGGCCGGCCGGGTTGGCGGCGAGCGCGGCCTTCACGATGGCGTGGCTGGGATCGGTTTCGACCGAGCCGAGGCGGTTGGAGCGGATGGTGACCTCGCCTTCGACCGCATTCTTCACGAGAGCGATGATCTCCTCGGGCGAGACCGACGGCGTCGTGCGGATATCGACGATGATCTTGCAGCGGTCGGGGATGACATTGTGGCGGTCTCCGCCGGAGATCTGGGTCACGTGCAGGGAGGCTTCGCCGAGCGCGGCGTGAGAGCCGGGAATCTTCAGCATCGAGAGGGCGAGGACGTCGCGCGCCGCCGCTTCGACGGCGTTGATCCCGCCGCCGTGAGCGGCGTGCGCCGAGCGGCCTTTGGCGATGATCTCGAGGAGGAGCAGTCCCTTCTGCGCCACGGCGGCCTTCAAGCCGGTCGGCTCGCCGACCACGGCCGCGTCGGGACGCGGCAAGGTGGGGAGCAGCACCTCAAGGCCCTGGCCGAGGACCTCTTCCTCGCACGAGGCGGCCAGGAGGACCTTGCCCTTGGGCGCGTTCGACGCGAAAGCTTTCTTCGCGCCCAGGATCATCGCGATGAGGCAGCCTTTGGCGTCGTTGGAGCCGCGGCCGTAGATTCGCCCATCCTCGATATCGGCTTTAAGGGGGTCTCTCGTCCAGCCCTCGCCGACCGGCACCGTGTCGGTGTGGGAGTTCAGAAGCAGAAGAGGACCGTCGCCGCCATCCAGCATGGCCGTCAGATTTCGGCCGGCGACCTTGGGCGCTAAGCCTAGCTCGAGCATGGCCGATTGCAGGCGCGCCACCACGGCATCCTCTTGGCGCGACTCGGACGGAATGCGGATCACCTCCCGGAGGAGGTCGACGGAGTTCATGCGGCGACGGCTTCCGGAGCGAGCTCGACGGCCTGATATTCCTGGCGCTCACGCTTCTCGACGATCATCGTGCCGCAGCCGGCGTTGGTGAAGGTCTCGCGCAGCAGCGCGCTGGGCTTGAGGCCGTTGATGATATGGGTCCGGCGGACCCCGCCTTGGAGGGCGCGCACGCAGGCTTCAATCTTGGGCAGCATCCCACCCGTGAGGCGGCCGGCCTTCTTGAAGACTTCCACCTCTTCGAGGTCGGTGTAGGACACGAGGCTCGAGGGGTTGGTCACGTCTTTGAGCAGTCCCTCGGTGTCGGTCACGATGACGAGCTTTTCGGCTTTGAGAGACCGGGCGATGGATTCGGCGATGGAGTCGGCGTTGATGTTGAAGATGTTTCCTTCGGTGTCGGCGCCGAGGCAGGAGACGACGGGCGTCATGCCCGCGTCGAGCAAGGTCAGCAGGACCTTCGGGTCCACGTTGTCGATGTCGCCGACGAAGCCGAAATCCACTTCGATGGCGGGCTGGCCGGGGGCGGGCTCGACCATGCGCTTGGGGCGCCGGTGCGCGGTGATGAGCCCGGCGTCCACGCCGGACACGCCGACGGCGGGCGTGTGGTGTGCGCGGAACGAGGAGAGGATGTCGATGTTGAGAGTGCCGCCGTACACCATCTTGGCGACCTCGAGCGTCTCCGCGTCGGTGACGCGGCGGCCGGCGATGATCTCGGGCTGGAGGCCGAGCTTCTTGGCGAGCTCGGTGGCCTGGTTGCCGCCGCCGTGCACGAGGACCACGCGGATGCCCACCTGCTGGAGGAGACACACATCCTCGACGAGGGCGTCGAGCATCTCTTTGCGACCGACCACGCGGCCTCCGACCTTCACGACGAAGATCTTTCCCTTATACATGCGGATGTAGGGGATGGCCTGCTTGAGCATCAAGGGTGAGTCGGTCATTTGCGGTGTCTCCTGGCGGCGGCGGTTGTTTTGGGTGAGGCAAGAAGGTGTAAAAGCACCGCCTTGGCGGTGTGAAGTCGATTTTCGGCCTCGTCGATCACGACGGACCAGGGGCCGTCGAGCACGGCGTCCTCGACGACGAGGTTGCGGCGGACCGGTAGGCAGTGCATGAATATAGCCTTGTCGGTCCGCTTCATGTTGGCAGCTGAGACGGTCCACTTCTTTCTGAACGCCGGATCCGAGGAAGGGGGGGTCCCATAGTTCGCGATCGAGCCCCAGCTTTTTCCGTAAACGACGTTTTGACCGGCAAAGGCTTGGGGAACCTTGTCGGTCACGTTCAACCGAGAGCCGTTTGCGGCGCAGTTCCTGCGTACGCGCGCCATCACCTCGGGATCGAGGTCGTATCCCTCGGGGCGAGCGATTGTGACGTTCATTCCTGCCATGGATGCGATCTCCACAGCCGAGTTCGGCACCGCCATCGGCAGCGCTTTTATGTGCGGCGCCCAGGACAGAAGGAAATTCTTGCCTTTCGGTTTCATCCGCTCTTTAATCGTCATCAGGTCCGCCAAGGCCTGGCATGGATGCCCCGACGCCGATTCCATATTGATGACGGGCACGGTCGAATACTTGATGAAAGCGGCAAGCGCCCGCTCTGCCTTGTCCTCGGCCCAAGACTTCCCGGCCGGAAACGAGCGCAGACCCAACCCCTGGCACATGCGGCCGAGCACGGGCACAGCTTCCTTCAAATGCTCGGCTGCGGTTCCGTCCATCACGACGCCCTCGACGGATTCCATACCCCAGGTCCCGCCCGAGCCGAGGCTCAATGTGACCGGGTGCCCTCCCAGGGACGCCGTCGCGACGGAAAAGGAGACCTGGGTGCGCAAGGACGGGTTCATGAAGCAGAACGCGAGCGATTTCCCGGCCAGAGGCATGCCTTCGGGCGCGGACCGCTTGAGCGCCATAGCTGAATCAATCATCGCGTTCAGCTCGTCGATCGTGAAGTCCTTGAGATGAGTGAAGTGCCTCATGCCGCCACCGCCTCGGAGGCGAATATTTCTTCGAGCGCGCCGCGCAGCATGCCTATCTCGGAAGGGCCGACGGTGAGCGGGGGAAGAAGCCGGATGACATTCGCGTCGTCGGCGCCGCCAACGATGATCTTCTTAGCCAGCAGCGCGTCCCGAACGGCCTTGGAGGGCCTGTCCAGGACCAGGCCGAGCAGAAGGCCTTTGCCGCGGATCTCCTTGATCTGCGGGAACTTGAAGGTCGCTCGAATGAGCTCCTCCATCTCCGCGGCGTTTTCGACAAGATTCTGATCGACGATCGCCTTGATCGTGGCGGAGATCGCCACGGAGGCCAACGGTCCGCCGCCAAACGTCGAACCCAAGGCGCCGGGCTTCACCTTGGCGGAGACTTCAGGCGTGGCGAGCACCGCGCCGGCCGGCACGCCGGAGGCGAGCGCCTTGGCGAAGGTCTGCAGGTCGGGGCGGGCCTGGAACGCGTGGCGCGCCGAGGGCGCTCCGACGCGGCCGAGGCCGGTCTGAACCTCGTCGAAGATGAGGAGGGCGCCGGCTTTCTTGCAGAGCGCCTCGAGCCCCTGTAAATATTCGTTCGTCGCCGTCGTGGCGCCCTGAACGCTCTGGATCGGTTCCAGAAGAAACGCGGCGGCGTCCTTCAGCGCGGCTTCGGCCGCGGCGAGATCGCCGAAGGGGACGTGCACGATATCCCCTCCTAAACCGGACATGTTCTTTCGATACTTGTATCCGGTCGCGGCGATAGCGCCCGCGGTCCGGCCATGAAATCCGCCTTCGGCCACCACGATCTTCGCCTTGCCCGTCACGCAACGTGCGATGCGCATCGCGTTCTCATTGGCCTCGGCGCCGGAGTTGCAGAAGAACACCTGGGAGCCCTTCTCGCCGCAGAAATCGACGAGGGCCTTGGCCGCTTCGGCCCGGACCTTCAGATACACCAAGTTCGAATAGAACAAAAGTTTGGCGGACTGAGCGGCGATCGCGGCCGTTACGACGGCCGGGCTATGGCCGATCGCCGCCACGGCGTGGCCGCCATACAGATCGAGATACTTGTCGCCGTTCTCGGCCCACACCCAGCAACCTTCGCCGCGGTCGAGAACGAAAGGGAACTTCTCGTAGGTCGGAAGGACGAAGGAGTCTTCGAGCGACATCGATTCTTTCATGGCGCTCATGGATAGTGCCCCGCCATCTCGAGGCCCACGCCTTCGTCCCAGCCCATCATGACGTTGAGGTTCTGGATCGCCTGGCCGGAAGCGCCCTTGACCAGGTTGTCGATGGCGGAGATCACGCAGATGCGGCCTTCCTGCACGGTGACAAAGACGTCGCAGTGGTTGGAGCCGTTGACGGCGTTGAGCGAGGGGGGCTCGGGCACGAGGCGGACGAAGGAGCTTCCCTTGTACGCGGTCGCGTACAGGTTCTTCACCTTCTCAGCCGTCCAGCCCTTAGGCAGGTCCACCTGACACACCGCGTAGATGCCGCGGGCGAACGGGCCCGAGATCGGCACGAGCGAGAGCTTGAGGTTCTTCTTGCCCGCCAGCCGCTCGAGGATCTGTTCGATCTCGGGGATGTGCTGGTGGGTGAAGGGCTTGTAGGCCTTCATGTTGCTGTGCCGCGTGGGGTGATGGGTGATCGGCGAGGCGTTCGCGCCGGAGCCGGAGGAGCCGGTGATCGCGGTGACGGAGACGACTCCCGCCACCCCGCCCTGGGCCAGCGGTCCGAGAGCCAGCGCGGTGGCGGTGGCGAAGCATCCGGGATTGGCGATCAGGCGCGCCTTTCCGATCTCCGCGCGGTTGAGCTCGACGAGGCCGTAGGCGAATTTCTTGAGCAGCTCGGGGGCCTTGTGCTTGCGGGTGTACCAGACCGGGTAAAGCCCCTCGTCCTTTAATCGGAAGTCGCCGGACAGATCGATGATGCGCAGCTTCGGCCCGTTGGCCGCGAGAATGGCGGGCACCTCGGCCATCGCGTCGCCGTGGCCGCCGGCGAGGAAGATGCAGTCCAGCTTCGTGTAGTCGAGCTTGCGCGTGAAGGACAGGTTCGTGCGGCCGCGCAGGTTGGGGTGCGCGAGGAACACGGGCTGGCCCGGGAAGGTCGAGGAGGTCGCGGCCGCGAGCTCGACGTTGGGGTGTGACAGGAGCAGGCGGATCAGCTCGCCGCCGGTGAACCCTGCTCCGCCTTCGATGCCGACCCGGATCTTCTTCAAGCGGGGACCCCCGAGAACACGGCGTTCTCGATGAACTGGCCGAGGGCTTCCTGCTCGATGCGGGCGTTGATCGCCTTGACGCCGACCTGGCCCTCGATGAACTCCTTGCCGACGGCGTTGTCCGTCGCCGGGCCGGAGAGCACGTCCACCTTCAGCTTAAAGCGGTGGGTGAACAGCTCGACCGCGCCCCACGCGGAGACGGGGTCGTTGGCGCACATGACGTGCGCGGCGGCCGCGCCCATGAGCTCCTTGTCGTAGAGGATCTCTTGAACGCCATACTCGCCCATGATCCCGTCGCCGAGCTCGATGACCAGGCAGTCGAGCTCCTCCTTGTTGAGGGCGTTGATGAGGCCCTTGGCCACGGGGACCGACACCGCGCCGGTCGTGGACACCACGCCGGCGTCCGTGAAGGAAAGCCCCTTGACCGCGCCGCGGTCGACCATGCTCATGGTGTCGCGCAGCAGCGAGACGCCGGTGAGCTTGGCCGCGCCGACGCGGTAGCCCTTCTTGGCCAGGTAGCGGATGATCTCGCCGCACGCAAAAGTCTTTCCGGCGTTCATGCACGTGCCGGCGACATAAATGATCGGGGCAGATTTTTCCAGCTTATCCGACCAAGCCACGGCTCCCGTCCTGATCGTGGCGGGAACGCCGAGCCGTTCTCCCAAATGGGGGAACGAGAGGATCTGCCCCAGAACCTCGGCTTGCAGGGGTTTCCCTATCTCAAGATTCACCGAGGTGCAGCGTCCGATGACGCCGCCGAGGTTCAAGATGTCGAGCTTGTCGCCGACCTTGATGGACGCCGGGACATGGCCCGCGTAGCCGCGCAGGGCGCGGCGGGTGCCGAGGACGGCGGCGATGACGTCGCCGTCATTGAGGTCGATCATGCGACCGTGAATATCCTCGAGCGTGTTGTACACGGTCTTCTTGCCGTGCACGCGTACGGCGAGGACCATGCCTTCCTGGGCCTGGATGTCGTCGGAGAGAAGGACCTCCCGGGGTATGCGGGCGTTGCGGGTGGTGGATGCAATCTTGTCGAGCGTGACCTTCATATTAATGGACCCCCGCTTTTGCGCGTGCGGCAAGCGTCATCGGAAGAGCGTGGAGCTTGGCGAAGCCCGCCGCCTCGTCGCCCGTCCACATCTTGGTCGTCTCGCCGTAGGTGGCGGCGCTGGCAACCATGGAGTAGGGGCTCTGCACGCCCGTGACGTCGAAATGACCCGCGCGCAGGCGCAGGCGCGCCTCGCCGGTGACCGTCTCCTGGCTCGACTTGATCATTGCCTCGATGTCACGCATAACCGGGTCGAAATACAAGCCTTCATGAAGCATCTGGCCGTAAAATTCACCGGCCTGATTCTTCCAAAAGCTCTGCCATCGGGTTAAAACAAGTTTTTCAAGTTCATTGTGCGCGGCGATAAGCATCAGCGGCGCCGGCGCTTCAAACCCGATCCGTCCCTTGATGCCGAGGATGGTGTCACCCATATGCACGCCTCTCCCAACAGCGTACCTCCGACCAAGTGCGTGTAAGGCCCCCACAAGGTCCACCCCTTCCGTTGCCTTTCCGTCCAAAGATGTTGGTACGCCCTTCGTGAAGCCGACGACGATTTCTGTTTGTTCCGTCGGAGGCTTGGCCGACAGCGAGGGAAAGGCCGAATCGGGAATCTCCGTCCATGGGTTATGCGTAGCACCCCCGCCGACGGTCGTGCCCCACAGCCCGGCGTTGACCGAGTACGCGGTCGTCTTCGCGGGCACGCTGAAGCCGGCCTTCGCGAGATAGTCCGTTTCCTGCTGACGAGAGAGCCCCAGATCGCGGATCGGCGTGTGGACCTTCACACCCGGCAGGAGCACCTGGAACACCGCGTCAAACCGCACCTGGTCGTTGCCGGCTCCGGTGGAGCCGTGGCAGACGCCGTCGGCCTTCACTTCCTTGGCGACGCGTGCGACGAGCTCCGCCTGGAGCACGCGCTCGGCGGCGACAGACAGGGGATAAACCCGTCCCCGCAGGATGTTCCCTTGTATTAAGGGAACGGCGAAGCGCGAGAACACCTCGGCCCGGCCGTCGAGCGCATAGTGCTTGAGGGCGCCGAGCTCCTTGGACCGGGCGGCGATGGCGCCCAGCTCTTCGGCGGAGAACCCGCCGGTGTCCACGGTGGCGGTGATGACCTCCGCGCCGAGCTCCTTCATGAGCCAGAGCACGCAGAAGGTCGTGTCGAGCCCGCCGGAGAACGCCAGAACGATTTTAGGCTTGTTCATGTCAGTTGGCCATCCTTGATTGCAGAAAGTCGATGAGGCGCTTTTGCGCGGCCGCGGAATCTCCGGCCACGAAGACGGTGTCGTCGCCGGCGAGCGTGCCGACGAGCCCGGGCTGGGCCAGGCCGTCGAGGACGAGCCCCACGCGCGGGGCCGTGCCGGTGTCGCAGCGGATCACGGTCAGGTTGGGGCCGGCGGCGACGACGCTGCGCACGAACGTGCGAAGGGGCATCTCGGCGTCGTGGGCGGCCTCGCCGGTCGCGGGGCGGTACACGCCGCCGGCCTTCATGAGGCCGAGCTCGGCGATGTCGCGCGAGATCGAGACCTGGGTCGCGCCGATGCCGCGCTTTTTGAGCGCGCGCACGAGATCGTTCTGCGTCGCGACTTCCTCTTGCGTGATCGCCTCGAGGATCGCGGTCTGGCGGGCGGCCTTGCCTTCGGCTCTATCTGTATATTTATTCATCACTGTGAATAATTATACATAACCACGCGCGGACGTCAAGCGGAATTATTTCGCCGGTCGCGGCGCGCGGGGGACCAGCGGGTCGTACCAGAGCCCCGCGCGGCGCGCGAGCGCGATGACGGCGAAGCTGGCCTCGGTGACGACCTTCTCCCAGGAGGCTTCGCCGCGCGCGATCTTGTCGAGGTCGTCCTCCAGGCGCGCGGTGTAGTCCATGTCGATGAAGTTGCCGGTGTAGTGGCGCACGAGGAAGTCGGCGGCGGACATGCCGAGCGGGGTGGCGTGGAGCTTGCGCTTCTCTTCCTTAACATAGCCCCGCTCTAAAATGACGCGCATGATGGCGGCGTAGGTGGACGGGCGGCCGATGCCCTCGGCCTCGAGCTTCTTGATGAGCGACGCCTGCGTGTAGCGCGGCGGCGGCTTGGTCGAGCGCTTGAGGGCGTCGAGTCCGAGCAAGGTCAGCGGGTCGCCGGGATTGAGCATCGGCAGCTCGCCGTCGCTCTCGTCGTCGTCGGCCTCCTCTCCGTCCTTCTTGCCCTTTTTCTTGGCTTCCTCGGTGGCGTCCTCTCCGGCGAGCTTGCGCCAGCCGTCGAAGAGCAGGACCTTGCCCTTGGCCTGGAATATGCCCCTGGGGACCGCTTCGCCCTTTGCGTTCTTCCACTCCTCGGGCGCGCAGGCGACGTCGATGGTCGTGATCTGATCCTTGCCCGGCGCCATCTGGCAGGCGATGAAGCGCTGCCAGATGAGGCGGTAGAGCTTGCCCGCGTCTCCGCTCCCGAGGGCGTCCGCGCCGGACTCCGGATGCGTGGGGCGGATGGCCTCGTGGGCTTCCTGGGCGTTGGCGGCCTTGGTCGCGTGGAGAATAGGGGATTTCGGCAGATACTCGGGGGGGAAATCCTTCTTGATGACCGCGCGCGCCTCGGCGAGGCCCTCGGGCGACAGGGCGGTCGAGTCGGTGCGATGGTAGGTGATCTTCCCGTCTTCGAACAGGCTTTGCAGCAGCTTCATCGTCGCGTCGGGGTTGAAGCTCAGACGTACGGATGCGGCCTGCTGGACGGTGGCCGTCGTGAAGGGCGGCGGGGGATTGCGCACGGAGTCCCGACGGTCGCAGGACAGCACGCGCCAAGGAACGGTTTTTGCCCACGCGACCGTCTGCTCGGCGAGGGCGGGGTCGCGCAGGCGCTGGCCGAGGGGGTGGTCCTTCCAGGTGATCAGCTTCGCGGCGAACGGCGGCGGCGAGCCTTTTTTCTCGAGCCGGGCGGAGAGCGCGAAGTAGTCGACCGTGTTGTGCTTTTTGATGTCCTTCTCGCGGTCGGCGACCAGGCGCACGGCGACGGACTGCACGCGGCCCGCGCTGCGGGCGTCCTTGGAGACCTGGCGCAAGGTCGGGCTCACCACCCAGCCGACGACGCGGTCGAGGACCCGGCGCGCCTGCTGGGCGTCGACGAGGTGCTGATCGAGCGGACGCGGCTTGGCCATCGCCTTCTGCACCTCGGCCTTGGTCACCGCGTGAAAGACCACGCGGCTGTACTTGTGCGCGCCGAGGAGCTGGCTGACGTGCCATGCGATCGCCTCGCCTTCCCGGTCGGGGTCGGTGGCGAGGATGACCTCGTCGGCCTTCTTGGCCAGCTCCTCGAGCCCCTTGACGTGCCGCGCCGAGCGCTCGATCATCGCGTAGACGGGCTTGATCTTGCCGTCGATGAACTCGACCGAGAGGCCGCCTGTCGGGGGCAGGTCGCGCACGTGGCCGAACGACGCGGCGACCTGGTATTCGGATCCCAGGAAGTCCTTGATCTTGCGGACTTTGTTCGGCGACTCGACGATGACGAGCTTCATGCGCGAGGGTCAGCGTAGCAAAACGAGCGGCGTTGCGTCGGTCAATCGCCGGTCAGGCGCTTGTGCGCGGCCCGGAAAAGCGGGATAAAGTCCCGCGTCTTCGTCTTGTTCGGCTCGATGTTGTACACGGCCTGTTTCCAGCTGTCCTCGTATCGCGTCATCTTCGGATTCAGGCGTCGGGCCTCGTCCTCTGGAGTTTTGAAGAAAAATGCGAAGGTTATGGATCCCATCCGTTCGCTCCTCGAGTTCGCCGACGCGCGGGAAATAGTGATTATTAAACTTGTAAAATTCAGCATTTGCGGAGAATAGACCTTCTATTCTCCGCACAATATGCGTAGAATAGTCTTGAAATGACGCAATAGGCGTGCTATAATCTCCGCATAAGGTGCGGAGAATGTACATCCACGAAAGCGACGGTTGGCCTAATTTTACCTGGGACGCAGCGCGCATCGAGCGTCTTCTCGCCGCTGCCCGCAACCACCAGGGCTTTTTTCTCGGAACGATGAAGGGCCTCGGCTTCACGGTCCAGCAGGAGTCCATGCTGGCCAGCATGACGACCGAGATCGTGAAGTCGAGCGAGATCGAGGGGGAAGCCTTGCCACCGAGCCAGGTTCGCTTCTCGATCGAGCGCAAGCTCGGTCTGGAAACGGCGGGCCTCACAAAGGAGCACCGGAAGGTAGACGGCGTCGTGGCGATGACCCTCGACGCCGTGAAGAGCTGGAACGAGCCGCTGACGAAGGAGCGGTTGTTCGCTTGGCACCGAGAGATGTTCGAGGGAAGCGGCGCGAATATCAAAATCGGCGCTTGGCGCGACGACGCTGACGGCCCGATGCAGATCGTGTCCGGCCAGATCGGCAGCTACCGCGTCCACTACGAGGCTCCCGCGGCGGAAAAGCTCGAGACCGAGATGACTCGTTTCCTCGAGTGGGAAAACGCGGATCAAGGGCTCGATCCCGTGCTGAAGTCAGGACTCGCCCATTTCTGGTTCGTGGCGATCCACCCGTTCGGCGACGGAAACGGGAGGATCGCGCGCGCGGTCGCGGAACGGAACCTGACGCGCGCGGAAAACGGATCGCGGCGCTTTTACAGCTTGTCGGCACAGATCATGAAGGAGCGGAACGACTACTATCAGGTCCTGGAGGTCTCGCAGAAGGGAAACGTGGACGTTACGGGCTGGCTCGAGTGGTACCTCGGTTGCTTCGACCGGGCGCTGTCGTCGGCGGAGGAGCTACTCGGGACCGCGCTGAAGCGCGACGCGTTCTGGAAGGAGCACGCGTCGGCGTCGCTCAATCAACGGCAGAAGGACATGATCAACCGGTTGATCGACGGGTTCGTCGGAAAGCTGCGCACGTCGAAGTGGGCGACTCTCGCGAAGTGCTCGCAGGACACGGCGGGGCGCGACATCGCTGAGCTCGTCAAACTGGGCATTGTCGTCAAAGACGAGGCCGGCGGCCGCAGCACGAGCTACTCGCTCGCGCCGTACGGCGCGTAGCTACTTAGGCTTCTTCGCCACGCCGCGCCCGTTCGCCTTGCCGCGGCCTTCCTTCTCCGCGATGCGGCGCTCCATCAGCGCGTTAGCGGCGACCTGCAGCCTCACGCGCGGATCGGCCGCGTCGATCGACTCCGCCTTGCCGACAGCGAGGCGTGCCTGCTCGAGATCGCCGGAGGCGCGCGCGGCTTCCGCCCATGCCGCGAGGTTTCCTAAGTCCGTCGGGGCGCGCTCGGCCTGGAGCACCCGTTCGGCGGCCGCGGACGTCCAATCGCCGAGCTTCGCGTACGCTTCCCCGCGCCGGCCGTGGACGCGGGGATCGTTCGGGAACGAGTCCGCCAGCCTGCCGTAGGCCGCGTTCGCTTCATCCCAATGTCCCAAAGCCGCGAGCGCGTCGCCTTCTCCGAGGAGCGCGCGCGCCCAACCGCGCGCGCCGGGGAGAACCTGCGCGTACAGCGCGCGCGCGCGCGCAGGATCGCCGTTGCGTTCAGCGTAGACGGCCGAGTTCAGCTGGACGTCGGAGCGCAGCCACAGTCCCGGCACGATGGCCAAGGCTGCGAAGCCGAGCAAGGCTGGCGCGTAGAGCGCGTGCCGGATGCTCTCCGAGACCGGGAGCGGATAGACGCTGACCGCCGCGCGGCGGGCGGCGAGCGGCGCCAGGCCGGCGGCGAGGCCCGCGAGAGGCCACGCGTACCAGGCCGCGGCGGGCGACAGGCTGTCTCCGCTGAAGTACGCGGAGGCGAGCGCGCCGGCGGCGGCGGCGGCGAAGCCGGCGGCGTAAGTCGACTCGGGCAGAGCGCCGGCGCGGCGCAGAGCCGGGGCGGCGCTCGCCCCCGTCCAGAGCGCGGCCCCGAACAGCCAGAGCACGAGGGTGGTTTCCGTGGCGCCGTGCGCGAAGGCGGGGGAGGGGAGCGCGGCGCGTCCGGCCGCGGCGACTGCGGCGGCGACGAACAAGGCCAGGCCTGCGGAGCGCAGGCCCGCCTTCGACCTCAGCGCGGCGGCGACGACCAGAGCGTAAAGGAGAAGAGAGGCGCAGAAGCCCGGGGCGGGCGACGAGCGCAGGACAAGGCAGAGGCCCGCGACGGGCAGCAGCGCCAAGGCGGCGCCGCGCACGGGCACGGAGGTTTCCGGATCCAGGTCGAGGGTCAGGGCCAGCGGCACAGCGACGGCGAACAACGATGCCAGATATGGGGCGGCCGCGTTCGCGAATTCCCGCGAGACGGCAGCGCCCGCGGCGGCCAGCAGAGCCGCGCCCACGGTCAGGGCCGCGAAGCGCGAGGCGTAGCGCGCGCCGGCGAAGCCGAGGAACGCGGCGAGGAAGGCTGCGAGCATGGTGAGCCGGGTGACGAAGTCGGGAAGTGCTGCGAGGCGGTGCTCTCCTACTGCGAACGATGCGACCGTCCACGCGCCGTACGCGAGAGCGGGCAGGAGCACGGTCCATGAGGCCGCGGGCGTCTGAAACCGCCCGCGGGAAATGCCCTGCCACAGCCACCCGAACAGCATGGCGAGCGAGCTCCACTGCAGGACGGCGAACTTCAGCGACGCCGGGTCGTAGGAGTGAAGGCTGAACGCGAGCGGCAGGACGAAGGCCGTCGTCAGCAATGCGAGCTCGCCCAAGCGGTGAGCGGATTCTGAGTTCGGAGTTCTCATGGCATCCTCCCGGCGGCGAGTTCGTCGCCGCGGTCAAACTGCTGGCTCGGCGCTCCCGACCAGCCGATGATGACGGCGATCAAGGCAAGCGCCGCGGCGGCCACGGCGACGCCGGACAGATCTCGCGGCCACAGCGCCAGTTCGAGTTTCGCGACGGCTTGTTTTTCAGGCGCTTTGCGCTCGGCCTTCAGAGACGCGGCGAGGCGGGCCTTGAAATCTCCGCTGGGCGCTTTGACCGGTGCGGCCGCGGGAGACGACAACGACCGGCATTCGGCGCACGAGCCGAGATGCTCGGCCACGGCTTTTTCACGGCGCGGCGTCAGCCGCCCCTCGGCGTGAAGATCGAGCACGGCGCGGGTCGCGTGGCAGTTCATGACAGGAGCTCCTTGAGCTTGGCGCGCCCGCGGTGCAGGCGCACGTCCAGTGCGGAGAGCGAGCAGCCGAGCGTCGAGGCGGCCTCTTCGCGCGGCATGCCTTCGAGATCGACGAGGATGATCGCCATGCGCATCGCGGGCGAGACGAAAGCGAGCGCGCCTTGGACGCGGTCGGTGTTCTCACGCGCCTGGGCCATGCGCTCCGGGCCCGGGGCGGTCTCGGCCAAAAAGTCCTCGAGCGAGGCGGAGTCCTCGTCTTTCTTGTAGGACATGGACACCGAGCGGCGCGAGGCCTCCTTGCGCAGGCTCGTGAAGTAGACGTTCTTCAGGATCGTCGTCATCCAGGCCTCGAAGGGCAGGGACGGATCGTATTTGTCGAAGTATTTCATGACTCTCAAGAAGGCCTCCTGGACGACGTCTCCCGCGTCGGTCGAGTTGCCCGTCATCCGCAAAGCGACGGCATAGGCTTTGTCGGCGTGCAGGGCGATAAGGCGGTCGATCTCGGCGTCCACCTGGGTATCCTTGAGTTCCTTACTCCGGCCGGGGGGGAGAACTTACAGGCCCGGAGTGACTGAGATTATAGTGATAAATATGACGGAAAACGGAGTAGGTCCTTAATACTGCCATTCTGGGCCTAAAGGCGGTGGCGCGATCTCGGGGTCCGGACTATAATCCCTGTGTGAACGGAACAGCGAAAAAACTCGTTGCGAGTTTTGTCTGCGCGGTTCTCGTTTTATTGTCCCCGGGCTCGGCGGCGCACGTCGCTTTTGCCGGGGTCATCGAGAGCGTTCCGATCCAGACCGTTCCGTCGGTGGGCGGACAGGCCGGCTCTCTTAACTCCGGCTCTCCCATCGTCCCGCTGACCTTGTCCGTGTCGGGCCTCTCCTCGGGGCTTCTCGCGCCGGGACTTTCTCTGTCAGCCGCGCCGGCACCTTTGGCGGGCTCCGTGATCCCGGCGGCGGCTTTCGTCAATCCGGCGATGCAGGCGGGTCCCGCGGCCTTGTCGGTCTCGGCGGTCCGGGCGGCGGCCGTGGATCCGTCGAAGCCGGCGGCTTCGCAGATCCCCGCGGCGCTTGCGCCGTCGGCCCCGGGCTCGGCCTCAGAAGCCGGCGCCGTAAAGCCCCAGGCTCCCGCGGCCATCGATTCGTCTCTGAGCTACCGGACGCATCGCTTCATGCTGCGCATGGTTTCGGCATTGACGGGAGAAGTGAATTCCCTGCGCCCCGCCGGCCCCGATCTGACCGAGCGCGCCATCGCCGCGGCCTCCGACAAGCGCGCCGTCTTCTCCGATTACGACGAGACGCTCGCCGATTCCAACGCCGCATTCGATAATAAACTTTCGCCCGACATGGTGAAGGCCGTGCAGGCCGTCCGGGCCGCAGGTAAGACCGTTGATGTTATCAGCGATCGTCCGGAGTCGGTGCTTGAATCCTTGTCGTCCTTGCCGGTTGAAACTCGCGCTGGGATGTATGTCGCCGTCGATGCCGGCGGCCGCGTGTACCGTTATGACGACGCCGGAAAGCCCGCGCTGGTTTACGAGGCGCCGGCGATGAGCGACGAAGTGAAGTCCGTGATCTCCGCCGCCGGCGGCGCGGCCATGAAGGATCTGCCGGCCGGCGCCGAGTCCGTCATCCGCCCCTACACCTACACGATCAAGCTCGCGGTCGGCTACTCCTGGGAGCAGGTCCGCGGCGCCGGCGAGATCTTCCAGAAGGAGCTCGCCAAGCGCGGCAGCGCGCTGACGGTCCGGGCGCGCATGGCCAAGGACCCGGCCAACAATCCCTACCTCGTGGTGTCGGTCAATACCAAGGCGAACGCCTCCCGCTTCATCGCCCGCGCGCGCGGCCTCGCGGCGAAGGACATCGTCATCCTCGGCGACGGGATGTACGCGCCGCGCGCGGCGGATAAGTCCTCGTGGCTGACGAGGCTCGGCACGCGTGTCGGCGGCCGCGACCTGGCGGATCAGGGCAACGGCAACGACGCCGAGATGGAGAAAGGCGTCCCGGGGGCGCGGACCTACTCGGTCGGCGGCACCGGCGATCCCCGCCGCAAGAATCTCGTCGTGCTGGGCGCCTCGGGCCCGGCCGCGTCGCGCAGCGTCCTGCTCTCCGTCGCCTCGAAGCCGGTCGTGCCCGCGCCCGAGGTCTCCACGGACAAGATGCGTTCGCCGATCCATGAGATCCGGCTGTGGGTCAGCTCGCTGCGTCACTACTTCCTCGAGGTCAACGTCGACAACTGGCGCGAGTACCGGAAGCTGCGCGCCTCCGCTCCGGCCGTGATCTCGGGCCAGGCGTCCGTCACGAATGCCCGCGGCTTTTTCGTCGACTCGCGCATGATGGGCATGATCGGCGGGGCCCGCACGGTGGGCTCGCGCTCCGGCTCGGATCAGTACGTGAGAGGCGAGGCGCTGAAGCTCTACGACCGCTACTTCGCCGCCGCGAGCGCCGTGCCCGAGGCTCGCGAGGCCTTCGTCGCTTTCCTGGACCGGGCGGTGCTCTACAATCCCAACCGCAGCTCGAGCAACCTGCGCAAGCACGTCCGCAAGGGTCTGCACGGCGCGTCCATCCTCGCCCCGGGCCAGATGAAGGCGCACTTCGACAAGCTGATGGGCCCGGAGATCAACGCCGGAGCCGCCGAGTTCCAGAACGACGCCGCGCAGCGCGTGCTCGACGCCTTCCGCGTCGCGGTCGCGCAGACCGTTCTCGAGGAGGACCCCGCCTCCTCCGCGCGCGTCGTGGGCGTGGTGCTGCTCGGCAGCTTCGCGACCGGCGCCGCGACGCCGACGAGCGATTTCGACCTTCACGTGCTGACCGACAACGGCTCCTCGCGCCGGGTGCCCGCGTTCCTCGAGCGCCTCGAGCGCCGCTGGAGCACGAGCCCCGAGTCCAAGACGCACCCGCTCAACGGCGCCGAATTCGGCTTCATGCCGTCGCGTTCGATGCTCCTGGCCATGCACCACGACCGCTTCCTCGTCGTCAGCCCCGATCAGCGCCTCGAGCGAAACCTGAGCCCTCCCGGAACCGCCGCGGACCGGGCGCCGCCCGAGGAGAATTCGGCTCTCAAGCGCGCGGAGTGGAAGTTCTACAACGGCCTGCTGAGCCTCGCGACGCGGGTCGATGATCTCAAGTATGCGGGACCGGGCCGGACCGTCGATTCTCTCGACGACGCGACGCGCAAGCGCGCTCTGACCGGCTGGCTCGTCGGCCGCAGCCTCTACCTCGTGGGCTTCATCCTCGCCGGGGTCATCTCCTACCCGATGCTCGCCCAGGCCCTCGTCGGCTCGCAGGGCTACACCGATCTGATGTCGCTGGGTGCTGTCGCCGCGATCCTGCTCGCGCCCCTGAGCGGACTCGTCGCCGATCGCCTGAGCTTCCGCAACATGTTCGCGCTCAATGGGGTCATCCGCGTCGTCCTGGCGCTGGCGATCCCGGCTCTTGTCATGATGCAAGGGGCCACCTTCTGGCCGCTGCTTGTCGTAGCGCTCTTGACCAGCTGGAACGTGGCCAGCTCCTTGGTCGCCGAGGACAAGATGATGCCCGCGCTCGCCGGGTCCGATCCCAAGCGCCTGTCGGTCCTCAACGCCGCCGCCAACATCAATTTTATCGGCCTCAACGTCCTGCTGGGGACCTTCCTCCTGTCCGGCCGCTGGGTCGACACGCTCGCGGCCACATTCGGAGTCCTCAACGGCCTCTCCGGGATGTTCGCCATCAGCGCGGGCCTGGCCGCCGCGGGCGCACTCATCCAGTGGTACACGATCCCGAACGTCGCGCTCTCCAGGCCCGCCGCCGTGAAGCCTACGGGCGAGGCCGCGGCCGAGGCGTCGGCCGCCGGCCGCCGGAACATGGCGATCTGGAGCGGCGTGCTCGCCGCGGGCGGCGCGCTGTACCTGGCCTTGCACGCCGTCGTCCCGCAGTTCGCCGCACTCGCGCTCGTGGGCGCGGCGCTGGCCGGCCTGATCGCCACCTCGAAGGGCCTGGCGCGCCTGTGGAAGAACCCGGTCCTGCGCACGGGAACCCTCTTGAGCATGGCCTACTCGTTCGTCGTGTACCCGATCGGCGCGATCCTGATCCCCTTCGCCGCCCACGACCTCAAGGGCGGCGCGATGATGCAGGGCCAGCTCCAGGGCTCCATGTTCTTCGGCCAGCTCCTCGCGGGCTCGACGATGCTCAATCTGCCCGGACGCTGGAACACCGTGGTCCGCGCGATCGTCCTCGGCGCGCTCGGCGCGTGGCTCGGCCTGTACCTCTTCCCGGCGAGCCTCGCGATGGCGGCGGCCGGCATGGCGATCGCGGGCGGCCTTTATGCGATCTCGACGCGCCTGAGCGATCGCGGCTGGATGCGCTACGCCTTCATCGGCCTCTCCTCCCTGGCCCTGCCGCTCGCGTTCTGGGGCAACATCCCAGCACTCCTGCTCGGCATCCTGATCATCGGCCTCGTCAACGTCCCCAACAAGATCACGATCGACACCATCGTCCAGCGCGAGGCGAAGGCGGACGCGCAGCATACCGGCGAGCTCCTCGGCCTGCGCTCGGCGCTCTCCGCGATCGCGGCGGCCTTCGGCTACGCCTCGATCGGCGCGATCTCGAGCGGCCTCGCTTTCCCGACCGCGCTGTGGCCGATGCTCGCGATGTTCGCGGTGGTCGGGCTCCTGCTCTGGATGGCCCCGCGCTGGCTCGGAAATAAGCTCGCCCCGACGAATTTCAAGACCGCCGCGCCGCGCGAGCATTCGCTCGATGAGCTTGCCGCGATGATGGCCGAGCGCCTGAAGACCAAGGGCATCAAGGCCGTCATCACCGACTACGACGGGACCTTGATGGACAAGACGCCGGACGACAAGGCCGTGACGGCCTCCGATGAGCTCGTCGGGCTCCTGCGCCGTCTGCGCGAGCTCGGCGTGAACGTCGTGATCTGCACGAACCACTTCTTCACCGGCGACCACAACGGCATGACGAACCTGCTCGGCGACCGCCTCGACGCCAAGACCCGCGCGGGCATGCTCTTCGCCGTGCAGTCCGGCGCGCGCGTCTACGAGTACGGCGCCGACGGCGCGACCCCGGCGGAGCCGGCCTGGAAGGAGGTCTCCTTCGACGACGCTGAGCGCGCGAAGATCACGCCGGTGTTCGAGGCCGCCGCGGCGAAGGTCGGCCTGAAGCCCGAGGACTACAAGATCTTTCACGAAGACAGCCGGACCTTGATCGAGATCCGCAACCACCCGGAGCGCGATCAGGCCTTGTACGAGGCGCTCGCCGAGGCCAACAAGTCCGGCGGCCTGGGCTACCTCGTCCAGCTCAAGCCGATGCCGACGATGCGCCACGTCCCCTACGTGCAGTACTTCAAGGCGCACAAGGGCACCGGCGCGCGCAAGGCGATGGAGATGCTCAAGGCCAAGGGCCTCATCGACGACGAGTCCCAGGTCGCCGTCTTCGGCGACGATTTCAAGGCCGAGGGCAACGACCTGTACATGGCCCAGGCCATGCCCGGCGCCCTCGCCGTCTCGGTCGGCAAGACCTTCGACGCTTCCCAGCCCAATGTGATGCAGGCGTCTGAGCGCGGTTCGGCCACCATCCGCGCCTTGATCGGCCGCCTCAATGCCATGCTCGAGGAACGCGAGGCCGCGCGCAAATGAGACTCGTCGCCGCGGCGGCTCTGCTCCTCTTCAGCGCGATGGCGCGGCCGTGCGCGGCCGCCGGGCTCGTCTGCCCCGCCGAGGCGCTCGACAAGGACGGGAGGGCCACGCTCCTTCTCTTCTCGGCCTTGCCGCTGGGCAAGACGAAATTCGCCAAGGAGTGGGGGAAGGCTCAGAAGGAGCTTTCGAAAAAGTTCCCGGGCCTGGCCTTCGAGAAGACCGAGAACCTCCATGTGACCTTGTCGTTCATGGGCGGCGGCTGGAAGCCGGAGGACGCGGAGCTGATGGAGAAGTACGCGCTCAACGGCCCCGACCTGTCGAGCGGATCTCTCGTGATGAAGGGTGCTGCGGAGCTGTTCGGCCCCAAGAAGCAGGTCGTCGCCCTCGACCTGACGCCCGTTCCCACGGAGTGGGCCACGCGCCTCATGATGGATCGTCAGACCTTGACGGACAAGGGCTTTCGCAAGCGCGACGCCTACGACGACGTGTTCAAGCCGCACGTCTCCCTCGCGTCGGCCCCCAAGCCCGACGAGCAGCGCGAGGAGCTCGCGCGTTTTAAGGCCTGGATGACGGAGCATGCCAAGCGCTTCGGCGGCCTTGATATCGCGTTCACCCGCGACATCAAGCCGGCCTTCTTCCTCGTCCTCGGCAAAGGCCCCGAGGTCCGCTTCGTGCCCCTGCGCGATCATTGCGCCTCCCGCTAAGGGTATAATCATCACGTGAAAGGGAAACTCTGGGAGCTGGGACCGTTCGTGCTGGCCGCCCTCGTCGGCCTGTACTTCATGGTGGAGCGGTTGCGTCAGGCTCCGTCCGCGCCCGTCGAGGTCACCGCGCCGGGCAAGCCCATGACGGGGGCCACCCCGCGCACCAGCACCGGCCCCGGCGATCCCACCAAGCCCTCGGACTTCCTCCCCGATCCGAACTCGAAGCCGGATCCCAACAGCCTTCCTGACCCGACGCTGTCGACGGCGACGCGCGGCGCGCCGGCCAAGCGCTAACAAAAAAAGGAGCCCCCCGCGCCGAGAGCGGGAGGCTCCAATACGTTGCGGGCTTTCTTTACTGGACGCCCGTCTCCTTCTGCTCGAGAAGGCTGTGGATCCTCTCGAGGCCCCCCGTCAGCTCGGCCTTCAGCACCGGCTCCGTCTCCACCTGCAGACGGCCCGCGAGCAGGGTTTGTCCCAGCTTCGCGTCGACGTGCTTCGTTAAGACCGCCTTTTTCACGGCGATCGCCGCGAAGCGGCGCGTATCGGCATCCGGGCTCTGCAGGCCCTTTTCGACATGTGAGATCCCCGTCTTCACCAGGACCGGGCGCGTGGCCATCGCCATCATCCCGCGGCGGAACGAGGACTTATCCGCGGACTTCAGGTGCTCGTCGAGGAGCGCGGGGCTCAGCCAGGGCATCTTGCCCGTGCTGTCGATCATGCCGACCGCCTCGAGGCGCTCCAGGATCTTCCCGATGAGCTCGGGGTCTCGGTAGTCCTGGAGGGAGATCGCGCAGCCCGCGATGAGCTTTGCGCTGTCGGTTGAGTTCATCAGCGTGAGGAGGACATCCTTCGCCTTGACCCCTCCCGTGCGGCGCAGGACCGCGGGGTAGACCGCGTCCGGCACGAGCCCCTTTTCGCCGAGTTCCTTGACCTTCGCGTAGACGGACGAGCCGCGCACTCCGAGCGGCGAGCCCACGCGCTTGAGCGCCTCGAGGCGGATCTCGGCCGGGCCCTCCTCCATCGCCTTGAGGACGAAGTCACGGCTGGTTTTCCCGGAGACGCGGCCGGCCAGGAAGCCGACGACGCGCCGGCGCAGCTCGAGATCCTCCGCGCCGCCATCGCCGGGCTTATCGAACACGGCGACGACGGCCTTCGACAGGCTCTCGGCGGTGACGGAGTCGATCTCCTCGCCGTCAAATTCAGGAGATTCGAGCGAAGCGAGTAGGCTTCCGAGCTGGACGCGCTTGTCGGCCTCGGCGGCGGCCTCGACGCTCGACAGATAGGCGCCGATCGCGGCGTCGACGGTGCGCTCCGGCCGGGTCTCGAGCTGGAGCCTCGTCCGAACGTTCTGTGCGGGCGGGGGAGTCGCGGCGAGATTCGAGAGCACGATGTATCTCTGTCCGATACCCGCGGCGACGAGGGCGACGAGTGAGGCGCTGGCGACGGCTTCGAGGCGGTTCATAAAGCGTATCTCCGGACGCTTCGGGCCTCTGGTGCGGAGCGGGCCTGCGTCCGGAGATGATACGCCGATGGGCGGGGGAAACTTACATCTCGCCGGCGGCATCAAGATATCCCCAGCACTTCCAACGTTGGAAACGCTGGGGATAACTTATTATTCCAGCACGCGTTTGAGCGCTTTGCGCGGCGCTACTTCGCGGGAGCGACGCCGCCGTTCGCCTCGACCCAGGCCCAGAAGCCGGGGTCGAGTGCACGGTAGGCGGAGGCGTGCGCGGGATCGGCCAGTCCGGCGAAGTCGCGGGCGAAGGAGGCCACCTTCTCTCGGCCCGTGTCGCCGATATTGCGTCCCGAGGCGTACAGCGCGGCGACGGCTTCGGTGTCGGCGTGAAGCTTCACGGAGCGGGCATCGATCTGATCGAGCGTCAGGGAGTCGAATCGCGCGTCGCGCGCGATGGCGACCGGCTCGCCGGGAAGCCGTCGGCACTCGAGCACTCGGCCGTCGGGCGTGAAGGTGGCCTCGCCTTGAGGCGCGTGAAAGATGAAGCCTTTGGCCGGGTCGCC
>CAZIBN010000048.1:0-28738 GCA_964537395.1 uncultured Elusimicrobia bacterium
TGGTGTCCCACAATATACAAAAGATCCACGACGATGACAAGCTATTTTTCGGGGCGTGGAGCTTGACGCGGAAGCGAGCCGGTGTTAAGCTTCCTATTAATAAGCCATGAGCGCGCATCTGACCCTCGTCGTGATGATGGTTTTTTTCGCCGCCGTCCCGGCACATTCGGAGTCTTTCAAGTCCTGGGCGGCGCGAGGGGCCCGCGAGGAACGGGAAAAGGACCCGAAGGCGGCCTTCTCCTCCTATTCCAACGCGCTGTCCATGTGGCAGGACGGCGACGGCGGCGCCGGCAAGGCGAAGGTCCTGTGCGCACGCGCGGGCCTGCGCGAGAAGGACGGCGACGATGCGGGCGCCCTTGGCGATCTCTCGGACTGCCTGGCCCTCGATAAAAAAAACTCGAAGGCCTTCCACCGTCGCGGCGTGCTGCTCATGAAGACGGGCAAGACCCCGGCGGCGATCGGGGATTTTTACCGGGCCGTCGCGCTCGACATCCGGTTCGCGCAAGCCTACGCCGACCGCGCACGCGCCTACGAAAGCCAGGGCGAAAAGGGCTTCGCGTACGAGGACTATAAAAACGCCTGCACCTTCGGAGTGAAGCCCGCCTGCGCGAAGGCCGCGGCGCTCAAACCCAAAACGCCGGCGAAAGGAAAAAAGAAGCCGCAGGCAGCCGCGACTGATGCGCCCGGCGACGACGCGGCAGAGGCCCCGCCTCCCGAGGCTGAACCGGAGGAAGAAGCGCCCGCCCCCGTCGCGAAGAAGAAGGCGCCCGTCGCCTCATCCTACCGGCCCAAATTCAAGGACTGCCTTGAGTCTCTCGAGACGTGCGTTGAGAACGGAGACTCCTTCGGGGCGTGCGTGCGCGCCGCTCCCAACTGCGACGCCAAGACGGTCAAAGGCTGCTGCCCCGCGGCCTGCCTGAAGGCCTATCAGAAGTCTCTCAATGGAGAGCGCAGCGAGGCCGACGCTTATCGGGAGCACTTCACGCCCGCGGCGGCGTGCGGCGCCCCGCTGAAAGCCGACGACGACGACACCTACCAGCCCGAAATACTTGACAAAAGATGATAGAGGACATACACTCTGAGTGTTAAGCGATTCTAAACGGTAGAGTTCAACGCTCATTTCATGAAAAAGAAGAGAAAAACGGCGAAGAGGGGCATGAATGGACCCGTGCCCGATGTGATGGACATCAAGACTTTGGCCCTTTACCTCAGCATGGGCCGCTCCAAGATCTACGGCCTCATCCGCCAAAAGCGCATCCCCGCCTCGCGCATCGGTCGACAGTACCGCTTCTCCCGCAGCCTCGTCGACTCCTGGCTGAAGGAACGCCTCATCATGCCCCAGGAGACGCAGATCGCCCTTTTCGACAAACCGGGAAAATAAGCCGTTTCCTCGTCGGGAGCCCCGTCGGAGATTTCCTCCGGCGGGGCTTCCGTTTTATCGTCGAGCCCCCGTCGAGAAATACTTGCATCTCCGTCGAGACTATGCTAGATTCTCGGCGCTGCACCCCAGGGATCCAGGGGTACCGATCCCGGCATCTGTACGGAGGTCAATACAATGGAGAAGGTTCAGAAGGTCGGCGTTGAGCGGGTTCAGGGTTTTCTTTACTACATCGACAAGCAGGGCGACGTCTCCCGCGCCAAGATGGCCCGCGGCGGCAAGAAGGGCGGCAAGACCGAGAAGGTTCTGAAGGCCGGGATCAAGAAGCAGTCCGGCTTCCTGTACTTCTTGGACAAGAAGGGTGATATCTCCCGCGCGAAGATGGTGAACGCGTAATTCACATTCTTTAAATCGCCGAAGCCGACCCCCGGCTGGATTCGCCGTAGGCGAATCCGCCGGGGGTCATTTTTTTGCCATAATCCGGGCGTGAGCGAACCCGTCCTGATCGTTGGCCCCGGCTCCGTAGGCCTCTCCCTGGCCGCCGGCCTGCGCCGGGCGGGGCTTCCGGTCGCGATCCTGGGGCGGGACGCCGCCGCCGAACGCCTCCTGGCCCGCTCCGGCTTCACGGTGACGGCCCTGGACGGCCCCAGCGAGAAGATCACGGGCCTGACCGGCGCCCGCGCCCTCAAAGCCCCCGCCTCCGCCGCCTTCTTCTGCGTCAAATCCGGGGACGCCCGCCGCGCCGCGGCCGCCGCCCGCCGTTACATCGGGCCGAGCACCGCCGTCGTCGCCCTTCAAAACGGCATCGGCCATGAGAAGGTGTTCCGCCGCGCCTTCGGCCCGAAGCGCACTGTCATCGGCGTCTGCTATTTCGCCGCGGACCGCGCTTCGCAGGGCGAGCTCAAGCTCAACGGCGGCGAGGACATCCTGCTCGCCCGCCATTCCGGCAACGAGGCCGCGCTCGAGGCCGCGCGCGCCCTGCTGACGAGCGCCGGATTCCGCGTGCATCTCAAGGATTCAGAAGAAGGCATGCTTTGGACCAAGGCGGCCTTCAACGCCGCCGTCAACCCGCTCGGCGCCGCCTGCGCGGTCGAGAGCGGCCGCATCGAGGCCGACCCCGCCCTGCGCGAGATCGCGCTCGCCGCCCTTGGAGAGGCCGCCGCCGCCGCCCTGGCGTCCGGCCACAACCTCGACTATCCCGACATGGCCGGCAAGCTCATGCTGTCCTGCCGCAACGCCCCGCGCCAGCGCAACTCGATGCTCCAGGACCTCGCCGCCGGCCGCCGCACCGAGGCCCGTGCGATCCTGGGCCCCCTGCTGCTCGCCGCCAAGCGCCGCCGCGTGCCCGCGCCGACCCTTGAGATACTCTCAGCCGTGATCGCGCGCCTTGAACGGAGCCTCGCCAAAAAATGAGCGCCCGCATCCTCGACGGGAAATCCCTGGCGCTCCGCCTTCTCGGCGAGGCGCGCAGGCGGGCATTGGCCGTGGCGCGCAGGCGCGGCCGCCGCCCCCGCCTGGCGATCGTCGCCGCCGCCGACGCCTCCGCCGGAAGCTATCTCAAGGCCAAGATCAGGGCCTGCGACGCCGCGGGCGTCGAAGCGGTCGTCCACCGCCTCTCACCCGGCCCGCGCGCGAAGACCTTGGGGCTGCTGGCCGACCTGGCCTCGGACAACTCCGCCGACGCGCTCCTCATCGAAACGCCCTATCCGCGCGGCATCAGCGCGGCCGATGCGGCGGCCGCCATTCCCGCCGACAAGGACGCCGAGGGCATCACGCCCGCCGCCTACGGCAAGCTGTTCCTCGCCAAAACCTGGAAGGAAGCGCAGGGCCTCGTCGTGCCCTGCACGGCGCTCGCCCTCGCCCGCCTGGCGCTCGCCTCGGGCGTCCCCCTCTCCGGCCGCCGCGCCGTGGTCATCGGCCGCTCCGCGACCGTAGGCCGTCCCGCGGCGCATCTGCTCTCCACGCTCGACATGACCGTGACCTTGGCCCACACGCGCACCAAGGGCCTCGCCGCGCTGTGCCGCGAGGCCGACGTGCTCGTGCTCGCCGCGGGCTCGCCCGGCCTCGTGAAGGCCTCCTGGGTCAAGCGCGGGGCCGTGGTGCTCGACGCGGGAGTCAACGTCGTGCGCGGGCATCTCAAGGGCGACGCTGCTCCGGGAGTCGCCACGCGCGCGCGCGCGCTCACACCCGTCCCCGGCGGCGTCGGTCCCGTGACCACCGCCTGCGCGGTGCTTAACGCCGTCCTGCTCGCCGAACGACGGACGCGCTGAGTCTGACCCGCCGTCCGCGCATCGGCGCGCGCGTGGGTGACGCCGGCGCAAGTTCTCCGACAGCGGGCGATCAACCGGTCGTCTACCGCTTGAACTGCATGCTTCCGAGAATCTTCCGGAAAATGTTGCCGTAGCGCCTCTTCGTCCGCCAATCGATGGCCATCGGCTCGAGAACCGAGTAGACATGGCCGTTGGGCGCTTTGAAGACATAGCCCCTATGTTCTTGGCTCAACTCCCCCATGGGTTCCCAATAGGTCCAGGTCTTCGCGACGATGCCATTCGCGAGAACTACCGTACTCACTCGAGTCACGGTGTCGTAACCCGAACGCATTTCTTGAAGGACCTTCTCCGTATCGGCATTTACTCCGTCGTCATGAATGGAGATGCCTTGTTTGAACCGATCAACGGAGCCTTCGCGCAAATTCGGAGAGTTCTCGATGGAGATAAATGTCGCTTCTTCGCCAGGTTCAGGCCAACTTGATGGGAGTTCGATGCTGTAGCCGGTCTTCATGACATGAACAGTGGTCTCATATTGCGGATGAATTTCCCGCCATACGCGGATTCCCCAGATACCTAAGATCAACGCGGTGACAGTCGCGACGCCGATGACGAGCTTCTTCATTTGCCTGCCTTGATGAGAAATCCGTGCTTGGCTCGGAATTCGGCATCTTGTTTTTCTGCTTGGGCCAAGAGAGCCCCTCTTTGAGCCAAAATCTTCTTGTCTTTACGCTGCTGCTCGACGTCGTAACTTCCCGATTCCTGGCGTTCAGCAATAACATCAACTATGTCTTTTTCGGCCGTTAGATTAGGATAAAGCCCGCCATTCTTGCCATTCAAGTGATATTCGAGTTGAGGACCACCGGGGCCGACTCCGCCGTTCTTCAGATCGGAGAGGACTTCCCGAGATCGCGCTGCAAACGCCTTAACGGATCCCACGGCAGCCGCCATTTCCTCAGGAGTCTTGAAGCGCTGCACCAAGTGATCTTCCCATAAGAGAGCGATGAAGTTCTGGTATCGTCCGCGCGGGTGTTTGCTCAAATCCGCGATCTCCGCCGGCGACATTTTTTCCTTCATCTCTTCGAAGACTTGAATTTGAGTGCGGTGCGCGGAGAATTCGCTGGGAATCGCGAGACCGTGCTCTCCGCGAAAGTCGCTGACATGACTGAGCTCATGAGCGAGGATCGGAACCGCTATGGCGTCGGGCTCATGAAGCAGCTCATTTCTGAGAACAACGGCGCCGCGACGCCCTTTCGAGTCGGGTGTGATGAACTGCCTGAAGTACGCACCCATGTTTTTGCTCGATACGGCGGCGAATCGGATATCAACATCACGCTCGATCCGCTCCCATCCGCCGAGTTCAGAGATGAGGGAGCGGCCTGTCTCGGTTTCATCCAGCTTCTTTTTCAGGACCGCCATCCTCGCCCTCTCCTCAGGCGATTCAACATCGGTTCTATACCTGAAGATATTCAACAAACCATCCCGGTTGAGGGCGAAGTCCGATGCCTTAGTGGCCCCAGGAGCAAGATATGCCGCTGCAACAGGGGCAGGAGGCGGCTTCCCTTTGCCCTGGGTAATCGGCAGCACGAACGGTCGCTTGTCCGCCGCAGGCACAACCGCTAACGGCGAGGTCGACTGAGGGGCTATGGCCGGCTGGGGCGATACCGCGCCGACCGAGCGACCTTTGACCTGGTGAAGTAAACCCAGAAGATTCTTATCGCCGGGGAAGCGCTTGAGTCCTCTTTCGGCTGCCGCCTGGGCGGCCGCGTAATTCCCTGTCTGCGCATGCGCCAGGATGGTCTGGGCGTCGCCGTCGGGGTTAGCCCCATCCCGTATGGCGAGCATCCTGGCGGACTTCAAAGCCTCTTCGGGACGTCCGAGCAGCCGATAGGCCTCGCTCAACTCGCTCAGAGCCGCCGCATCGAGCGCTCCCTGATCCAACGCTTCGAGGCGGCCAAGAGCCCTCGTCTTACCGGCCGCATCAAGCTTCCCGATCGATTCGGAGAGCGATCCCTCCGAAGACACCGTGATCGCCGCCAGGACGGGCGAACGCGAGTGCTCGGCGTGCGCCGCGACGACGAACGCGAGGAAAAGACTCGCGCAAAGGTGCATGCCGAACTATATCCCCGCCGCTGGTGAAAATCAAGTCCAGGACCTCGCCTCGCCGCCAAACGCCGCAGAGTGCCCGCACCGCCGCGCGGACCTTCTCACTCCCGTTCCCGGCGGCGTCGGTCCCGTGACCACCGCCTGCGCGGTGCTTAACGCCGTCCTGCTCGCCGAACGACGGACGCGCCCGCGCTGACGACGGCCAGCGCCAACGCCCCGGCGACGATGCCGGCCAGGGCATCGGCGATGGACGGGACGAGAACCCCCAACGGCCCCGCCGCCTCGACGGCATGGTGGATCGCGTCGTGCGCTCCGGGCAGGCCGTGCATCAGGATGCCTCCGCCGACCATGAACATGGCTGCGGTGCCGAGCACGGAGAGCGTCTTCATCAGAACCGGAGCCAAGCGCAGAAGAAAACGGCCCGCAACAGCGGTACGCTTCCTGCGGGTCAAGTGCAAGCCGACATCGTCAAGCTTGACGATACATGCCACGAAGCCGTAGACGAAGACGGTCATGAGCACGGCGACGGTCGCCAGGACGCCCGCGCGCACCAGGAAGGACGCGCCCGCGGCCGCGCCCAAGGTGATGACGATGATCTCGCCCGACAGGATGAAGTCGGTGCGGATGGCGCCCGCGATCTTGTCCTTTTCGAACGCGACGAGGTCCACCTTCGGATCGGACAAGGCCTTCACCAGGGCGGAGTGCTCCTTCTTGACCTCGGCCGGGGTATGAAGAAACTTGTGAGCCATCTTCTCGAAGCCTTCGTAGCACAGGTACAGGCCGCCGCACATGAGCAACGGCGTCACGGCCCACGGCGCCGCGGCGCTGATGGCGAGCGCGGACGGAACGAGGATCGCCTTGTTCTTGAACGAGCCTTTGGCCACGGTCCAGACGACGGGAAGCTCACGCTCGGCCCGTATGCCCGAGACTTGGTGCGCGTTGAGCGCCAGGTCGTCGCCCAGCACGCCCGTCGTCTTCTTGGCGGCGACCTTCGCGAGCAGGGCCACGTCATCGAGGACCGTAGCGATATCATCGAGCAGGGCGAGGAGGCTGGTGGCCATATGCGGGCGGTCAGTCTACCAAACCCACGCGGCGCACGCTCGACGCCGAGTTATCCACATCGTTTCCAACGTTGAAAGTGCTGGGGATAACTTCCGCCGATGTCTCGCTCGCCGGTTTAGCGGAACAGCAGGTCGATTGGGTTGAAGCGCCGCTCCAGGTATTGCACCGCGCGCTCATAGGAGCTGAAGGCGCGTTCCGCTTCCTGGATGGACTTCTCGAAAGCGAGCTTGGGCCGGGTCAACGTGATGGTGTCGAGGCCGTACATCCCCCAATTCCCCGGGCTGCCCGAGAAGCCGTACTCGAACTCCCAGCCCTGGGCGATCAGACGACGGATGAGACGGCCGTGCTTCTCGATAATGATCGCGCGCTGACCGGGATTCGGGTCGTTCTGGATGATGATCTGCCCGCCGGGCGCGATCCAGTCCGCCATCTCCTCGAGCTTCTTGTCGAAGCCGGGAACGTAATAGGCCGCATTCTTCGTGCGCAGGACCGCGAGCGGCTTGGCGGGGCGCGTCAGTTTGTTGAGATCGGCCTCGACGACGGCCGCGTTCCTGACGCCGGCGAGCTCGGCGGCGGTCCTAAGATAGGAAACGACGAACGGCGAGTAATCAAAAAAGGTGTAGTTCGTGCCCAGGTCGAGCTCGCGATGGATGAAGCTCTGCGCGTTCATGCCCGCGGCCATGTCCCAATAGTCGCCGCCCGCGATCGGGCTCGGCGGCAGGTGCGGCGCGGGGCCGTCCTGGCCGAGGCGCTTCATCATCGCGATCCTCATCGCCAGGAACTTCTCGCGGCCGTGATCCTGGAAGGCGTTCCAGCGTCCGAGAAGCTGCATGAAGCGGCGAGAGGAAGCGTCCTCGCGGTCATCGTGCGTCGCGACGAGATCGGCGGCGGCGCGATAGACGTCGCGGCTCTGGGATCTCATGGCCTCCAGGAAATGGCTTCCCATGAAGGTGTACTTCTGGATCGCCTGCCCCGCCGCGGCGACGAAGTCGCGGCCGAAGGTCTCGACCGCCTTCGACTTGGGGTTCGCCGCGCGGTAAGCTGTTGCGAGCTCGGCGTCGGTCGGCGGGCTGAGGCCGCTCGAGCGCCGGTCCTCGGGCGCCGAAGCGGGCACGGACGGCCCGTCGCCGGTCGCGGGGGCGGAGAGGACGGTCCCATCGAACAACGCGGCGCCGGCGGCGCGGGCTTGATCGGAGCCGGGTGTGTCCGGGGTCGCGGCGGCAGGCTTGACCGCTGAGAGGGCGGCGGGGACGATCCGAGCGGCGCCCGGGACGACCGGCGCGGCGGCGGCGGGCTGAACGGCGACGGCCAAGGCGGGCGTCAGGGGCGGCGCGGGCGAAGAAAGCGCAGGGGACAGAGAGGCGGCGGACAATATCGCGGGCGAGAGCTGAATCGCGGGCGCGGTCATCAGCGGGACCGGCGCCGCGCTATGACCGAGGCCGGCCTCGGCGACGACGCCGCGGACCTGAGCCCAGCCCGAAGCCGGGAGCAAGGCCGCCAGCACGATCAGGACCGAGATTCGTCTCACGCTATAAGCGTAGCCGCGGCGGTGCCGCCGGCCCAGGGCCCTAGGTCCCGTTCAGCGGTGGGTCCTTGGTCTTCTATCTGAGCGCGATGAGCTGCTGGCTCAGGAGCGTATCCAGAACGCGCTGCGCGCTGACGAGCCTGTAGTCGGTCCGCTCCATGGAAAGGGCGGGCTCATAGCGGATGCTGTCATCAAACTCAAGACCCACGAGGAGAGTCGTCGGACGAAGGTTAAGGTGCGCGAGCCGAGCCGGCGCGCCCAGGCCGAAGGCTGCGACCGTCAGCGCCAGGCTCACGCAAGGAAGCCAGAGAGAGGCTTTGGGACTCGTGCGGGGCGCGGGCTGGTTTTCGCTCATGCCTCAAGATTAACAGGAGAAGGCCGCCGCGTGATTTACAAATTGTGAAAATTACACCGCCGTCGCTTTAGAAGCCGGGCGTCAGCTTGGGGCAGCGGGTCTTGAGCCACGCGGAGAGCTGGGCGTCGGTGAACTTCAGCTCGTGGTCGCCGTTGGCGTAGGCGAACAGCTCGTTGTTCTTGACCGTGCACTTCTGGCCCAGCGCGTCGCGGAAGGTCGAGTCCGCGTTCGGGCGGCCCGACGGGGACTCGCCCATGCGAAAGCCCGCGTCGAGCATGAGGCCGGTGTAGCTCGTGATCTCCACACCCCCGCGTTCGGCGGGGTCGATGCGCGGCGAGACCGTGACGGACCCGCGCGCGAGCGACTTGATCTGCGCCGTCGCCGGCTCGATATGCACGCGGCCGCCGTCGGCCATGACCACCGACACGGTCCCGGCCGCCTTGTCCATCTCGAGAGTCATCGCGCCGGTGCGCGGGAAGAAGAAGAACTCGCGCGCCGAGGTCAGGTTCGGATTATTGTCCTCGCCGTCGCCGTACGAGCTGAACACCATCAGCAGTCCATCGCTGAAGAAGCTGTAGCCGCGGTAGATCAGGTTCGTCGTGGACATCGCGCCGATCGACACGTAGCACTTCCCCGAGCCGAAGCCGTCGGCGTAGCCCTGGGTGTTATCGATGTGAGAGGGATCGACGCGCGGGCAGGCGGCCGCTGCGCGGCCCACGGTCGCAACGGCGACCGCCGCCTTGGGATGGTATTTACGGAGTTGGGCGAAGGACGATACGGGAAGGGCGAGCAGGGCGAGGGCGAGCAGGGTTCTCATGCTCGAAGGCTAACAATTTAAGGCGTCTTTGGAAACGTCCGAGTTAGGCACAGCCGTCCCTCTGATCTATTATTGATGATAATCACTCGTCCCGGGACGAGCAACCGTGAGCGACTTCATTTCGAGGTTTGATCCAAAAAACAGCCCCCTCGCCGCGGTTCGACGCGGCCGAGGGGGCTGACGAGCAGGCGTTGCTTAAGCGGCGTCGCGGGCCAGGAACGGATACCGGTAGTTCTTCGGCGGCTCGAACGTCTCCTTGATGGTGCGCGGGGAGACCCAGCGCAGGAGGTTCAGGTACGAGCCCGCCTTGTCGTTCGTGCCCGAGGCGCGCGCCCCGCCGAACGGCTGCTGGCCGACGACCGCGCCGGTGGGCTTGTCGTTGATGTAGAAGTTGCCCGCGGCGTTCTCGAGCGCCCTCTCGGCCTCGAGGATCACGCGCCGGTCGCGCGCGAACACCGAGCCGGTCAAGGCGTAAGGCGAGGTCTGGTCCACGAGCGCGAGCGTCTCCTTCCACTTCTTCTCCGGATAGACGTGGATGGTCAGAAGCGGCCCGAAGACCTCCTCGCACATCGTGAGGCTCTTGGGGTCGGAGGACTCGATGACGGTGGGCGTGATGAAGTAGCCCTTTGTCGCGTCGTAGGTGCCGCCGAACACGATCTTGTTGCCCTTGACCTTCTTGGCGGCGTCGATGTACTTCACGATGCTCTCGTAGGCGCGCTTGTCGATGATGGAGTTGACGAAGTTGCCGGGATCCTCGGGCGAGCCGACCTCGACGGTGGCGAGCATGTCCCTCAGCGACTTCTTCACCTTGGGCCACAGGTTGGCGGGGATGTACGCGCGCGAGGCGGCCGAGCACTTCTGCCCCTGGTACTCGAAGGCGCCGCGCACGAGGGCGGTGGCGACCACATCGGCGTCGGCCGACTCATGCACGAGCACGAAGTCCTTGCCGCCGGTCTCGCCGACCAGGCGCGGATAGGTCTTGTACTTGGCGATGTTGTCGCCGACCGTCTTCCACATCGAGTGGAACACGGGCGTGCTGCCGGTGAAATGCACGCCGGCCAGGTCGGGATGGGAGAGGATCGCGTTCGAGATCTCCCCGGCCGAGCCGGTGACCAGGTTGATGACGCCCGGCGGCAGGCCCGCCTCTTGAAGAAGCTTCATCAGGAAGTGCGCCGTGTATAGCGCCGAGGTCGCCGGCTTCCAGACGACAGTGTTGCCCATCAAGGCCGGAGCCGTGGGCAGGTTGCCCGCGATCGCGGTGAAGTTGAAGGGCGTGACGGCCCACACGAAGCCTTCGAGCGGGCGGTACTCCATGCGGTTCCACATGCCGCGCGAGCTGTTGGGCTGGTTGGCGTAGATACCCTCGGCGAAGTGCGCGTTGAAGCGCAGGAAGTCGATGAGCTCGCAGGCGGAGTCGATCTCGGCCTGGTAGAGGTTCTTCGACTGGCAGAGCATGGTGGCCGCGTTGATCGTCCAGCGCCAGTCGCCCGCCAGGAGGTCGGCGGCCTTGAGGAAGATGGCCGCGCGGGCCTGGAAGGGCATGCGAGCCCAATCCTTCTTGGCCTTGAGCGCCGCCGCGATCGCTTTCTTGGTCTCCGCGGTGCCGCCCATGTGGACCTTCCCCAGCAGCTGCTCGTGATCGTAGGGCGAGCGGATCTCGAGCTTCTTGCCGGTGCGGATCTCTTCGCCTCCGATATAGAGAGGGATGTCCACTTTCTTGGACTTCATCTCGTTGAGGCGGGCGAAGAACTTGGCGCGCTCGGGGCTGCCGGGCGCGTAGGAGAGGATGGGCTCGTTGACGGGGGTGGGCACGAAGGATCGTGAGTTCATGACCGGATAATATCACAAAAAAACGGCCGGGTCCCTGACGGGGCGCAAGCCATTGCGCAACGCGGATTTAGCCGTTACAATTCGGGCGATGAGCGTCTCCGCCCACCTGACCCCCGAGCCCGAGCGCCGCCTCTGGCTCATCCTCGAAAGCATGCGCCACGAGGTGGACTGGGCGGACCTGCGCATCGGCGCGCTGACCTGCTTCGCCGTGGCGGAGCTCGCCTTCATCAAGATCCTGCTTCCGGTCGGCCCGCCCGGATTCCTGGCCCTCGTGTCGCTGACGATCGCCTTGCCGCTCGGCGTCTTCGCCTTCGCGCCGCTCAAACGCCTGCCCAAATGGCTTCAGGTCTTCGAGCCGAACCACGGCAAGATGAGGGCGGACGATTCCCTGATCTCCGTGGACGACCTCGTCAAATACAGCCACGGCGACCTCATCTTCCGCCTCGACAAGTACCTCGGCGGAGGCATCACCGCGACACCCTACTACGAGGACATCATCGGGCAGATCGTGGAAAATGCGCGCGTGGCCTCGCGCAAGCAGCGCCTGCTGCGGTACGCCTGCATCGTCGTCGGGCTGGGGCAGCTGGGGCTGCTCGGCCAGCTGATCTGGCGCTAGCCCCCACCGCCCTTAACCGACGCTTTACCATCGGCGTAATAACTCCTTAACGAGGGGCGGCTACAGTCATAGTGCCGCCATGATAGACACCGAACGATCACCCGAGACCACCGAGAGGCTGCGCGACGAGATCATGCGCGAGCGCGCCGAAGGCCTGCACGAGGCCGCTCAAACCGCCAAGACCCGCCTCGCCGCCCGAGAAGAAGCGCTCGCCCGGCTGCGCGTTCAGGTGGCCTCGCTCAAGACAACTCTCAATCTCCCTCTCCCCATCAAACAGGCGACCGAGCCATATGGCGAGGAAGTGCCGCTTCCACACGCCGCTGAAAAGCGGCTCCCCGCGAAGGAGGCCTCCGTGAGCTCGGCGAGAACCACGGGGGCCTCCCTCCCGCGGACCATGAACTGGAAATCCTTCGCTCCGTACGCGGCGATCGTCGCCTGCGCCGTCGTCCTCGAGCTGAGCGGCGCGCGCCGCCCGGCGCCCGTCGCGCCCAACCTCACCTCCCTGGCTCACCCCGCGCCCGCCGTCGTCGCCAACGCACGGCCCGCCGCGAAGGGCGCGCCCGTCGTCACCGACGACGACCGCTCGCAGGAAGCCCTTCTGCTCGTGCACGAGTGGAAGCTCCCCGGCGACGAGAAGTCCCTGGGCGAGCGCCTGGGCGGACAGCTCGATCTTCCCGGAGGCCGCCCGTCCTGGAGCGTCGAACGCACCGGCGCGCTCGGCTACCGCGTGACGTTCCAGCCGAGCGATAAAGATCTGCCGTACGCCTTCGAGGCCGACATCGAGGCGCGCGTCGTCTGGCCCACCGCCGAGACGCAGGAGCTCCTCGCTCCCCGCTTCACCGCCGCCTTCCGCGACTCTGTGCGCTGACCGCAGGACCCACCCCCCGCCGGGCCTTCGGACCCTGGGAGCACCGAGCCAGTTCGCTCATACTTCCTTTATGAGGCGTCCGGCTTTCTTTTTACTGGCGTTATTGCTCGCCCTGCCCGCGGGCGCGGGGGTCGTCCGCGCCCCGGCCTCGGCCGCCGCGGCGGCGAGCCCGGTCGCGGCGCTGGGCAGCATGCTGACGGCGACCTTCCCCGCGATGTCCCCTCTCGCGCTCGCAGCACCGCTGCCCACGCCCTCGATGCTGAGCACGAGCAAGGTCGAAGCGCTCATCGCGCGCGCCCAGGCGCTTCCGGTCGCGGCCACCCCCGCCGCCGTCCCCGCCGCCCCGCCTCTCCAGGTCCTCGAGGCCGTCAACTCCACCTTGCGCGATCTCACGCCCGAGCAGATCCGCGACATGCCCGAAGCCAAGCTCCAGGCCCTGGCCTCCGTCATCATGGACGGCGCCGCCGGCCGCGAAGTGAAGGCCGACCTGACCGCGGTAAGCGCGCTCAGCGAAGCAAGCCTCGCCCGCGTGGAAAGCCTGCGCGGGGCCGTCACCGAGACCTTGCACAACCCCGGCCACAACGAATCTCACGGAGACATGATCACGTCCCGCGGCGTGCCGGAGACGGTGAAGCGCTATGACGCCGAGGGCGTGGTCTTCCGGCACTACACCACCGCCGAAGGCCACGACGCCATCCTAAAGGAAAACAGCCTCAGGAACGGCTTCATGCCTTATGTCGAGCTCGCCCAGGCGCTGTACAAAAAAACCTTCCGCGACCTCACGGGGGTGTTCCTGACCTTGCCCAAGATGGCCGGCGACCGGGTAGGCGTGCCCGCCAAGGACTTCACCCATTACGTGGACCTGCTCGTGCCGGCCGGCCTGCCGGTCCTCGAGATCGAGAAGGGCGCGATCTACCTCGTCCCGCTGCCGGCGCGCACCCGGGGCTGGGTCGCCGACCTCTACCGGAAGTGGGTCACGGGCGGAGGCATGAACCCGACCTACAAGACCAGCATCGAGGACGTCGACAAGGACGGCGGCGTGGGGCCGGCGCTCGCTATGCCCATCAAGGTCGTCGGCTCCGGCCGCGTCGGCCGCTAAGCCGGCGTATTCAGGACGGCCGCTTGACGAGGAACTCGACCGGGGCCGACATCAGGAAGCGGCCGTTCTTTCCCGGGGTCCGCGCGATGACCTCGTGCTCTCCGTTGTCAAAGCCCGACCAGTCATACCACCAGAAGCCTTCCGCCTTGCGGCAGGCCAGCCACGGACCCTGGTTGATGGAAACGTCGACGCTCTCCGCGGCTTCCGGCGCCGAGAGGCGGAACGAGTAGTGATCGGAAAGGATCGTCTCATTCTGAGCCGGGAAATCCACGGCGGGGCGGGCTTGAACGGCCGCGCCTCCCTTCAGATTCTTGAGCGCGTTCTTGATGACGGATTTCATGAATATCTCCTTGGGCCGTATTGCGCCCATGTGTAACAGATGTAAATACGGTGCAACACTCCGGCCTGAGCCCCGTCGACAGGTCCAAATCATCCATTGACAGGCCGGGGGAGCGGGGCTACCCTAACTTCATGCGTATGAAGCCCCCTCCTTTCAAAGCGCTGCTTCCGCTATTACTGCTGGGCCTCATCGCGGCGGCACCCCCCACCCCCGAGCTTCCCCTCGATTTCCGGGCCATATGCCCCTTTGACGCCCGGCTCTGCGTCGACTACGACGCGCTGAACTCCGAGCTCGACGGCGTGGCCGGCCAGAAGCTGAGCAGCATCCAGATCCTGAGGTTCAACGAGAAGCTCGTCGACGTGGTCCGGCGCACCGACGGCGTCGTCTACGGCCAGGCGGGAAAGCTGAAGATCGACGAGCAGCCCGTCCAAGCGAGCGTTTACGGCGGCCTCTGGGTCGTTCGCGAAAAGGTCGGCAAGCTGAGCCTCGACTCAGCCCCCGACGAGGTGAGCCGGCTCTATCAGGACCTCACAGCCGAGGAGGGGCGCGCCGACGCGCTGATGGCCGACCTCAACGGCTCCGTGCTCACCGATGAGGCTCAGAGGGCCGCCGCCGGGAGGCTCGACGCGCTCAATACGGACGCCACCCGGACCTGGGGGGAGGTCAAGGCTTTCGCGTTGAACGCCGATCGCCTCGGCCATCCGATCACATACCCGCATGATGGAACGCTGAGCGCTCCCGGGACTTTGGTGTCGAAGTTCGTCAATCCCATGCAGGAGCGAGTGGCGGGGCTGCGAGACAGGCTCTTGAAGATAAAGCATTCCGTCGGGACCGTCAGCCCGGCCCGGACGGCGAACGAGGCCGCCGCACACGAGGCGTCGAAGGCGGTCGGTGCCCGCTTGGCGGGAAAGGGCCTCAACCAGGACCCCTTCGATCATAAGTCCGCGCAGGATCCGGCGGGCTCCGGAGTCGCCGCAAGGCCTCCGCCCGATCGCCCCATTCGCGCCGGCGTCGATTTCGATCCCAATCACGTCAATCTCACGGTCAGCCCCAAGACTTTGCTCGACAACCGCCCCCCGCCCGAGGTCGCCAGGCCCACGACGCCGCTGCCGCCCCGGACGGTCTGGCAGAGGCTGACCGGCGCGTCGCCCCTCTACGGAGGCGCCGAATTCACCGACAAGGACAAGGACGGCAAGAAGATCAAGATCGTCGAGGACGCATTCCCGGAGGAGACCGCGAGGATCGCCAAGCTGCGGGACGCGGGCAAGACCTCGACGATAGGCGACCCGGGCGGCCGCGCCCAGTACACCTTCCGCCAGACGGGCGGAACCTGCGCACTGGCCTCCCAGGCCCAAATCTACGCCGAGTCCCACGGCATCAAGCCGACGCGCGCGGCGATGCGGCAGATCGAGGACGAGTACTTCGCCAAGGCCAGCGCGACCAAGCAGTTCAACGGCAATTCCGCCGACCCGAAGCAGCGTTGGGACGGCGGCGGCACGAACGCCGAGCATCTCGGCAACATGCTGGACACCCCGCTCAAGAAGCACTATCTTGCGAAGGATGAGGAGCTCCTCGCGGCCGTCTCGCGCGGCAAGATGATCATGATCTCGGCCAATACCGGCATGCTCTGGAACGATGACCGGCACCGGTCCGGCGGTCACATCGTCGTGATCACGGGCGCCGAGGTCGATCAGGCCGGGGCCCTGCTCGGCTACTACATCAACGACACCGGGACCGGCGAGGCCGCCCGGTTCGTCAGCGCGAAGCAATTCATGCCCGCGTGGCAGACGCACGGCAGAGTCTTCATCGAGCCTCTATGACACGAACACTCCGCCTTCTGACCGCGCTCCTGTTGATCACCGCCTGCGCCGAGCCCAAAAATCCTCCGGCCTCGGCGGCGAAACTGGAGGCGGCCGAAGCCGAGAACCTGAAGCTCTCGACCCGGCTCAACGAGACGATTCACGGCTCCCACGCGGGTGGGCCCTGCGCCTCGGTCGTCGCCATGGAGTGGCCCGAGGGTTTTCCGGTGCCGGCGGAAGCGTCGCAGGGACGGCGGTTCAAGATCTTCTTCTACCCGATGAGCGACGCTCCCGGCGAACCCACGTTCTATACTCCGGCCGCGGAAGCTCTCCTCGATATCGAAACGGGAAAGGTGTTGTCCTGCGAACGCACTCTAGAAAAACCCAAGAAGCTTCCCCAAGGCCGCTGGCCCGACGCCATAAAAGACGTCGGCGCGTTCCCGATGCACGCCCTCATAAAGAAGCTCCACGACCGCACGGAGGCCGTGGCCGCCGTCTACGGCTCCGAGAGCGCCCCGACCCCGGCCGGAGTCGAGACCGCCAAGGATTATATCAGGCTCTTCAAGATGAACGCGGAGCCGTCGCTGCTGCCCGACTACTACCGGCTCAACCCGTCGTTCTGGGAGTGGCTGCGGGTCACCGCCGGCGATTCCATCCCCGCGGCCCGCTGACCGGCCGCTACTTGATGAGTGCGAGGCTCGAGGTGTAGCCGTGGACGAAGTTGCGGCCGCCGACGGGGCCGAACTCGCCGTTGGCGAAGAAGCCGGCCATCGGCACGGGGCCGCGCAAGCTTTGCACCAAGGTCGCGTCGTGATCCGACTCGCCGTACAGGCCCTTGCCGCGGCCGCAGCACGAGAACAATAAGGCGCCGCGAGGTGCGGAGTCGGTCTCGGGCAGGGCTCCCAGCAGCGCCGAGAAATCCTGGTCGGAGGTGTGCGCGTCGCGCAGCTGGAACTGCAAGGTCTGACCTCTCCTCAGATTCGTGCCGAGCACGAGGGAGCCCGACTTGTCGTCGTAGCCGAGGACGTTGCGGATGACGAAGTCGCCGCGGCGGAACACCGCGCGGCTCTCGTCCATGACGAGGCCCGCGAACAGGGAGGTGCGCGCGAGGGTCTGGTCGGCGGTCGTGCACTTCGAGAGCGTCTCGCGCAGGACCTCGAGCGGGTTGCGTCCTCCGAGCTCGTGCAGGACATTGCCCTCGGCCTTGGTCACGATCAGGGGATCGCCGATCGGGCGGCAGCCCTGTGCGACGACGGTCTGGATCTCGACGGGGCCGACGAGGGCCACGCCCGCGAGGCCTGAATCCAGGACATGGGAGCCGAGCAGCAGCCAGGAGGGCTTGTGCAGGATCATGCCGCTGGCCATGCCGCCGACGAGCGGCGCGCCGGGGTAGCCCTCGTTGAACAGCGCGGCCATGCGCTCGGGATCGCAGGTCGCCGGGTCTCCCAGGACCATGAACTTCGGATCCTCGTTCGGGTAAAGGTCCAGCTCTTTGACGAGCGCGGCCCCGTTCTCGAACCGGGCGAGCTCCGACTGGGCGAAGGTGAAGGGCTGGATGCGCACGCCGGGCAGGCGCATGGCCAGGATCGAGATGCCGGGCGTCATCTCGACCTCCTTGCGGCCGGCGATGACGCCGCTGGCGTTGCAGCCGAGCACGCGCAGGGGAGCGAGGCTCTTGGCAAGGAGGGTGGAGAACTCGACGGGGTCGAAGTCCTTGAACGCCTCGGCGACGAACACGAGCGCCAGGTCGCAGGGCCCGGAGCCCAGGCGCGTGCGCGCCGCCTTCGCGGCGGCGGCGGTCGCCTTGCGCCAGTCCTTGTCGTCTGAGAAGCCTTCGGCGAAATGTTTCACACCCGTCACTTTACCTCCCTCCTGAGCGCCTCGGCCACGGCGGGCACGCCCGCGGGGTCGGAGGCGTCAGCCAGGCGGCGCAGGTCCGCGCCGCAGCCGAACACGCGCGGGTAGGTCTCGGCCTCGAGGCGATGCGCGAGGATGTAGTCCTGGTCGTCGGGATCGACGAAGGAGATCACCTTGCGCGGCAGATAGAGCCGGTTCACGGCGGCGAGCAGTGCGTCGGCCTTCGGCTCGCCGGGGCGGCCGACCAGCTCGAAGTCCATGCGCCCGCGCGCGTGGAGGTCGGCGACGCGGGCCAGGCCGGCGCGAGGGGCGCGCGGATCGCACATCTTCAGGTTCCACGCGCCGCGCAGGCCCCACTCGAGCCAGCGCCGGTAGTTGTGGTTGCCCTTGAGATGGTACATGCGGCGGCAGACCTCGAGGGCGGCGGCGTTCAGCGCCGGGTCCACGTGCGGCTCGCGCAGGATCGCCGGGTCGCCGGCGCGGGTCACGCGATCGAGGAAGCCTCCCGCCTCGCGCTCCCAGAGCTCTTGAAAAAGGAAGCGCAGCATCGAGTCGGCGAACTCACGATGCGCCTTCATGCCGGTCGCGAGGAAGCCGTCGGTGAAGGCGAGCGCCGTCGCGGCCGCGTCGCCGAGGAGCCCGACGACGGATTCCCCCTCGCCGCCGGCCGAGTGCTGCAGGCCGAGCAGGGGATCGTACAGACGCGTCTGGAGGAAGCTCAAGGTCTTTAGCGCCGTTTCTCCGGCGCCCGGATGGCCGTAGGCATGCGCGCGCAGAAGCGCCGAAGCCGCCAGGGCGTTGCCGTCGGCGGGATACACGGCCGGCTCCGGCTTGGCCGCGCGGCGGAACGCTCCGGTGCTCGAATCCCAGAGAACCCGGAGGAGATGATCGCTGACGGCCGCCGCGGCGTCGCGCCAGCGGGGCTCACCGGTCAGCGCGTGCGCGTCCCAGAACAGGGACGCCCAGCGGGCGTGCATAGACAGCGGCGAGCCCGAGCCGGAGAGGAACGAGCGGCGCACCGGGTCCCATCCGGCCCAGCGGACCTCGAGCGCCGACGTCAGGGCGGCGCGCGCCGCGGCGTCGCCACGTTCGCCCGCGGCATGGAGCAGGCTCTCGACGAGCTCGGGATCGGTCTGGGCGGCCGGCAGGGCGGTGAGCGCTGCGAAGACGGCGGAGATCAGGCGCTCGTCGGGCGCAGCGGACAGCTCCGTTTCACGCACGGCTCCGGTCCAGGCCGGGAGGGCCGGTCCCTCCGGGCGCAGCGGGGTGACCGCCTCGAGCGCCAGGCGGGCGAGCGAAGAGCCCAGCGCGGACGACGGGAGCGGCAGGACCGCGCGGCGCGAGCCGTCGGGATCGAGGACAACCGCGTGCTCGGATCCGATGCGCATCGCCGCGTCGGGCCGGACCTCGGGATCGGCCAGCACGGCCACGAAGTGGCGCGAGATCTCTTCCTCGACCGCTTTCAGGTGCTCGGGCACCAGCGGGCCGACCGCGGCCAGGATCGGCTTGCCCTGCGCTTTCGCGAGGGCGAAGGCCTCCGCCGTCCAGGCGACCCAGGGGCTCATGAAGGAGATCTATCCTCGGACAATTCGAACATGCGCTCGATCGGGCGCAGGGCGCGGGCGGCGACGGCGGCGGGCACCTCGATGCGCTGAGACGCCGTCGGGCGCTCGAGGGCGGACAAGACGCGCTCGAGCGTCACCGCCTTCATGTGCGGGCACAGGCGGCACATCGGCACGAACACCTTGTTCGGGAACTTCGTGCGCGCGAGGTCGCCGAGGCCGCACTCGGTGATCAGCATGTAGGAAGAGGCCTTATGGTCGTCCACCCACTTCATCATGTCGCCCGTGCCGCCGATGTAGTCGACGACCGAGGTCAGGGCGGGGGTGCACTCGAAGTGGGCGAGGATCTTCACTCCGGGATACATTTTTCGGTAAAACTCGACCGACGCCGCGTCGAAATTATCGTGCACAAGACAGGTGCCGTTCCAGACGATCAGCTCTTCGCCGAGCTTCTTGCCCAGATCCTTGGCGAGGTTGCCGCCCATCATCGCGTCAGGCGCGAAGATCACCTTCGGATGATCGGCGAACAGCTTTCTTAATATTTTGGGAGCGTTCGCCGAGGTCACGACGACGTCGCACTCGGCTTTCACGGCCGCGGTGGTATTGATGTAGACCGCGACAGGCGCGCCGGGATGTTTTTTCTTAAGCGCGCGCACGTCCGCGGCAGTAATGGACTCGGACAGAGAACAGCCCGCCTCCGGCGCGGGAAGGAGGACTTCCTTTTCCGGGCTCAATATCTTCGCCGTTTCCGCCATGAAGCGCACGCCGCAGAAGATGATGGTCTTGGCATCGGACGCGGCACCGAGCTTGGCGAGCTTGTAAGAATCGCCCACGAAGTCCGCCACGCCGAGAAGTATCTCCGGCCGCTGATAGACGTGGGCGGGGATGACGGCTTTTTTTTCTTTCTTTAACCGGTTGATCTTCCAGGTCAGGCGCGCGGCGCGCTCGAGCTCCTCGTCGCGGTAGCCCAACGCCTCCAGGCCCTTGTCAGCGAGGCGCGCGGCCTCGTGCTCGATATCGGAGGACGTGGGCGCGGCGGACGCTGTCTTCAGCGCCATAGGTTGAGCTCGGGATAGTTGCAGAAGATGCCGTCGACGCCGAGCTTGGCCAGGCGGTCGCGCTCCACGGGGGTGTTGACCGTGTAGACGAGGATCTTCCGGCCGCGCTCATGGGCCGCCTTGACCGTGCGCGCGAGCGTCTGCCGGACGCTGAGGTTGAGGCTCTCGGCGTCGATGTCCTGCATCTCGCGCAAGGCGGTCTTCAAGGTGGTCAGGCCCAGCAGGTAGCCGAGGCGGATCTTCTCGTCGAGCGAGCGCACCGAATAGAGGGCCGCGTGGTCGAAGCTCGACACGACCGTGCGCGCCGCCGCGGAGCGCTTGTGGATCATATCCACGACGCGCTCCTCGATGCCGGGATAGTAGGAGGAGCCGCGCTTGATCTCGACATGGAGCTCGACGGTGGGCGGAAGGATGTCGAAGACGTCCTCGAGCCGAGGAAGCCTCTCGCCGAGGTATTCCTTCCCGAACCACGAGCCGACGTCGAGGCCGGAGATGTCGTCCCAGTGCAGGTTCCTGATGCGGCGCTTGTCGCGGCCGCAGCGCTTAAGGTCGTCGTCGTGCGCGACGACGAGCTCATGGTCGAGCGTCTGGTGCACGTCGAGCTCGATGGCGGGCGCGCCCATAGCGAGCGCGCGGAGGAATGACGCCATCGTGTTCTCGGGCGCGTGGCCGCTGGCTCCGCGGTGGGCGATGACGAGCATTATTTCAGCTTCTCCATGACGGGGCCGATGGCCGCGTCCTCATAATCGATGCCGAGCTTTTCCTCGCGGCCCGTATTAGGGCCATGGAAGTCCGAGCCTCCCACGGCCAGAAGCCCCTTGGCCTTGGCCCAGTCGCCGTAGGTCCGGACCTGTGACGGCGTATGGCCCGAATAGAGCACCTCGATCCCCTGAAGACCCGAACGGAACAATTCGTCGAGCTCGTTCTCCTTGCCCGCCGTCTGCGGATGAGCGAGGCAGGCGACGCCGCCCGCGTCACGGATCAGGGCGATCGCCTCCGCCGGGCTCGGCCCCATGGACTCGACATAGCCGGGCTTGCCCTTGATGAGGAAGCGCTCGAACGCCTCCTTGCGGCTTTTGACGACGCCCAGGCGCCGCAGCGCGTCGGCGACGTGCGGGCGGCCCAAAGTCTCGTGCGCGCCGGCGCGTACGTCCTCGAAGGAGATCGCGATGCCGAGGCCGCGGAGATTCTCGACGATGCGCTTGGACCGCACGGCGCGGCGCTCGCGGAATTCGGCGAGGCGCTCGGCGAAGCCGGGCGAGGCGGGGTTAAAGCCGTAGCCCAGGATGTGAACGCGGTCGGCCGCGCCCTCACCCGCGCAGTTGATCTCGATGCCAAGGCGCACGTCAAGGCCCTCGGCCTTGGCGGCGGCGAACAGGTCGGGCCCGCCGGAGATGCTGTCATGGTCGGTCAAGGTCAGGAGCTCGACCCCATTCTTGACCGCGCGCGAAACGATCTCCGCCGGGGTCAACGTCCCGTCGGAGAAGATCGAGTGGCAGTGCAGTTCGACGCGTTTAGGCACGCGTCAGACCGCGACGACTTCTTTGATCTCGGGGATCTCCTGCCGGACCATGCGCTCCACGCCGCCCTTGAGGGTGGCCGTCGAGCTCGGGCACGAACCGCACGCCCCTGACAGATGGACCTTCACCACGCCGGAGGCCTCGTCGACCGAGACCAAGGAGATGTCGCCGCCGTCAGACTGGATATAAGGGCGGATCTTCTCAAGAACCTTCTCGACGCGTTCGTAGGTAGTCATAAAGTGAATCCTCCCTTATTTATTCGCCGGACGCGAGCTTCTCGAGCCAGGCCGGCGACGCGCCGCACGCGCCCGCCTTCTGGGCCAGGATCGAGGCCAAGGTCACGCCCTCGAAGTAGCGGGTCACCAGCTCGCCGAGCTTCGTCCACACCGGCGAGATCGCGCACTGCCCCTGATGCCGGCAGTCCTTCGTTCCCGCGTCGTAGCGCTCGCACACTTCCTCGAAAACGGCGCCGTCCACGGCGCGCACCACCTGCTCGATGGTGATCTCCGCCGGGGTGCGCGACAGGGAGTAGCCGCCGGCGCTGCCGCGATGGCTCGTCACGAGACCGGCGCGGCGCAGCTTCACCAGGATCTGGCTCACGTAGTCGGCGGGGACGTTGTCGGACTCGGCCAGGCGCTCGGCCGGAACCGGGGCGTTGCCGTACTCCTCGGCCAAGGTCACCATCAGGCGCGTCGCGTATTCGATCGAGCTCGTGATTCTCATGATCCTCAGTAAAGCCCTAACTGCTCCTTCGCGTCCTCGGTGGCCATCGTGCGCGGGTCCCAGCCCGGCACGAAGGTCAGGTCCACGTCGACGTCCTTGATGCCCGGAAGCTTCGTCAGGGCGGTGTGCACGGAGGCGAGCAGCATCGGCCCGTACGGGCAGGCGGGCGAGGTCAGGCTCATGCGCACCTTGACCGAGCGGCCCTTCGGCGATTCACCGAACTCGGCGCCGTAGACGAGGCCGAGGTCCACGATGCTGATGTGTATCTCGGGATCGACGACGGGCTTCAGAGCCTCGCCGACCTGCTTAAAAGTCGCGTCCGCGGCGGTCTCGATCTTCGCACTCATGATTTTGCCACCTCGAAGCCCTGCATGACGGTGTTCCAGCCCAGGGTCGCGCACTTCACGCGCAGAGGGAATTTGCGCACGCCTTCCAGGCTCGCGAGCTGCTCGAGCTCCGGAGGCAGGGCCTTCACGTCTCCGTTCTCGAGCATCAGCTTCTTGAACGCGGCCACGAGCGCCTTCGCCTTGGGGATGTCCGCGCCCTCGAGAGCCTCGGCCATCATCGCCGCGGAGGCCTGGCTGATCACGCAGCCGTGGCCCGCATACCGAAGCTTCGCGACTTTCCCGTCACGAATCTCAGCCGTGATCTCGAGCTCGTCGCCGCAGACGGGGTTGATGCCGTGGGCGCGCAGGTCCGCCGGGTCGCACTTGCCCTTGCGGGTCGTGGACCGGAAATAATCGAGGAGAACCTCGCGATAGAGATCCTGAAGCTCCGCGTCGCCGTCCATTACCGCACCCCCGCCTTCGGCTTGACCTTGAAGAATTCGAGCGTACGCTTGAGAGCGCGCGCGAACGCCTCGACGTCCGACTCGTCGTTGTACAAATAAAAGCTCGCCCGCGCGGTCCCGCCGCACTGGAGCTTGTGCATGAGCGGCTGGCAGCAATGGTGGCCGACACGAACCGCCACGCCCTCTAAATCGAAAGCCGTGCCCACGTCGTGCGGATGAAGGCCGGGGACGTTGAAGGACACCACGCCCGAGCGTTTGGCCGGGTCCTTGGGCCCCAGAACCATCATGCCCTCGGCCTCGAGGATGAGGCGAGCCTTCTCGGCGAGGGCGTGCTCATGCGCGGAGATGTTGTCGAGGCCGACCGCCGTCAGATAGTCGAGCGCCGGTCCGAAGGCGACCTGGTCGGCGAAGTTCGGCGTTCCCGCCTCGAACTTGTACGGCAGCGCGTTCCAGGTGGACTTCTCGAGCGTGACGCGAGAGATCATGTCGCCGCCGCCGAGGAACGGGTCCATCGCGTCGAGCAGGTCCTCGCGGCCCCAGAGGACGCCGATACCGGTCGGGCCCAGCATCTTGTGGGCGGAAAAGGAGACGAAGTCGGCGCCCCATGCCTTCATATCCATGGGGCGGTGCGGGGCCCACTGGCAGGCGTCGACATGCACCGCTGCATTCGCCGTTTTGCCCAGCTTGATCATCTCGATGACCGGGTTGACAGTGCCGATCGCATTGGAAAGAGCGGTAAAGGTAAAGAGCTTGGGGCCTTCGGCCAGCATCGCCTTGACCTTGGCCAGGTCGAGCGTCCCGTCGGGCTCGACGGGCACGAACTTAAGGATGATCCCACGCTCCGCGGCGAGGAGCTGCCACGGCACGATATTGGAGTGATGCTCCATCTCCGTGGACAGCACGATGTCTCCGGCCTTTAAAAATTTCCGGGCCCAGGCGTGGGCGACGAGGTTGATCGACTCGGTGGCGTTGCGCGTAAAGATCAGGGTCTCCGGCTTCGGCGCGCCTACGAACGCAGCGAGCTTGGCCCGCGTCGCCTCGGCCATGTTCGTGGATTCTTCCGACAAAGTGTGCACGCCGCGATGGACGTTGGCGTTGTGATTCTCGTAGAAATCGACGAGGGCCTGGATCACCTGACGCGGCTTCTGCGAGGTCGCCGCGTTGTCGAGGTAGGCCAGAGGCTTGCCCCGCACGAGGCGCTTCAGGATCGGGAAATCCTCGCGGAGCTTCTTCACATCAAGGCGTGCCATTGTCAGAGGTGCTCCTCGGGCATGCGCCCGTGCAGCGCGTCGGCGAGCGCCAGCTTCAAAGGCTCGAGCGCGACGCGGTCCACCATCTCCGAGCCGAAGGCGTAGACCAGCAAGCGTCGGGCCTCATCGGCGCCGATCCCGCGTGAGCGCAGGTAGAACATCGCCTCGAGCGAAAGCTGGCCGACGGCGCCGCCGTGCTTGCAGGAGACGTCATCGGCGAGGATCTTGAACTCGGGGTTGGTGTTGACGCGGGCGTCTTCCGAGAGCAATAGATTTTTGTTGTAGACCTGCGCGTCCGTCTTCTGCGCGCCCGGAAGAACGGAAATCAATCCGTCGAACACGAAGCGGGCCTTGTCGTCGATGACCGCCTTATACAGCTGGCGCGTGGTCCCGTTCACCGCGATGTGTTCGACGACCGTGTGGTGGTCGGCGAACTCGGAGCCGCCGAGCAGGGCCAGGCCGTTGAGCGTGCACTCAGCGCCCTCGCCCTCGATGCGCACGCGCAGGTCCTCGCGCGCGAACAAGCCGCCGAAGTTCAAGGCGTGCGACTCGTAGCGCGCACGGGGGGCGAGCGAAACCTCGAGAGCCAAGGTCAACCGGCCCTGCGTCCCCTCGCGGACGATGCGATGATGGCGCAGGAAGGCGCCCTCGCCGAGGACGACCTGGGCGCGGACGTTCTTCCACGACGGAGCGTCGCCAAAGGACAGGGTCTCTTCGACGATCTCCGCCGAGGCGCCGGGCTCGAGCACGACGAGCACGCGCGCCTGGGAGGACTCGGCCAATGACGAAGTTCCCGAGATATGGATAAGGTGGATGGGCCGGTCGACGCGCACGTGGCGCGCGACACGAACGACGATCCCGTCGCGCGCGGCAGAGGCGGCTTTCGCGAGCGGCAGGTCCGACGGCGCCGGACGATCCAGATATTCTCCAAGGCCAGACGCTCCCGAGAGAGGTTCAACCGTAACGCCCGCGGGCAGCTTAAGCACCGCGTGGCGGGCCTCCCAGCGGCCGTTGACGAGCGCCGCGCGGTGGAACCCCACGGGGCACAACACGCGTCCCGCGAGCGGCTCGATGCTCGCGGGCAGGCCGGCGGGCTTGAAGTCGGGGCCGGTCAGGGCCGCGGCGGGAGTGTACCGCCAGCCTTCCTTCTGCGCGGCGAGTGCTTCCGCGATCATGCGGCGACCTTGTCCTCGATCCAGCCGTAGCCCTTCTTCTCAAGCTCGAGCGCCAGCTCCTTGCCGCCGGACTTGATGATCCGGCCGCCAGACAGCACGTGCACGAAGTCGGGAATGATGTAGTCGAGCAGGCGCTGATAGTGTGTGACCACGACGAAGGCGCGCTTGCCGTCGCGCATGCGGTTGACGCCCGCGGCGACGACCTTGAGCGCGTCGATGTCGAGCCCCGAGTCCGTTTCATCGAGCAGCGCCAGCTTCGGCTCGAGCACGGCGAGCTGGAGGACCTCGTTGCGCTTCTTTTCGCCGCCCGAGAAACCCTCGTTGACGGAGCGGTTGAGCATGGCCGGATCCATCTCGACGGACTTGGCCTTCTCCTTGATGAACTTCAGGAACGCGCCCGCGTCCATCTCGGGCTCGCCGCGATGCTTGCGCTGCGCGTTGTACGCGGCCTTCAGGAAGTACTTGTTCGATACGCCCGGAATCTCAACGGGATACTGGAAGGCGAGGAAGATGCCTTCACGGGCGCGGATTTCCGGGTCCAGGCTCAACAGGTCCTTGCCCTCGTACTCGGCCTTGCCCTCGGTGACCGTGTAGCCGGGTCGTCCGGCGAGGATGTAGGACAGCGTGCTCTTGCCGGAGCCGTTCGGTCCCATGATCGCATGGACCTCGCCGGGCTTGACCGTCAGATTCAGGCCCTTGAGGATGGCCTTCTCGCCGACCTTCGCGTGGAGATTGGTGATTTTCAGCATGGGGGGTTCCTTTAACCGACGCTCCCTTCAAGGGAGATGTTCATGAGCTTGTGAGCCTCGACGGCGAACTCGAGCGGCAGCTCCGCGAAAACCTGCTTGCAGAAGCCGTTGACGATCATGCCGACGGCGTCCTCGGTCGAGAGGCCGCGCTGGCGCAGATAAAACAGCTGATCCTCGCCGATCTTGGATGTGGACGCCTCGTGCTCGAGGGTCGCCGAGGTGTTGCCGACCTCGATATAAGGGAAGGTGTGCGCGCCGCACTTATCACCAAGCAGCAAGCTGTCGCACTGGGAGTAGTTGCGCGCGCCTTGGGCGGACTTCGCAATCTTGACCTGGCCCCGGTATGTATTCTGGCCATGCCCTGCCGATATTCCCTTCGAGATAATCGTTGATTTCGTGTTCTTGCCGATGTGAATCATCTTCGTGCCCGTGTCGGCCTGCTGGTAATGGTTGGCCAGGGCCACGGAATAGAATTCCCCGACCGATTCATCTCCCAGAAGTATGCACGACGGATACTTCCACGTGATCGCCGAACCGGTCTCCACCTGCGTCCACGATATCTTCGAGCGCTTGCCCGCGCATTTCCCGCGCTTGGTCACGAAGTTATAGATGCCGCCCTTGCCGTTCTTATCGCCGGGATACCAGTTCTGGATCGTCGAGTACTTGATCGACGCATCGTCCATCGCGACGAGCTCGACGACGGCCGCATGCAATTGGTTCTCGTCGCGCATCGGCGCCGTGCAGCCCTCGAGATAGGAAACGCTCGCGCCTTCCTCGGCGACGATGAGCGTACGCTCGAACTGCCCCGTGTCCTTGGCGTTGATGCGGAAGTAGGTCGAGAGCTCCATCGGGCACTTCACGCCCTTGGGGATGTAGCAGAAGGAGCCGTCGGAGAAGACCGCCGCGTTCAAGGCCGCGAAAAAATTATCGGTGTACGGCACGACCGAGCCCAGATATTTCTCGAGCAGGTCGGGATGCTCCTTGACCGCGTCGGAGAAAGAGCAGAAGATGACGCCCGCCTCGGCGAGGGTTTTTCTAAAGGTGGTCGCCACCGAGACGCTGTCGAACACGGCGTCCACGGCCACGTTGGAGAGCATCTTCTGCTCATCGAGCGGGATGCCGAGCTTGTCGAAGGTCGCCCGGATCTCGGGGTCCACCTCGTCCATCGAATTCAGCTTCTTCTTGGCCTTCGGCGCCGAATAGTAGATGATGTTCTGGTAGTCGATCTTGGGATAATGGACCGCGGCCCAGGTCGGCTCGGTCATGGTCAGCCAGTGCTTGTACGCCTTGAGCCGGAACTCGAGCATGAAGGCGGGTTCGTTCTTCTTCGCCGAGATGAGGCGGACGGTCTCCTCGCTGAGGCCGCGGGGGACCTGATCGGTCTCGATGTCCGATTTAAAGCCGTATTTGTACTCGCGATCGGCGAGTTCCTTCAAATCTTGGTTGGCCACACCTCAGTATACCATTCCTGACCATTTTAGTCAAGAATGAGAGAAGATCGCCTCACTCCATTCATATAAGGGACCTGGACGAGAGGCTTTCTTCCTGTTATAACCAAGCGATGACTACCGTTCCCTGCCCCCGATGCGGCATGCTCATGGGGCTCGATGAGGTGATCTGCTCCCATTGCCGCACCCCTCGCGACGATATGGAGATGGAGGAGGGGCGGGCGCTCGTCCAAAAGGAAGAGCAGCGCCTCAAACGACGGCCCAAGCTCATCAAGGCCTGCGTCGCCGTCATGGTCCTCCTGGCCTCGGCCTGGCTCCTGCGCGTGCGCATCTCTGACTCTCTCTCGGCCGTTTGGCGTGATTTTGCCGCCGAGGTCGAAAAGACCCAGGAGCCGAGCCATTGGAATACGAAGAGGGCCCCCGAGCCTCTCGCCGCCACGAGCCCCAGGCCGGAGGTCACCGTATCATCGTTCATCTACCTCAATACGAGCTCTCCGGCGCCGGACTCAACCCCCGCGCCGGACCCTACTCCCGCGCCCCCCCC
>CAZIBN010000049.1:0-28651 GCA_964537395.1 uncultured Elusimicrobia bacterium
ATGACGATGTTGAACGTCATTTCTCGTGTGCTCATCTGTTCCCTGGCACGCTAACTTGTGAGTATGCCGTTCCGTATAGCATGGTGACTGAATTTGTCTGGAATATGAATTATAGAGGGAAAACAAGGGGAGTGCCAGGTGGGGCGAATATTAATATTGCGAAAGGCCGCGAGGGGCGGCGGTATAGCATCGGCGGGGTCATTTGGAACCGAGCCCGAGCCGGTCCGCGGGGCTCTGCACGCCCCGTCCCCCGCGATTTAGGACATGGGTGTAAATCATCATCGTGGACACGTCTGAATGCCCCTGCGGACTGCGGGTTTTAGTCCTTGCGCAGCATGCGCTGAAGCCAGCCCACGAGGCCGCCGCGGTGCAGGGCGCATTCGCTTCTGGGCTCGGTGCCGACAAGAAATAGCTCGCTGTGCTTGCCGGGGCAACCGGAGCGGGCGACCATGCCCGAGGCCGGGCAGACGAGGACCTCGAGGACGGACTCGGGGCGGGTGAAGGGCTCTCCGGGGCGGTCGGCGTTGGCTTCCTTCATGAACGAAGCCCAGAGCGGGAGCGCGTCCTTGGCGCCGGTGAGCTTGAGCGCGCGGTTTTTGTCGTCGCCGACCCAGACGCCGGCGAGCAAAGACGAGGTGTAGCCGACGAACCAGGCGTCGCGGCCGTCGTTGGTCGTGCCGGTCTTGCCCGCGGTGGGGAAGCTCACGCCCAGGGCCTTGAGCGAGCGCGCGGTGCCCTCGCGCGTCACGCTCTCGAGCAGGGAGTTCATCAGGAAGGCGGTCGCCGGATCGAAGGCGACGGAGATCTCGGGCGGGGGGGCTTCGAACACGACGCCGTCGGAATCCACGACCGAGGTGACGAGGCGCAGGGCCGGGCGGACGCCGCCGTGGGCGAAGGGCGCGTAGGCGGCGACGAGCTCGAGCAGGCCGACCTCGGACGCGCCGAGCGCCAGGCCGAGGTCGTCGCGCAGAGGGCTCGTGATGCCGCAGGCGCGCGCCGTTTCTTGAATGCGCTTGAGGCCGACGCGCTCGGCGAGGTCGAGCGTCGCGGCGTTGAGCGAATGGGCCAGGGCGTGGCGCATCGTCGTGGTGCCGAGGTAGACGCCGTCGTAGTTCGAGGGAGTCCACCCTTTCCCCGCGCCGGGCCAGGTCTTGGGCTTGTCGCGCAGGATCGTCGCGGGCGTTAGGCCCATCTGGAGCGCTGCGGCATAGACGAACGGCTTGAACGTGGAGCCGGGCTGGCGCTGGGCCTGGGTCGCGCGGTTGAACTGGCTCTCGCTGAAGCTGCGGCCGCCGGTCAGCGCCAGGACGGAGCCGTCGCGCGGGTCGATGACGGCGAGCGCCGCCTGGTGCTTGGATGACTCCAGCGCCTTGCGCGCGAGGTTCTGCAGGAGCGGGTCCATCGCGGTGTGGATGGAGAGGCCGTGGCGGTACAACGAGTCGCCGCCGTACTTCGGCAGGAGCTGGCGTACGACCTCGGCGGCGTAGTAGGCGGAGTCGCGTCGATCCTCGGGGGAGGTGCCTCGGGTCACCACCAGCGGCGCGTCGAGCGCGGCGTCGAGCTCGAATTGCGAGATCATCTCCTCTTCTTTCATGCGGCGCAGGACATGGTCGCGTTGGGCCTTCGCCGCCGCGGGGTCGCGGAAGGGGTTGTAGACACCGGGGCCGCGGATGACGCCGGCTATCAAGGCCGACTCGGGCAAGGTGAGATCGGAGACCTCCTTGGAGAAGTAGTGCCGCGCGGCCGAGCGCACGCCCATCACGCTCGCGGGGCCGTCCTGGCCGAGATAGATGTGGTTGAGGTACAAGGTCAGTATGCGCTTCTTGTCGAGGCGGAGCTCGAGGTACAGGGCGAGCGCGGCTTCGGAGAGCTTGCGGCGGAACGTGCGGCGGGGCGATAAAAAAAGATTCTTTGAGAGCTGCTGGGTGATGGTGCTCGCACCCTGCAGCTCGCGGCGGCGCAGGTTGGCGAGCGTCGCCCGCGCCATCGCGCGCGGGTCGAGGCCGTGGTGATGCCAGAAGCGCTTGTCCTCGGTGGCGACGACCGCGTCCTTGAGCGTCGGGGGGATCTGCTCCCATGAGGCGGGCTCGCGGCGTTCGGATTTTTCGCCCGCGAGCTCGACGACGAGCTCGGGCTCCAGGCGGATCACGGGGACCGTCCCGCCGAGGCCGTCAAAGACGCTCCAGGAGCCCTCGTCGGTGCGGCGCAAGACGTAGACGCCCTCCGCCTGCTCGGAGCCGGGGATGCGGTGTCCGTTCAGATAGACGGTGAGCTCGGGCGGGGTCCAGCGGTAGCCGCCTTTTGCAGGCGCGTTCGGCGTGCGTCGGTAGCCGAGGCGGTCGAGGCGCTCGATGAGCCGCTCCGCCTCGCCGCGGGCGCCGTCAGCGACCGGGAACGGCGCCGACCAGATGCGCGTTGAGAAGCTGACGCCCAGCCCCCCGAGCACCAAAGAGGAAAGCTTGCGCTCCGCCTGCGCCGCGAGCCACAGAGACGCGAGTGCCGTGCCGGCGAGGATCGCCGATGCCGCCCAAAGCCAGATCGAGCCGAAGGGGCGGCGACGCCGCGGCATTATTAGAAGCGCACGCCGAAGCCGGCGTAATGGGTCTGGCCCAAGGTGCGTTTTTCGGCCATCGCGTAGTCGAGGGAGAACCGGCCTTCGCGCATGCCGACGCCGATGGTCAGGCGGGCGTTGTTGTTGTTGAGGCGCCAGCCGGCGCGCAAGGCGATCATGGTGCTGGGGCCGAAGTCCATCGCGAGCTCGGAGCCGAGGGCGCCGACGATCTCCTCATCGAGGACCTTGATCGCTTCGGCTGAGGCCAGGAAGCGGGTGCTCGTCACCTCGCTCAGGGACTCCGTGTTGGTGCCGCTCGGCGCCGCTTTGCTCGCCCAGGACCAGGACGCGCCGCCCCGCGTCGTGAGCGGCAGGGGGTCGCTTTCGACCTCGAACTTGACTCCCGGCCCGGCGTTCTGGATCGCGGCTCCGAGGCTCAAGCCCTTGAGCGGCGTCTTCCACTGGGCGCCGGCGTCGCCGGCGAAGCCCGTGGCCCGCGCCTCTTGCGCGAGGACGAAACGATAGAACTTGCCCGTGGCGCCCACCGAGAAGCCGCCGGGGAGCGGCAGGCCCCAGGCGAGGTGCCCGACGAAGTCCTGCTGAGCGGTCACGCTTTCGTTCCGGCCGCCGGTCAAATGAAGATCCACCTTGCCCGCGTCGTAGTAGGAGACGCCCATGGCCGCGACGCCCAGCGGCAGCGGCTGGGCCCAGCCGAGGAAGCCGAAGGAGTCGTCAAGCACGCCGCTCGTGAAGGTCGTCTCGAGCTGGGGGCGGCGGGCGCCCGCGAGCCCCGCGGGATTGGTGCCTAAAGAGGATATTCCGCCGGAAATGGATGAATAGGCGTCGGCCAGCGCGGCCGAGCGCGCGGACAAAGTGCGGCGCAAGGTCGGCGAGCCGGCCGCTCTCGCGGGTGCGGCGAGCGCGAAGGTCAGGCAGGCGGCGAGCAGGCGGCGGGTCATCATCGGATCACGACGATCTTGCTCTTCAGCGCGATCTTCGGCCCGTTCACGGCGACGAAGTAGAGGCCGCTCGGGACCGTGGCGCCGCTCGAGTTCTTGGCGTCCCAGGCGAAGTTGAAGGTTCCTTCCGCGTGCTCATCGTCGTAGATGGTCCGGATCGGGCGGCCGTCGGAGTCGTACACGCGGACCGAGACGCGGCCGGCGTTGAAGGTGGTGACAGTGATGGTCGTCGAAGTGCCGTTTCGCGGGCGCAGGAGGTTGTCGAGCAGGCCCACGGTGCCCGGCGCGAAGTCGATCGTCAGCGCGCCGACCACCGTGGTCGCTATGCCGTCGGAGTTGGTCACGGTCAGGTCCCACGCTCCGAGCGCCAGGTTCAGCGTGGCGAAGGTCGCGGTCAAGGACTGATCGTCGGTGCGGGCGAGGCTCGTGCCGGCGACCGTGGTCGCTCCCTTGGAAATGGAGACCGCGGAGGCGCCCGCGATCGTGGAGAATATCTCTCCGGTCACGGTCAGCGAGGCCGAGGCTGCGCTGCGGTACACCGTCGACGGAGCGACCGAGATCGGATCAGGCATCCCGGTCAGCGCGGAGTGGATATCGCCGGTCGAATTCGTCGCCTCGTAGTAGGAGTAATACAGGCGCCAGCGAAAGGTGTCGCTGGAGCGGATGGGGACGGGGAAGGACAGCGCGCCCGTGCCGACCGGGGTGGACAGGCGAACGCCGGTTTCCATCGTGAATACGGTGCCCAGGGCGTTGCTCGATAAGGCGCTCAGGATCACCGTCGCGCTCGAGCTGGCGCTTTGCGGCTGAGAGAAGAAAAGGCGGATGTTCCCGTTGGTCAGCTTGGCGACGCCGGACTCGTAGGCGGTCGTGGACAGGATGACCGAGGAGGCTCCCCACGTGGCGCCTTGGTCGGTCGAGAGCGCGGTGAAGATCTGCCGGTCCGCGAGGTTGTTTCCTCCGTTAAAGTCGCGGGTGTAGAACATCCGCCAATCCCCGGAGTTGAGGACGACGAGGCGCGGCACGCCGACGTAGGTCGCTCCGCCGTTGACGGCCTCCGTCGTCTCGTTGGCCCAGGACACCCCGTCGGCCGAGGTCGCGGTGTGGATGCGGAAGGAGCCCGTGGTCGAGACGATCGAATAGGCCATCCGGAAGCCGCCGCCCGTCAGCGGCTGGATCGCACAGCCCGTGATCGAACTGGCCGACACCGAAGGCACGGTGTTGGTGTCCACGCGCACGCCGGTCTCCATGACCCACGGGACGGCGTTGACGCCCGTCCAGGTCGCGGACAGGATCGCCGTCCCGGAGCTCGCGTGCGGCGCGCCGCTGGAGATCGCGGGGAGATAGTACATGCGGACGGGGTACGGCACGCCCGCGGTGATCTCCGCGAACGCCTGGGGCGACGCCGATGAGATGATGGTCGAGAATTCCTTTGTGAACGTCGGGATCGCGTGCGCGGGAATGGCGGCGGTCCACATCAAGGCCAATATCCCGGCGGCCCGGCTCATCGTCCGCACCGCCTTCTTAAGGAACGAGAGCTTTTCGGCGCGCTCGAGGGATTTGATCCGGGCTTCCTCGATGAGGGCGGCGGAGCGGGTCATGCCCTTCTTGTGGTAGACCAGGCTGACGGGCCGACGGCTGCGCGTGTACGCCGCGCCTTTCCCTGAATTGTGGGCCGAGATGCGTGCGGCGACGTCCTTGGCGATGCCGGTGTACAGGCTCGCGTCGGCGCAGCGCACGAGGTACACCGACCACTCTTTGGGGGATTTCACGGGCTCCAATCGTAGCAGTCCTACGGGCCTTCGTCTAGAAGGTTAAATGTAGGTCTTTAGACCTATTTGTCTATGGGCCTGGCGACCCATGCGGCCATATGAATAAAGACCTATCCTCGCGGTGTGAAGATCATAGGAGGCGCCCTTGCCCTCCTGCTCGCCGCCGGTTCGCCGTCGCAGGCGGGCCTTCCGGATGCCGCCTGGTCCTCCGCCTTCCCCGTTCCGATGCCCGGACTCCCGGCCCTTCGCCCTCCGGTGCCCGCGGTCCCCGCTTTCGCCGCCATGCCTTCGGTCCCGGTCGTCAAGTTCAAGGGCTTGTCGATCAAGGGCGTCCAGTTCAGCCGCAGCGACCGCATACCGGTGTCCCTGGTCGCGGCGATCGACCGCACCGAGAAGACCTTGCTTCTCGCGATCTACGACCTCCGGCTCTCCGAGGTGGCCGACGCAATCTTGCGCGCCAAGGCGCGGGGCGTGGATGTCAGGCTTATCTACGACCAGGGCCATACCAGGCCCGCGGCGCCGGGGGCCGGGAGCGGGCCTTCCGCCGAGTATCAGGCCCTCGTCGCCGCGGCCGTGCCGATCCGGCTGCTCAACGGCGGCGGCTCCTACGGCATCATGCATCACAAGTACGCGGTGTTCGACGGCGAGCTGCTCATGACGGGCTCCTTCAACTGGACGGGGGCGGCCGACACTAAGAATTTCGAGAACGCGGTGTTCAAGACGGACCCGGCGCTCATCGACGGCTTCGTGCGGAACTGGACCTGGATGTGGGGCCTCGCCAAGGGCGGCGTCGGCGCGCCGCCCGCTGATCCTCTCAGGCCGGTCGCCTTCGGCGGCGGGAAATATCCGCGCTACGTCTTCTCGCCGCAGGGCGGCGTCGAGGACCTGCTCGTGGACGCGATCGGCCGCTCGAAGCGGACGGTCGATGTGCTCATCTTCAGCTTTTATGCGCAGCGCGTGGCCGACGCCCTGATCGCGGCCAAGGCGCGCGGCGTCGTCGTGCGCGTCGTGGGGGACTCGTCGCAGGCGCGCCGCTCGCCGGCGATGCTCGCGCTGTTCAACGCCGGCGTGGGGCTGCGCTTGAGCTCGGGCCGGGACGGGACGGGGGCCATGCATCACAAGTACGCGCTCGTCGACGGCGCCCTGCTGATGAGCGGCTCCTATAACTTCTCCCAGAATGCCGAGCTGTACAACTTCGAGAACGACCTGTTCACGACCGCCCCGGCCGAGGTCGCCGCGTTCGGCGGCGAGGTCGCCGCCGTCTGGGCGCAGGCCCGCGCGGCCGAGCCCGCAGACCTTCCCGCCCCGAAAAGCTTATAATCGCGGGATGGACTACCGCGTATTCGCCACGACCTTCGTGACCTTATTCCTCGCCGAGATGGGCGACAAAACCCAGCTCGCCGCGATCAATCTCTCCGCCTCGACCAAGCAGCCGCTGTCGGTGTTCCTCGGCGGCACGGCCGCCCTGGCGGCGGTGACCGGGATCGGCGTGCTCTTCGGCGAGGGCATCGTGCGCCTTGTCCCCGAGATCTACATCCGCCGCGGCGCCGCCGCCCTGTTCGTCGGGATCGGCGTGTTCATGTGGTTCAAGCACGATTAAGATGGGCCTTGCTCGTGAGTGGATCGCTTTCGCCGGCGCCGTGTTCGCGCTGATGGGCATCTCGCTCGCGGCGGCCGCGCGGCGCAGCGCCGAGGACGCGCTCTCCTGGGAGCGGCAGTGGCGCACCGCGGTCGGTGCGTCCGAGCCCATCCGTGACGAGGCCCCGCAGCGGCGTCGGCTCATCCTTGCGTATCGCTTCGGAGGCCTGCTTTTCGCGGCGGCCGGCCTCGCCCTGGTCTTCTTCGCCGTGACGGGCCGCGCGCCGATCGCCATCCGCGGCGGCGGCCGGGAATCCTTGTTCGGCGGGGTCTTCTTCACGGCCTGCGGTGCCGTCCTCGCCTTCAATGCCTGGGTGCGGCGCGGACGCCGTGCGCCGCGGTTCCTGGACGGCGAGCTGCTCGCTGATGGCGCCCTGCCGATCGGTGAGCGCGTCGCGGCCGCCTGCATGCGCGGCATGATCGCGCTCTTCCTTCTCTTCGGCCTGCGTCTTCTGCGCGAGGCCCTGCATTGAGCCCCGAGATCGTCTGGCTTCTGGCCGCGCTTCTCATCGCCGCCGGCGTCGCCGGTTCGATCCTGCCTGCCTTGCCCGGCGCGCCGCTCATCCTCGTCGCCGCCGTCCTGCACCGCTGGCTTCTCCCGGGCTACGTCTCGCTCTGGACGATCGGCGCGCTCGTCGTTCTATCGGCCCTGACCGTCGTCGTGGACGCGGCATGCGGCATCTTCGGCGTCCAGCGCTTCGGCGGCGGCCGCTGGGCGATGCTCGGCGCGGGCGTCGGCGCCGCCATCGGCCTCTTCTTCGGCCCGCTCGGCCTATTCGCCGGCGCCATCGCCGGCGCCGTCGCCTGCGAGATGGCCTTCGACCGCAAGGCCCTCAACGACGCGCTCAAAGCCGGCCTCGGCGCGGGCCTCGGCATGCTCGTCGGCACGATCCTCCGACTCGGCCTCGCGCTCGTCATGGCCGCCTGGCTCGTCGCCGATTTCCTGATCGGTTGACCCGAAAGTTATCCCCAGCACTTCCAACGTTGAAAACGCTGGGGATAACTTTTATTCATGCGTCGCGGAAGATTGATAAGGCCCGGCGAGGGTATCATGCCCGATGGGGCCTGGGGTCCGCCGCGACCAGGGGTCTTCATAGTCGCGGACGACCCCGGAGGGCGGGTCAATCCCGCCCGTCCCCGGAGGGCATGATACCCTCGCCGGGCCGTCTCAAGCCCTACGCGTCGTAGATGGCGGAAGCGAAGGAGACAAGCCCGCCCGCGGGATCGGGCGCCTGTCCGTAGGCCAACAGGCGCCCCGGCTGCACCGCGCCGATCATCTTCATCAGGCGTAGGCCGGTATAAAGCGCCGAAAGGCCGCACACCTTGCGCCAATGCTCATCTGCGACGACCGACTTGTAGAAGCCGTCGGCGTCGAGGGCCATTGCGGCGACGAGCGACTTGCGGTCCTCGGCTTCGATCTTCTTCTCGAGCTCGGGCGTGATCTCCAGCTCGTCGCCGAAGCGAAGGCCGACGTGCGCGAGGTCGATGCCGTTGAGGATCATCACCGTGCGGCCCTTCGCGATCTCGGCTTTGAGGACTTCCCCGAGATCCTTGAGAGCCTTCTCGATCGTGGCGATCTTCGAGGGTGCGGCATCGGGGGAGAACCGCTCGAAGCTCGAGACGAGGATCGGGATCCACTTGGGCGCCTTCTCGCGCCACAGGTACTTGAGCCAGACGGCCTGAAATTCGAGGGAGTGCTCGTTCTTGTGGACCCATTCGTCGGCGCGCGGCTCGTACCAGACACGCGAGGAAAGCTTCTGATACAGGTCGTCGTCGACCTCCATCGGGCCGAACGGGGTCTCGTAGCTCTTGTGGGTGAACACCCACGGCGAATCGGGGGAGGCGTGCGCGACGCCGAGGGCGATCACGATGTCGGGCGCTTTTCGCTCCGACAGCGCCTGATACGCCCAGGCGTAGGCGGGGCCGCCGCGCGTGAAGTCGATGTGGGGAGCGATGAGCCCAAGAGGGGCGGGCTTCAGCGGCGAATCGTTTTTTTCCTTGCCGGGGCCGTTCTCGGCGGTGAAGAATTTTCCGAGGACCACCTCGAGCGGAAGCGGCTTCGCGGGATAGGACGGGCCCGCGAAGGCCGCGGGGCGCTTGGGATTGGCGCGGAAGAACTCGAAAGCCTTCTTCCGTTTTTCCGCGACCGTGGGAGTCTCGAGGTAGCCGGCCTCGTCCAAGGCCTTCACGAGATCTAAAATGACCGGGATCTCGATGACCGCGCCGGAGTTCTTGAGGAACTCGTCGCACAGTTGCGCTGCGGTACGTTTTCCGTCGAGGAGCGACGCGAGGAGCATCCCTCCGCCCGACAAGGCGAGGGGCTTGTCCGTCAGCTCCTCGAGATCGCGAAGGACGAAAACGGGCTTGCCGTCCTCCTCGGCCGGTACCGCTTCCAGCCTTGCGCGCAAGGCTGGAAGCGGCGACTCGGTTCCGAGCGGAATGTTAGGGCCTCGACGACTGGACGGAGGCGGTGTCGGCGGCCGCGCCGATCGACTGCAGCAGGGACGCCAGCGACGGCCCCATCTCGGCCACGCGGCCGCGATGCTGGGCGCCCGGCAGCTTCGCCGTCACCTCGTTGATCTTCGTCACGTCCTCTCCGCGGCAGCCTTCGTTCGTGCAGACCTGGGAGACGCGGCAGCCGCCGCGATAGACGTAGTCGTTCTCGCCGCGGACCAGGATGCCTTCGACGAGGCCGGTCTTGGCGTTGAAGACCGCCGAGCCGGAGTTGCCGCCGTAGGTGTCGAGGTTGGCCGTGAAGTATCCGTTCTTCGACGCGTCACGGACTTCCGAGCCGCCGGCGATCTTCGTCGGCAGGCCGGCGGGATGGCCGATCACGACGATCGGCGTCTTGTTGGCGATCGTGCCCGCCAGATTGAGCTTGAGCACCGCGTGCCCGGTCACCGGCCGGTCGAGCTTGATCAGCGCCCAGTCGGCGCCATCGTTGACCTGCTCGCGTCCGAGAAGCTTCTTGCAGCCGTACACGTCCGTCGTCGCGACGGTCAGCGGCATCTTGCCCTTCTCCTTGACCGCGAAGCCGAACACGAACTTCGTGCCCGTGCAGGCGGATTCGGAGGTGACGCAATGTCCGGCCGTCATGATGATGTCGGGAGCCACGAGCGAGCCGGAGCAGAAGGCCGCGGTGACCTGGTCGTAGAAGGGCTCTTCCTTGCAGAGGCCGTTGCCGGTGCCGTAGGGCTCGGTCACGAGGCGCGAGACGGCGCCCTCGGACTTGACGGAGGAGGCCTGCATCAGCGCCACGGTCGAGTCGGCCATCGACTTCAGCTTGGCGTTCTCGGTCTGGTACAGATCGATGCGATCGTCGGCGCCGTAGATGACCTGCCCGTCGACTTGAGCGAAGGCCGGAACGGCCAAGCGCAGGGCGGCCACGAGAGCCACCGCCAGAACCATGAGTCTCTTCATTAGTAAGTCCTCCTCACCAGGACGGTTGCGCTTCGCGCAGCCGATGACCCGATTTCAGCAAAGGGCCATTGAGGAGTCAAGTTAAAAAAGGACTTAAGGCCTATCTAAATATAGGCCCTTAGGCCCGGGGTCTGACCTCCCGTTGTTGCATAAGTCCGGTCGAGTTACGCAACAACGGGAGGTCTGGCCCCTATAGAGCGGGGCGGAGGGCGGCTTCGTCGCCGACGACGACGGTGACCATCTTCGAGGGGTCGAGATACTTGCGGGCGACCCGGCGGATGTCCTCGGGCGTCAGCGCGTCGAGGCGCTCGAGATAGGACGCCATCTCGCGCTCGGCCGATTGCTTGTTGCGCTCGAAGCCGGCCAAAGAGTCGGCCTGGTAGTCGATCGAGGAGAGCTTCAGAAGGAACAGGCCGGCGAGGTAGCGCTTGACCGCGCCGAGCGACTGCTCGCTGACGAGGCCGTCGCGCATGCCGGCGATCTCCTTATTCATCTCGGCCAGCGCGAGTGCCGCGACCTCGTTGCGCGTCTCGGCGGACGCGGTCCAGAGCACGCCCTTCTCCAATATCTGCGGGCGGGAGTAGGCGCCGTAGGTGTAGCCCTTTTCCACGCGCAGGTTGACGAACAGGCGCGAGGTGGCTGAGCCGCCGAGCATCTGGTTCATGACGAGGAAGGCCAGGTAGTCGGGATCGGTCGGCTTGAGGTCGATCATCTGTGAAACGGTGAGGTTCGCCTGCTTGGAGCCGGGGCGGTCCACGAGCGCCAGGCGCGACTCGCCTTGCGCGGGAATCGCGGGAACCTCGGCGGCGTTGGCGTCTCCGGTCCAACCGGCGAATGCCGATTCGAGCGCGGCGCGAAGCGCGAGAGGGTCGGCGTCTCCGGCGAGCACGAGCGTGGCACCGTTGGCGGCGAGCGCGCGGCGCGCGAACGCGGCCGTCTTCTCGCGGGTGATGGCCGACACCTGCTCATCGCTGAGCGCGGGCCTGCCGTATGTGTGCGCGCCGAACAGCTCGGCCTTCATGCGCTCGGAGGCCATGAAGTCGGGCTTGGAGCGCTGGATCGCCATCTCCGAGACCTTATTCTCCTTCCAGAGGGAGACCTCGTCTTCGGGGAAGGTCGGCTTGGAGAGCACGAGGGCCAGCTCCTTAAAGAAGGAAGGGGCGTTGCGCGACAGGCCCGCGGCGTCGATGTTCAGGCTTTCGAGCCCTCGGCCGATGTCGAGCTTCCAGCCGAGCGCGGCGAATCCCGCGGAGAGGGCGCGCGCGTCCTTGCCTTCGGCCCCCTGAAGCAGGAGCTCGGACACGGCGGCGGAGAGGCCGTCTTCTCCGGGGCGTTCGGAAACCCTGCCGGCGGGGATCGAGAGCCGGGCCTCGAGCAGGGGCAGGCGCGTATCGCGCGTGAAGACGACCTTCAGGCCGTTGCTGAGCGTGAAGCGCTCGAGCTTCGGGACCTGCGCGGGGCGCTGGGCGTCGATCTCGGGGCGGGGGTCGCCCTCGGGACGCGGCTGCTGGTCGGGAGCCTTTGGAGTCGAGACGTCGGCGGCGAGCGAGAGCTCTGGCGTCGGCCGGGCCTCGACGACGGCACGGCCCTTGCCCACGATCCACTCGTTGAGCGCGGCCTTGATATCGGCCGCGGTGACCGACATCAGCTGCGCGAAGTCGCGTGAGAGGCCTTCGGGATCGCCGACCATCGCGGCGTAGGAGCCCATGGTCTTGGCGCGGCTGATGAGCTGCTCGAGGTCCTTGGTCCACTCCAGCTCGAGCGTCGTCTTGGCGGCGGCGAGCTGGGAATCGGACGGGCCCTCGGCGGCCATCTTGGCCAGGACCGCGTCGGTCAGGCTCAGCACCGCGTCCGCGGTCACGCCGGGCTTCATCGAGGTCATCAGGCCGAACAGGTCGGGGCCGCCGGGGTTGAACGGGCCCGTCCACCAGGGGAAATTCGTGGTCGCGGAGAGCGCGATCTTCGCGTCCTTGACGAGCGCGCGGTACAGAGGGCTGTCCTCGCCGGCGCCCAGGATCTCGCCGAGCATGGTCAGCGCCCAGTAGTCCTTGGTGCCGCGCGCGGGCGCGTTCCAGGCCGTCATCAAGAGGGGGACCTTGGCGAACTTGTCTGCGATCACGCGGCGGGTCTCGCCGGTCATGCGCGGCTCGGACAGGTCGGGAGCGGGCGTGATCGCGCGGGTCTCGAGAGGCCCGAAGAAGCGCTGAGCGAGCTCGCGGGCCTCGGCTTCGGTCACGTCGCCGGCGAGCGAGAGCACCGCGTTGTTGGGAGCGTAGTGCGCAAGGTAGAACGCTCGGACGTCTTCGAGGCTGGCGTTGCGCACGTCTTCGGCTTCGCCGATCGTGGTGTGCTGGTTCTCCCATTTCCCGAACGCGGTCTCGGCCATGCCGGCGTCGCGGGCCTTCGCATAGGCGGAGTTGATGTAGCGCAGGCGCATCTCTTCGAGAACGACCTGCTTCTCGAGCGCGAGCGCGCGCTCATCCACGTTCAGGGTGCTCATGCGCTCGGCTTCCGCCCAGAGCACGGTCTTCAGCGCGCTTTTGGGGACGACGGAATGGTAGGTCGTGTTGGAGCGCATCGTGTACGCGTTGCGCACGCCGCCGTTGGACTCGATGAGGTGGGATATCTCGCGGGGCTTGAGCGACTTCGTGCCCTGGGCCATGAGGTGCTCGAAGAGATGGGCGAAGCCGGAGAGGCCTTTGGTCTCGTTTTGAGAGCCGACTTTATAGGTAACGGAAACGGCGACGACGGGGCTGGTCTTGTCGGTGTGCACGACGACCTTGAGGCCGTTCTTGAGGGTGAAGGTCTTCACGGGGAGGGACAGACTTGGAGCCGCGGCCTCGGATTCAGACGCGGGAACCGGAGCTTCGTCGGCCGCGGGCCGCTTCGCGGCTTCACCGTCAAATTCCTTGCCGGAACGATTGGGTTGGTCGGGGGTCGAGGCGGCCGAGCGCAGAACGGGCAAGGCGAGAGAGGGTTTGATGGGTTCCATGGCTTGGGCGGGCGTAACGGCGACCTGTGCGGGAACGACCGCGGCGGGCATGATGACAGTTAATGAGGGCATCATGGAAGGAGCGGACAGCGACGGATTGAGTGACGACAACGGATTTTGAACGGCAACGAATGGAGAGCTCAAGGAAGGACCGGCATTCGATGAGGGGAGACCGATAGACGGGACCAGCGATGCGTTCCCGGCGCGGGATGCCGACATTTGCGCTTGAGCTAACGGATGTATCGTCAAGATCAATATAAGGGAAGCGCGCATGGTCTTCATGTAGGGATATTTTATCTGCTAAATCCCATTTCTCCTTGGGGCCGATGGCCCAGAGAGGGGGAGGATTTGGGCCTAGGAGCCCGTCCCGATTGCCGCGGCATGATCTACGGCGATAGATGATCGCTCGTTCCGGGACGAGAGCGCGTGCCTTTTTCGGCACATGGATGGAACTTCCGTGCCCTGACGGGGTCGTAGTTGAACGGCCAAGGGGCCGGGGAGGCGGGAAACATGAAGACTCAGCTTGGGCTTGCCGCGGCGGTTCTTCTGACGGTCGTTTCATTCGGGCGGGCGGCGGACGTCGCGGTCCGGCCCAGCGTCGAGGTCGTGTTCGTGATCGACACCACCTCCAGCATGGGCGGGCTCATCGAGGGCGCCAAGCAGCGCATCTGGGCCATCGCCAATGAGATCGCGAAGGGGCGCCCGGCCCCGCGGGTCAAGATGGGCCTGGTCGCGTTCCGCGACAAGGGTGACGCGTACGTCACGAAGGTCTTCGACCTGTCCGAGAACCTGGACAACACTTATAAAGACCTGCTTTCGCTCTCCGCCGAGGGCGGCGGCGACGGGCCCGAGCATGTGATCGCCGGGCTCGACGCCGCGGTGGAGAACATCTCCTGGAGCAAGGACCCCAAGACCTTCCGGGTCGTCTACCTGGTCGGCGACGCGCCCCCGCACGAGAACTACCCGGAGGCGCCGACGCTCGCCTCGGTGATGCAGAAGGCGGTGCGCCGCGGCCTGATCGTGAACTCGGTCCAGTGCGGGACCGACGGCGAGACGACCGTCGCGTTCAATCACATCTCCCGCATGGGTGAGGGCCGCCTCCTGCCGATTCCTCAGGACGGCGGCATGGTCGCGATGGTCACGCCGTTCGACGGCAAGATGGCGGCGCTTTCGGGCAAGCTCGAGGGCACGGGCCTCGCGTACGGCGGGAGCCGGAAGGCCGCGCGAGAATCGGGTATGCTCGCGGCGGCCGTGCGCGGGATGGCCTCGGCTCCGGCCGCGGCGGAGCGGGCGGAGTACAAGGCGCGCGCCGGCTTCGCCGGCGAGTCCGACCTGGCCCAGGCCGTGGCGGAGAACCGCGTGGCGCTCAAGGACGTGAAGGCCGACGAGCTTCCCGACGCCCTGCGCGACATGCCGGCCGATAAGCGCGAGGCCCGTCTTAAGGAGATCACGGCCGAGCGCAAGAAGCTCAAGAAGGAGATGGACGGTTTGGCGGATGCGCGCGCCTCTTGGCTGAAGAATCAGTCGGGGGCGAAGCGGGCGGACTCCTTCGATACGCGTCTGGTGGACGCGCTGAAGGTGCAGGCCGCGAAGAAGGGGATCGTTTACTAGGAAACGGCCCCCTGGACAAAAGAGAAGGCCCCGGCGCTCGCCAGGGCCTTCTTCATTTTAACGGGTCAAACTGGAGGTGCGAGCGGGATTCGAACCCGCGAATAATGGTTTTGCAGACCATCCCCTTAGACCACTTGGGCATCGCACCGTCGGGGTGATTATACAGAAAAACCGGGGCTTCAGTCCGTCGAAACGCGGCGTCCGTATAATTACAAGAGTATAGGTCAATATCTCTATTGAGCCCGCAGGAGAAAAGTATTACTATCGAGCCATGACCACTGGAGAATTCGGCGAGAAGACCTTCACCACTTTCGAAGTCGCGCGCTTGTGCGGCGTGTTCCACACGACCGTCATCAACTGGGTCAACAAGGGCAAGCTCAAGGCCCGCGTCACCCCCGGCGGCCACCGCCGCATCCCGCTCTCCGAGCTCGTCATTTTCATGAAGAAGTACGAGATGCCGATCCCCTCGAACATCGAGGACGCGCACAAGCAGGTCTTAATACTCGACGACGAACCGATGATGACGCGGCTGCTCGAGAAGGGCTTCGTCAAGCACAAGGACCGCTACGCCGTGCAGGTCGCCAACAACCCGGTGGACGCGCTCGTGATCATCGGCAAGAAGCTCCCGCATCTGCTCGTCGTGGACCTCATGATGCCCGTCATGGACGGCTTCCAGGTCTGCCAGATCCTCAAGTCGAACCCCGCGACGAAGGCCATGAAGATCATCGCGATCTCGGGCAAGAAGCTCAGCGCGTCGCAGCAGGACTTCCTCTCGAAGAACTGCGACAAGTTCCTGCAGAAGCCTTTCGAGATGAACGACCTCGTCGGCACGATCGACAAGCTTCTCAACTGAGCCCGCTCTTCCTCGCCGCCGCGCTGTTCCTGGCCGCCGCGCCCGTATGCGCGGCCGAGGCGCCCCCCGCCGTCTCCATCCGCTCCAGCGTTGACTTCCGCTTCATCGCGGGCTTCGACCATATGCGCGCCGGCCGCGTCGAGGACGCGCGGCGCGAATGGAAGGCCTGCCTCGAGCTCGACGCGACCCACGACTTCTGCGAGTTCGGCCTGTCCGTGCTGGACGCGGGGCCGCCTAAGCCGGCGGAAGCCGAGGCGCCCGTCACGGCGGGGCCGCCCGCGGCGACGGAGGCCGGCGCGTATCCGTCTTCCTCCGAGCGCGAGGCCCAGCAGGCCTACCTCGAGGGCGTGATCTATTACCAGAAGGGGGATTACGAGAAGGCCGGGGAGGCGTGGCGCAAGGCGAAGAAGCTCGCGCCGAAGGGCTCGGACGCCGCCTCCGACGCGAAGGCCGGGCTCGAGAAGCTCGACCAGCTCGGCGTCGGCAAGACGCCGGTCTCGCTCAAGGGCGCGCCGGAGAGGAAGGACGAGCACGAGGCGCTGCAGACCTATTTCACGGGCCTCATCCATTATCAAAAGGGCGATACGGAGAAGGCGCGGACGGAATGGAAGCGCGCGCTCTCGCTCGCGCCGAAGGGCGCCTCGGTCGAGTCCGACGCGAAGGCCGGGCTCGAGAAGATCAACAAGGACGAAGCCTCGACACGCCGCGACGGTAAAAAGTAAAATCACCTTATGAGCCACCCGCAACAGCCCGCCGGTCCGACGCAGCCCGCCCCCGAAGCCGCCCCTCTCGATCTGCGCGAAAAGGGAGGCATGAAGGACGGCCAGCCTCAGATGTCCGACAAGCGCCTGTTCATGCAGCTGACCGCGTTCACCGGCTGCCGCGATTCACAGCTTCTGATCAACGGCCTCATCGGCTGCGGCGTGGACTGCGTCCTCTACGAGGAGGTCAACGACCCGACGGGCGTGGCCGTGCTCGCGATGACCGAGACGCCTGAGCTGTTCGTCACCAAGCTGCGCCGCGACCTCGCGTCCGGCCCGTTCAAGGACCTCACGGTCAAGCCCGAGTTCTCCATGCTCGGCCGCACCTACTCGATCGGCTACGAGCCCAAGCTCGAGGACTGGCTCCTGCACCGCCCGCGCCGCATGGCGATGGACCCCGCGACGCCGTGGGCGATCTGGTACCCGCTGCGCCGCACCGGCGCGTTCTCACGCGTGCCCAAGCCGGAGCAGGGGCAGATCCTCAAGGAGCACGGCGTGATCGGCCGCCAGTTCGGCGACCTGGGCGTGGCCTCCGACATCCGCCTGGCCTGCCACGGCCTCGATAAGAACGACAACGACTTCGTCATCGGCCTGATCGGCAAGGAGCTGACGCCGCTGTCCCAGCTCGTCGAGACGATGCGCCCGACCGTGCAGACCTCCCAGTACATCCAGAACCTCGGGCCGTTCTTCGTCGGCCGCGCGATCTGGCGCACCCCGCAGAAAGCCTAGATGCTATTAGACTTTCCACAGACGCATCTGTGCCGGGCCCGAAGGGTCCCGGCCTAAGGAGCCCAACATGGCCGCCCGAAAATTCCGCATCGCGATGTCCGACCGCTGCTTTCGTTTTAAACCGGACGCTTTGCCCAACCACGCCCCGCACAAGCCCGGCGTGTACGAGTTCGTCACCTTCGACGCGCAGAAGAACCCCCAGGTGCTGTTCGTCGGCGTGGCGCTGACGGGCTCCGTGTACGAGGCGCTCGCCGCGCACATGGAGAACACGGCCTCGCCGACCGCGAAGGAGCTTTTCGCCGCGGCGCCGGACATCTACTTCGACTACGTCGCCTCCGCCGATATTCAAGAGGTCGACGAGCTCAAGGACATCGCGGGCGTGTTCGTCGCCAAGCACAAGCCCCGCTTCAACACCGGCCCGGCTCCGACGTCGGGCAAGCACGCGGCCGTCGAGGTCGAAGAGGTCGGCTGATGGAGCTGTCGGCTTTTCCCGCGCTGAACGCGACGCTCAACGCGACCTGCGCCGTTCTGCTCGTGCTCGGCTGGGCGTTGATCAAGTCCGGGCGGCGCGAGGCTCACCGCTGGACGATGGTCGCGGCATTCCTCTGCTCCGCGGTGTTCCTGGCCTGCTATCTCTGGTATCACTTCCATGTCGGCTCGGTGCGCTTCCAGAAGACGGGGCCCATACGAATCGTGTATTTCTCGATCCTGCTCACGCATACGGTTCTTGCCGTCGCCGTCCTGCCCCTGATCCTGCGCACGCTCTTTCTCGCGGCGAAGGGGCGCTTTGAGGAGCATCGTCGCGCTGCGCGCTGGGCCTTCCCCGTCTGGCTTTATGTGTCGGTCACGGGCGTGACCGTGTACTGGATGCTCTACCGTGGCTGAAAGCGCGCTCGAGCAGGCGGTGCGCGAGGCGGCCGCGGGAGGCAGCCAGGCGCGCCGCCGTGTCTACGAGCTGCTCGCGCAGGACTCGCTGTACGTGGAGGCGTCTCACCCTCCGGGGGGCGCTGTCACGCTGTCGACCGCGACCAAGGGCGGTAGGCTCGAGATGTCGGTCTTCACCAGCATGGAAAGCGCGCTGAGGAGCAACCCGGATGCCGAGGCCTATCGGGTCCATGCGCCGTCGAGCTGGATTTTTTTGGAGGCCAAGCGCCTGGGCTGCGCCGCGGTGTGGATCAACCCGCCTCAATGCGAGATCCTGAGCGCGGACTTCGCGGCGCTGGCCAGCGGCCTCGTCCCGGGCGACGCGCCAAAGATCGTTTCAGTTTCGACGCAGAGGCTGCCGTTGTTTGTGCCCCCTGCGTCCGTGCCGCCTGCGTCCGTGCCGCCTGTACCCGCGCCGCCTGTACCCGCGCCGCCTGTACCCGCGCCGCCTGCGCTCAGGCCTCCTCCGTTCGTGCCGCGGCCGTCCGTGCCGCAGGAGGATGCGCCGGTCATCCTTGCTCCGGGCAACCCGGTTCCAAAGGAAGCGTTGGACTATCTTCCGGTCGCAATGGGCGCCGTGGCGGAGGTCTCCGCCGCTTACTTATTCGATCTGGTCATGCCCGGTGAGCCGCGCATGCTCTGCCTGGGCCTGAGGATCGATCTGCCGTCATCGGAGTGGAACGGGTTCATCGAGGCCATCGATCAGCTCGACGAGATCCCGGGCTTCCCCAATGGCGTGGCCGTTTACCCGTTGAACGACGAGATGCTGGAGACGGCCCGCGAGGTGGGCGTCAAAATCCTCTCGACGCGGGAGTGACCGTTATCTGTTCTTGAATAAAGCCAGATAGCCCAGTTGCTCCACCGGCGCTAAATCGTCGGTGAGCAGGGCCGTGCCATGCGGGACGGCATAGGGCACTACGCTGTCAATCTTGGCGAGCACGCTCTCCAGCCCGTTGATCTTGAGCTTCGAGATCATTCGCTTAAGCTGCCCTGTGTCGGTGGGGGCGGCCGTGCCGATCAGGATGGTGTTGCCTAAGAGGCGCACGGCATAGACCGATGGATAGGCCGTGCTGATCGTCGCGCAGAGGCGGTCCATATACTGGGTATAAGGCGCCCAGGCGACGTTCATCATCACCACGCCATCGTCCGACGTCCTGCGTCGCACGGACTGGAAAAATTCTCTCGTCGTCAGGTAAAAAGGCACCTGCAGCGGCTCTCGATAGACGTCGATCTCGATGAAATCATAGCGCGGGCCGTCTTTTCGGATGAAGGTCCGCGCATCGTCGACCTTGATGGAAAGACGGGGGCTCTGCGCGGGCACTCCAAAATAGCGATGCGCGACATCGACGACATCCGGATCGAGCTCCACGGCGTCGACATGCGCGGCGGGGAAGAATTCCAGGTATTGACGAAGGGTCGTTCCCGTGCCCATGCCCAAGATCAAGATGGTCTTGGCCTGGGCCAGCGCCGGCCCAAGCATGAACACGTCCCAGTAGTCCCCGGTGAGCATCCGGCCCTCGTGGTATTCGGAAGCGCGCTGGCCGTCGCGGTTGAAGATGATGCGGTCTCCATCGCGCACGACGCCGATGTGAAAATATGCCGAGTCCTTCTCGTAGAGCGTCCCTGGCGCTATCGTCCGACCCGAACTCCAGGCGACCGCCATCAAGGCAAGGCAGGCGAGCGCGGTTCCCCGGCTACGGGCCAGGCCAGCCAAAGCCAGAAGGAGTCCTGCGATCGCGCTGCTGGTCATGGTCTTGTGGGCGCCGAAAACTGGAATGAGCCAGAATGCCGTGAGAAACACGCCGAACAGGCTTCCCAGGGTGGAAATACCGTAGACCTCGCCGGAGACCACTCCGACAGGCCGGTCCTGCGCCAGCAGCTTGATGACGAAGGGCGAAACCATGCTGAGCAGGATCATGGGGGGGCCATAGAGCACGATGGTGGACGCGAATGAGCCCCAGACGGGGCCAAGGTTCAGCAGACGCGCCATGATTCCTTGGTAGACGAAAAGCATCGCGCACATATACGCCGAAGCCGCCAGGATCGCCGAGTACAGCACGCTCGTCTCAGGCCGGCGGTCGGCCAGCTTGCCGCCGATATAGTAGCCGATGGCCAGAGCGCCGAGGATGAGTCCGAGGAGGTTGCCCCAGACGTAGATGGAGTAGCCGAAGTACGGCGCTAGGATGCGAAAGCCCAGCAGTTCCTGGACCATGATGTTGGCGCCGCAAATAAAGGACGTCGACAATAGGAGCGCGCGGTTCAGCGCTGGTTTCGAGGCGGGTCGCTGCATCGGCGCGATTGTATCTTAATTTTCCGCTACAACCTGTAGCGCAGGACGTACGCTTCGAGCGTCACGGTGGGCTTGACCATGTCGCCGGACGGCTCGCGCTTGAAGCCCCGGCTCTGGTAGAGGCGCGCGACGCCCTCGGCTCCCTTTCGGACATGAAGGCAGATGGCGTCGACCTTCCACTCGTCGCGCGCGATGGCCTCGGCGCGGTCGAGCAGCGGTTTGGAGACGCCTTTGCCGTGCATCGCCGGGTCCACGGCGAGATGCCGCAGATCGGCTGAATTGGGGAGCCACGCCTCGGAGCCCTCAGCGCCCGGGCGGAAGATCGCGACGGTGCCGACGACCTGCCCGTCGATCTCGGCGGCGAGCACGACGGCGCGGCCGCGCTTCGTCGCGACGTCGCGCAGGTCGTTCTTCCGGGCGTCGTCGTAAACGACCTCGGGCATCTTCCGGGCGTAGACCGTGAGGAAGGCGTCGACGAGGAGCTCTCCGATCCGGGCGTCGTCGCCGGGCAGCGCTTCGCGGACGATCAAGTCGAGAAGGACTTGCCGCAGGAGCAGGACGAGGTGGCCTGCGGGTTTTTGACCGTGAAGCCGGACTTCATGAGGCTTTCCTCGTAGTCCACCTGGGAGCCGCCGATGAAGAAGTCGGCCTTGGGGTCCACGACGGTCTTCGCGCCGAACGCCTCGTGCACGAGGTCGCCCGCGGCGATCTCATCGGAGACGACGAACTCGTAGCTCATGCCTGAGCAGCCGCCCGACCCCACCTTTACGCGCAGGACAGGCTGAAGGCCTTTCTTGGAGGCCATGGCCTGGATCTTCTTGGCGGCGCGCTCGGTCAAGGTGATCATGATCGAGATTTAGAACTGCTTCGACTTGCCGCAGCCGCAGGAGCCCTTCTCCTGCGGGTTCTTGATCTTGAAGCCGGAGCTGGTCTCGTCCTCGGAGTAGTCGATCGTCGCGTCGGCGATGAACTTGAGGCTATCGGCGTCCACGATGACGTCGAAGCCGGCCTGGGGGAGGATCTTGTCGGCGGGCTTCGCGTTGTCAAAGCCGATGCGGTACTCGTAGCCGGCGCAGCCGGACTCGGCGACGCTGAGCCGGAGGGATTTGCCCTGCGCGGTCTCCTCGGTCTTGAGGAAATCGGTGATCTTCGCGGCGGCCTGCGGCGTGATGGTCAGCATGGCGTCTCCTTCGGCTCTTTAAACCCGACTAAAAAGGTCGTATATACAGTATACGACGAGAAACGGTCCGAGTCAAGAGCGCGCGGGGCCTAGCCGTTCCGGTCCGACAGGCCCAGGTTAGAAACCATTCACGTTGCTATAATAGCGTTACATGTATGCCGCCTTCCTATTATTGGTTCTCAGCGCCTCCGCCGCCGTCCCGGAGCCGATCGGCGTTCCCGTTCCGCTCCCGCCACGGGCGATCTCGGCGCCGCTGACGGCCGATGTTCTGGAGCGCTGGGGCATCCCGCTCGACACGTACATGGCCATGTCGCCCGAGCGTAAGACTCAGCTGCGCGACGACCTTAACGAGGGCGAGCGCACGCGCCTTCGCCGTCTCGATCTCATCCGCCTGATCCGCCCCAAGGACTGGCCGGCCTTCGTCGACGCGAAGGGCTTCCTGACCCCGGATGGCCAAAGGCTCGTGGAGGCGCGGGAGGCGGCGCTCAAGTCGCGCGGCCTCGCTGTGCCCATCGGCGTCGACATCCAGCGCGCCGACGGCAAGCCGATGACGGCCGAGGATTTCACCCGCGCGCGCGCCGTGCTCGACGGCATCTTCGACGGGACCGCCGCGCTCGATCCGTCGCAGGCGAAGGCCGGCGACCAGCTCGTCTTCGACGCGCGCGTGCGCAACGAGACCGTGCGCTCGGTGACGGTGACGAACCCGAAGACGGGCCTCAGCGTCGAGGTCGGGCAGCTCGGCGTGGACGGGCGCACGAACCTCATCGCGCCGAGCCCGTACGCCAACCTGACCAAGAAGTGGGAGAGCGACCCGGGCTCCTGGGTGGACTACCGCGTCCACGCGCAGGTCGCCTATGTGGACATGAAGGCGCGCTTCTTCAACGACGGGCCCGATCCGCGGATCGGCCGCATGGCCGACCTCGCCGGCTCTCTCGGCGTGCCGCAGCGCGAGATCGATTCGATCCGCTCGAGCCTGACCTATGACGACGCTTACCGTGCGCAGGGCCTCGTGATCTCGAGCCTTCTGGCGCAGATGGGCCGCGCCTATCACCTCGGCGGCCCGGTGGACATCGCCTGGAGCGTGACGAGCTTGACGAAGATGATGCATCTCGCGCCGAACCAGGCTTTCGACGAGTCGATCGGCTTCCGCATCCGCCTGCCCGGCGAAGAGCTGTTCCTCGGCGTGTTCGGGGGCGCCATGCAGAACATCTCGCCGATCGGCAACCGCGTCTATCAGGAGCTCATCAACACGGGGACCGTGAAGCCCGGCTTCAATCTCGAGAACGCGCCCCATTGGACGACGGGGCTCTGGGGCCGGGTCCCCGGCATGGACGACACGAAGTTCAGCGTCTCCGTCGGCCAGCGCTATAATCGCGATACGACCGTGACCCAGGGCGAGGCCGCCCTGATGACGAGCTTCCATCGTGTGCCCGTGGCCGTGCGCGCGCAGTACAGCCGCGAGCGCGGAGACGGGATCGAGTTCGACCGCCAGAAGGCGCGTCTCCAGCTGGACGCCCAGCTCAACGACCGCACGCAGGCCTATCTCGCGTACGAGCGTGACCGTATCAAGTACGGCAACGCCGAGCTCGATTCGAACGCGGTGATCCTGGGCGTCTCCATCAGCCTCGACGCCAAGCGCGGACGCGGCGATTCGCGCCTCACCGTGGACCATCTTTTCGGCGGCGAGTACGAGACCAAAGGACAGCCTCTGCGCCCCTTCCTGCCCGAGGCGACGCGCGTCGTCACGACCGCGATCGCCGACGGCGTCGAGGCGGCCGACCGCGCGGTCGCCCTCGCGCGCCTCGTGGACACGGGCGCGGCCGCCGCACAGATCGACGCGGGCCTCAACGCGCTGTCGATGTCGCTCTCCCGCCTGGGCCCGGAGGCCGCGACGGCGCTCATCGAGCGCATGGGGACCTTGCCGCTCACCGATGTGCAGAGGCGCCTGCTCAGCGACGCGTTGCTGCGCGTCGTGCCGGCCGGCTCGGCGCTCGATGCCAGGCTTCGCCAGACGATCCTGAGCGCGCTGGGCCCGGGCATGGACGCCGTGCTTGCTCGCCTGCGCGACGGCGCCGCGCGCGCGGAGCTGCTCGACCTGATCCACACCGACGCCGCGCACGCCGTCGAGCTCCTGCGCCTGATCGGCGACCAGGAGTCCTGGAACGCCATCGCCGTCGCCGCGGGCCGCCATGCCCTGCTCGAGGCGTTGTCGAAGAACCAGGTGCTCCAGATCCCCATTCTGGATAAGTCCATCACGATCCAGACCAACGCCGCCGTGGTCATGGCCGCGATGAGCGCCATGAACAGCCGGCTCTCGCCGCTGGCGCCGGTCAGGGCGGGGGATGTCGAGCCGTGGCTTCTGCGCCGGGCGGGGGACTCCCTTGGCCTGCCCCCTGGAGCCGTCACCTCCGAGATGGTGGCCGGCCGCCTCATCGAGATGGGCCAGCAGCGCCTGACCTCGGAGCTCGACCGCCGGCTGGCGCCTTCGATCGACCAGCTTGTCGCATCGGGCACCTACGATCGCGGCCAGATCACGACCGCCGTGTTCGGCTCTTTGCCGCCGGCGGCCGCCGATGCCCTGCGCGCGCGCTTCGGCGCGAACCTCGAGGGCCTCCTGCCGCCCGCGGGGGCCACCGCCGAGCAGATGCGCGCGTTCATCACCCAGAGGCTCGGCGCGGAGATCTCGACGGCCTTGAGCGGGGAGTTCCGGGGCGCCGCCGCTCGCGCGGTCGCCGAGATGACCTCCTGGGCCGCGGACCTCCTGCGCCGCGAGCTGAACCTCGCGACGATCCAGCTCATGCTCGCCGCCGAGGAGCTCGACCGCCTCACCGTGGACCATGGCCGCAAGGCCGGGGACCTGGGCGTCGAGATGATCGCCCGCTCCTTTAATCAACTTGACTCGCGTAAGCGTGAGAAGATGTCGCGCGGCGTCGTGTCCGCCAAGCGCGAGGCGATGGCGGACTTCACCGTGGGCGAGCGCGCCCTCGCCGCGCGCATGACCTCGATGGGCCGCGAGCGCCTCTCCGAGATGACCCTCGACCCGTCCTGGCCCGCCGGGTTCAAGCTCGTGGTCGCCGACGAGCACTGGGCGCCGCTGATCTCCGCCTACGGCGACGGGGCCTTCTTCGACCTCCTCGCGCGCTGCGTGGCCAAGCGCCGGGCCTCCGGCAAGACCGCGCCGTTCACCCTGACCTTCGAGTACGCCGACAAGAACGCCCTGGGCGGCACCTCGATCTGGAACGAGAAGGACGGGAACATGAAGATCGTCCTGTCCGCGCCGAAGGCGCAGCGCGACGCCGACTTCCGCCTCCGCGGCCTCGAAGATTACCTCAAGTAGATGGCTTGACCCCGGCTATGTTTGCCTCTATACTTCGGGGATGAAACGACCGATGCTCCTGGCCGCGCTCGTCCTCGTCGCCGGTTGCCAGAAAGCTCCGAGCTACGAGGTCTATCGCGATGCGGCCGGATTTTCCCTGGAGGCGCCCAAGGACTGGCCGCGCGATCCTGACTCCGCCCCAGCAGGCAAGCCGGTTGTGACGACCGAGTTCATCGGTGACGCCCAGCCCCAGGACGAGGGTATCGCGCTCGGCGCGGTGCTGACGGTGACGCGCCTGTCGCGCAAGGCCGGGGAGAAGATGCTGGCGCCGACGAAGGCGCTGTTCCCCGATGACGCGGCGACGCCGGCCGAGTCCAAGCCCTTCTCCCGCGACTACGAGCACGGCGGCCCCACGCCGATGCACCAGGGCGCGGTCCCGGTCCCCATGCGCGTCGAAGGCCGGGTCTTCCGCACGGCGGACGCGTTCTTCGTCGTTGAAATGCGCGCGGTCCGCGGCAAGTTCGACAAGAATCGCCATGCGCTCGAGCGGGCGCTGGCGACCTTCCGGCCGGGCTAAGCCAGGCGCCCGGTCTTCAGGAAGGCCGTTAGCCGCGAGCGCTCGAACAGGCCGTGGAATCGCGCGAGCCTGACGAGGTAGATCAGCCCGGCGACCTCGGTCACGACGACCCACAGCATGATCCCGCTGAGAAAAGGTCCCCGCACGGGGCGGGGAAAATCGCCGAGAAGCGGCCAGAGCAGGATGACGGGGTTGTCCTCTCGCCACATGCTGTCGCACAGGAAATGGCCGGCGTAGCAGGCCCACAGCACGAGCGCGGGCTTCGGCCGGCGCTTCCAGGCGAGAAGCGCTGCCAGGACGACCAGCGAAAAGAGCAAAGTGTGCCCGAAGCCGCGGGTGCTGTGGTTGACGAGAGACGGGAGCAGAAGCCTGACCGGCTTATCGATCAGGTCGGGAGCCAGCGCCAGAAGGACGGCCCAGCGCGGGTCCGCCTCGCGGTCGAGGGCGCGGGCGGCCGCGAGCGTCAGTCCGGAATGCCCGAAGATGTACATCCTTCGATTCTACAGATATTTTAGGCCCAGGATGGGGCATCGCCGCTATGGACTTGCCTGGGGCAAGATTAATAAGATAATTCTCGACGGAGGAGGCCCGAAGGCGGCGATATAAGCTGCCCCGGGATAGACCGTCGCGTTGTTAAAATTAAATGGAGGGAAGATGACCCCCAGAAGCCACGGAGCCGTACATTCTATGACCGCCAAGAAGACGTCCCGCACCGCCGCCCCCGCCCGCCCCAAGATCTCCGACTACTACGGCTGCAACGTGTTCGGCCTTGAGACCATGAAGCTTCTCCTGCCGAAGGAGACCTTCCGCAAGGTTCAGGAAGCCGCCGCCAAGGGTGAGCGTCTGGATCTTGATTGCGCCAACGCCGTCGCCTCCGCGATGAAGACGTGGGCCATCCAGAAGGGCGCGACCCATTATTGCCACTGGTTCCAGCCGCTGACCGGGGCCACCGCCGAGAAGCACGACGCCTTCATCGACCCGACCGGCAACGGCAAGGTCATGGAGAACTTCACCGGGGCCATGCTCACCCAGGCCGAGCCGGACGCGTCCTCGTTCCCGTCGGGCGGCCTGCGTGTGACGTTCGAAGCGCGCGGCTACACGGCGTGGGATCCGACGTCGCCCGCCTTCATCCTCGAGAGCGAGAACGGCTCGACCTTGTGCATCCCCACCTGCTTCGTCTCGTATACCGGGCACGCGCTTGACACGAAGACGCCGCTCCTGCGCTCGATCACCGTGCTCAACAACGCCGCGCTCGGCATCCTGTCGCTGTTCCAGAGCGACGCGAAGAAGGTCTTCGCGACCCTCGGCGCCGAGCAGGAATACTTCCTGATCGACAAGGAGTACTACGACGCGCGCCCCGACCTTCTCTTGGCCGGGCGTACGTTGTTCGGAGCCGCTTCCCCCAAGGGCCAGCAGCTCGAGGACCATTACTTCGGCGCGATCAAGGACCGCGTGCTCGCCTTCATGGTGGACTTCGAGAGCGAGTGCTTCAAGCTCGGCATCCCGCTGAAGACCCGTCACAACGAGGTCGCGCCTCATCAGTTCGAGTGCGCCCCCGTCTACGAAGAGGCGAACGTCGCCGTCGACCACAACCAGCTCGTCATGGACATCATGAAGCGGGTCGCGGAGCGCCACGGCCTCGCCGCCCTGACCTACGAGAAGCCTTTCGCGGGCGTCAACGGGTCGGGTAAGCACAACAACTGGTCTCTCGGCACTGATACGGGTAAAAATCTTCTTTCGCCCGGCGCCACGCCTCACGAGAACCTCCAGTTCTTGACGATCCTGGTTTCGATCATCAAGGCCGTGCATACGCACGGGCTTCTTCTTCGTGCGGCGATTGCTTCCTCTGGAAACGACCACCGCTTGGGCGCCAATGAGGCGCCTCCCGCGATCATGTCCATCTTCCTCGGCGCTCAGCTCACGAAGGTCCTCAACGACCTCGAGAAGGGAGCCGTGACGAAGGGCACCGATCCGCAGTGGATCTCGCTCGGGATCGACCAGATTCCGGCGGTGATCAAGGACAACACCGACCGCAACCGCACCTCGCCCTTCGCTTTCACCGGCAACAAGTTCGAGTTCCGCGCGGTCGGCGCCTCGGCGAATAACGCCATCCCGATGTCGACGCTTAACACCATCGTCGCGGGCCAGCTGATCGCCACGAAAAAGGAGATCGACGCGGCGCTCAAGAAGGGCAAGACCCTGAAGGAAGCCGTCACGACCGTCCTGCGCCAGTACTACACCGACTCGAAGGCCGTCTGCTTCGAGGGCAACAACTACTCGGCCGAGTGGGTCGTCGAGGCCAAGAAGCGCGGCCTGCCCAACGAGACGACGACGCCCGCGGCGCTTAAGGGCTTCGCGCTCAAGAAGTCCGTCGCGCTGTTCGCCAAGCTCGGCGTGCTGACCGAGGAAGAGGCGCACTCGCGCTACCACATCCTGCTCGAGAAGTACGCGAAGGACATCGACATCGAGGCCAAGCTCATCACCGAGATGGCGACGACGCTCTTCGTTCCGAGCGCCATCGAGTACCAGAGCGAGCTGTCAAAGACGCTGACCTCGTTGTCGTCCAACGGCATCAACGCGCCGGCTCAGGCGTCGTTGCTGCGCTCGGTCTCGGAGAAGGTGGAGCGCGCGCTCATCGCCGTCGATGAGCTCAAGCTCGCGCTCGCCAAGGCCGATGCCGTGACCGATGTCGAGGATAAGGCTTTCGCGTACTGTGACAAGGTAAAACCTTGCTTCGACAAGATCCGCGTCGAAGTCGATGGGCTCGAGCTTCTGATGCCGGCCGCTTCGTGGCCGGTTCCGAAGTACCGTGAGATGCTGTTCCTGATGTAAGAGGTTTTATATGCCCAGCAAAGACGAGATTCTGAAGGCGCTGTCGACGTGCATCGAGCCGGATCTTCACAAGGATATCGTGACGCTCGGCATGGTGCAGAACCTCGTCGTGGAAGGGGGGGTGGTGAGCTTCGACTACGTGCTCACCACCCCCGCCTGTCCTTTCAAGGGCATGATGCAGCTTGAGGCGGAGAACGCGGTCAAGGCGGTCGCGGGCGTCACCTCGGTCAAGGTCAATATGACGGCCTC
>CAZIBN010000050.1:0-28576 GCA_964537395.1 uncultured Elusimicrobia bacterium
AAAAAACAGGACCTCGGCGGGGACCAACGGGCCGCCGGAGACGGACAGCGGAGAGCCGAGCGAGAGGACGGGTGTGGCGATGACCGGCGCGGTCGCGACGGCGGGCAGGGCCCACGGGTTCGTCTGCGGCGGCGGCGTCTGGGCGGCGGCAGGGAGAGCCAGCCCGAGCAGGGCGGCCAGCACTCCGAACAACGCGGTCCTCGTGGACTTCAGATCATTCTCCCGTACATTTTGGTGTCAGGCTTACCGGTATTTGCATTGTTTGAGCCAAATACTGCAAATACCGGTAAGCCTGACACCTATTTTAGCCTAAGATAAAGCGTGCGAGCAGGTTCGCGACGATCCCGGCGCCGACGTCATCCATCACGATCCCGGTGCCTCCCGGGATCCGTTCCAGCCACTTGTACGGAGGCAGCTTCACCGAATCGAAAAAACGAAACAGCACGAAGGCCAGCAGGGCCGCCGTCCAGGTCCTGGGCAGCCACGCGGCCGCGACCCAGAAGCCCACGATCTCGTCGAGCACGATGCGCGGATCGTCGTGCGTTTTCAGCGTACGCCCGGCGCTTCCGCAGATCCAGCATGCTGCCGCGACCGACACGGCGACGACTGCCGCATACGCCCCGGGAGCCTCGGGGAGCAGGGGCCAGAGCAGAAGCCCCTCGACCGTCCCCAGGAAACCGGCGCCCGTCCACTTCCGGCCGCGACCCGTCGGGGCAATATAGCTTATCCCCAGCCCGGTCGCCAACCACAGGGACGCGCGTTCGAGCGTCATCCGGTCATTCCCAGGATTTTTCGAGCATCGCCCGGTACTGCAGCAGGTAGGAGGCGAGGCTGGAGAGGGCGAGGACCGCGCACAGCACCGTCAGCGGGTACACGGACTTGATCATCCAGGGCTCGGCGAGGCCCCGGTCGCGCAGCACCACGACGCCGATCATGCCCATGATCGCGACGAGCTGGACGGCGGTTTTAATCTTCCCCCACTTGTCCGCCGCCAGCACCTTGCCCTGCGCGCCCGCGATCACGCGCACGCCGCCGATGACGAGCTCGCGCATGACGATGAGAAACACGGCCCACAGCGGGATCTCGAGCTCCTTCGTGCGGATCAGCGCGATCAAGGTCCCGAGGACGAGTATCTTATCCGCGATCGGGTCGGCGACCTTGCCGAACGGGCTGACGGCCTTCATGCGCCGCGCGAGCCAGCCGTCGAGCCAATCCGTGATGATGGCGACCACGAACATGACGAAGGCCGCGGAATGCCAGCCGGGCTCATCGGTCATCAGCGCGCCGAATACCGCGGCCGCCAGAACGATGCGCAGCATCGTCAGGCGGTTGGGAAGGGACATGCCTTTAGGGGATCTCGATGCGGTACTGGCCATCCGGGCCAGGGGGGCCGAGCGTCACCTGCTGGCCGTTCAGGTTCAGGTCGAGCGCGGCCGGCTCGGTCGTGCGCAGATCGACGAATTTGGCCGGCTTCCACTCCTGCACGGCGTCGCGCGGGGCGCGCCCTTCGAACACGATCTGCCCATCCACCGACACGCGCAGCCAGGCGTCGGCCTTGAGGCGCACGACGAGCTTCGGCTCGATGGCGCGCGGCATCGGCTGGAGCGCGGCGGGGGCCGTCTGAACGGGCGCGGCGGCCTCCTTGCTGCTATCCTTGAACAGATACACGCCCAGGCCGATGGCAAGCGCCACGGCCAACACGATCGCGCCGGTCGCTCCCGAGCCCTGCTGATGCCCTCCTCCATGCGCCGCAGGCGCATGACCGTGCGCCGGAGGCGCCGTCTTCACCGCCGGCGCGCTCGCCGGCTTGACATGCGCCGCCGCCGTCGCATGAGGCGTCGCCGCGTCAGCCGTCGTATTTACTCCGGCGACGGGGGATTCAGCCGCCGTTGCGGCTGAATCCGTCGCCGGCACGGCATTCAACATATTCCAAATCTCTTCGAAGTTCACATCGAGATGTTCGCAGTACCCCTTCAAGAATCCTCGCAGGTACACGACGGCCGGGAACTGCTCGAAGCGGTTCTCCTCGAGCGCCTCGAGAAAGCGCTTGGAGATGCGCGTCTGCTGGGCCACGGCCTCGAGCGACTGACCGCGCTTGAGGCGCGCGGCGCGCAGGATCGGCCCGATCTCCGCGCGCAGGGCGGTCGTGTGCTTGGTCGGGATGCGGCGAAGGGGATCGGGCTCTTTGTCGAGGCTCATTTCGGCTCCGGAGATTTGAAAAGATCGGCGTCGGCGGGCGGCGTGAATTTGAACGTCTCCGCGGACAGCTCAGGGTTGAGGCGCACGTCCTCGAATCGCGAGCGGATCACCGCGCGGCCGACCTTGAGGGTCGCGTCGCCGGGAAAGAAATCCTTGGTGCTGGCCTTGAGGGTCAAGGTGAAGTCGGAGTCCGCGCCTTTTTTGTCCGCCGCCTTGGGCGTCAGCGTCAAGGTGAACGTGCGGTGCCCGTCGGCGCCGGCCGCGGAGACCGTCGTGATCTCGGTCGCGTATCGCGAGAGCATGTCCGCGGACTTGCCAAAATCGAGCAGGCCCTGGGCCAAAGGCTCGGACTTGCGCCAGGTTTCCAGGCGGGATTGGATCACCTGGTTGGTCGAATTGCGGTACACCCAAAGGTATGTCCCGTCGCTCACGACGGTCTGCGGCTCAGGAATGCGATGAGTCAGCCGCAGAAGATCCGGCTTTCTAAACACCACATCCCCCTCCACGGTCTGCACGACGTCGGATCCCTCCATCCGTACCGATTGTCGAAACGAGGCTTTTAAGGTGTTGATCTTCGCGTCAGTCTCCGCGAAGCGGAGAGAGATGAGGTTGATCGTTATGGGCGCCGTCGACGGCGCGTACGCCGTTAATTCCGTTCCTGCAGCGGCGGAGGAGATGGCTACTTTCGCCGCCGCCTTGGCCGTCGTTTTCGCCGGCTTCGCATACGCCGAAGCCGTCAGAACGAGCAGCACGGCGCCCAGAAGGTTACCCATTAATCATCTTTCCGTTCGATCGGCACCTGCGGGAAATGCAGCTTCATGTAATCCTCGATGATGTCGTAGTGGATCTCCCAGCGGTTGGTGCCTTCGGGCTTATGAATGAACTCTTTGACCTCGAGCGCCGAGAGAATATTCGTGGCCCGCGCGGAAGATCCGAACTGGGACTTGAGCAGGTCCTGCGAAATTCGGCGCCGCTCAATAATCAATTTTAATGCCTGCGAGAACTCCAGCGGCTCCACCCCGAACTGCGACAGATCGGCGGCCGCGCCGCCTTTGACCGCCATCGTCTCGAGCATCGGATAGTCCGGCTTGCCCTGCGTCTTGAGATAGTCCACGAGCCCGCGGATCTCCTCTTCCGAGACGAAGGCTCCCTGGCAACGCTCCGGCTTCTGCGCGCCGCTCGACAGGTACAGGAGGTCACCCTTGCCCTGCAGGCTTTCCGCTCCGGACCCGTCGAGGATGACCTTCGAGTCGATCTTCGAGATCACCTGCAGCGCGATGCGCGAAGGCAGGTTGGCCTTGATGACTCCGGTGATGACGTCGACGCTCGGCCGTTGCGTCGCGAGCACCATGTGGATCCCGACCGCGCGCGCCATCTGCGTCAGGCGCTGGATCGCGTCCTCGACGATGTCGCCGGCGATCAGCATCAGGTCGGCGAGCTCGTCGATGATGACGACGACGTAGAACTCTCTCGGCAGGCCCTTCTTGTCGGCCATCGCGTTGTAGCCCTCGATGTTGCGCTGGCCGTGGAGCTGGAGCCGTTCGTAGCGCTTGTCCATGAGCGCGAGCAGGGCCTTGAGCGCCTTCGCCGCGTCCTTCGGGTTCGTGATGACGGACACGCGCGCGGGCTCGACCATCGGGTCGAAGAGGTGCGGGATGCCTTCGTAAAACGTGAGCTCGGTGCGCTTGGGGTCGATCATGACGAACTTGACCTCGTCGGGGCGTGCGCGGAAGAGGATCGACATGACCATCGAGTGGATCAGAACCGATTTCCCCGAGCCGGTGGCGCCGGCGACGAGGACGTGGGGCATCTTCGCGATGTCGGCCGCGACCGGTTCTCCCGACGCGGAAAGCCCGAGGCCGAAGGAGAGCAATGGAGCCGAGGCCGGAATCGCTTCGCTTTGTAATATCTCGCGCAGGACGACGGCGGCCTGGCGCGGGTTGGGGATCTCGATGCCGACGGCGGCCTTGCCGGGGATCGGGGCCACGATGCGGATGCCCTTGGCGCGCATCGCGAGAGCGATGTCGTTCTCGAGCACGGTGATCGAGGAGACCTTGACGCCGGGCGCGGGCGAGATCTCGTAGCGCGTGATCACGGGACCCGGCGAGTAGCCGGAGACGTGCGCGTCGATGCCGAAGCTCTTGAGCGTGCGCTCAAGGTCGGCGACGGCCGACGCGATCTCCTCCTCGGTCGGCTTGCCGCGCTTGCGCGCGTCGGAGGGCAGAGAAAGAAGATCGAGCGAAGGAAGCTTGTAGTCCTTGTAGGCCGCGGACGGCGGCGCGGGCGCCACGCGTTCGCCCTCGACGGCCTTCATCTTGGCGTCCTTGTCCACGACGAGCTTGGGCGCGCCGTTCATGGGCTTGATCTCGCGCGTGTCCACGGCCTTGGGCACGGGTAGCGATTCAGGGGCGGGCTTGGTCTTCGGAAGCTCCGTGGTTTTCGTGTCCTTCGACTTCGCCTTGACGGCCTCGGCCTGGCTCGGCGCCTTGCCTTTGAGCGCCTTCATCTCCGCGCGGGCCTTCGTCCACTCCGAGTAATCCTCGGCGAGAAGCTTCGCCATCGTCTGCGCCACGGCGGACCAGCGGATCTCAAAGCACACCTGCAGCGAGAACAGCAGGCCGCCGAGCGCCATCAGGAACGCGCCGACTGCACCCATGGCCGAGGTGAGCGCGCCGAAGAATACGGCGCCCCAGGTGCCTCCCGAGAGCGTCGCGTCCATGCCCATCCAGCCGCCGATCTGCGTCGACAGCGCCGTGCCCGCGAGCAGGCCGCCGAAGGAGGCGAGGCTTGTGACCATCCAGCCCGACGATTTGCCTCGCAAGACATGCTGCAATAATCCGTTGAACAGGAAGACGGGCAGAAGGTAGGCGCCGACGCCGAAGCGCTTGAACAGGAATTCGGAGATCCCCTGCCCGATCGCGCCGGAATATTGGGGAAAGGCGAGGGCCCAGCCGAGATAGACGGCGCCGAGAAAAAACGCGACCCAGCGGATCGCGGACGGCAGGATATCCTTGCGCTTGGTTCCCTTAGTCGCCTTCGCGGCCGAACGGTATCGGTTGATTGCCATGGAAGCGAATTATAGCGGTTTTTTAGGGATTATCCAGGGGTGGTCGGCAGGCTCAGCGCAGGGCGGCGAGTTGCTCGCGCGCGAACGCGAAGACGTCGGCGGGCGGGCCTTCCGCGACTTTTTTGTCGACCCGCTCCGCTCCGAGGACGGCCTCGAGGGCGGCGCGCGCGGCCTTCGCCCGCGCCATACCTTCCGGATTCGTCGCCGGGTGCGTGAGCACGCAGGCGATCATCGGCAGGGCGCTCTCGTGCGCGCCGGTCCGCGCCAGAAGGCGGCCCAATCCCGCGACCTTGCTCAGCAGGCCGGCCGCGCCCGCGCCCAATTCGATGCAGATCATGGCGGCCTCCACGTAGAGCTGCCGGGCCGCGGCCTCGTCGCCGTCGAGCTCGTTGATACCGGCGAGCGAGTCCAGCGTGCCTTGGAGGTGCCGCCGGAGGCCGTTGTCGCGCTGGAACGCGGCGGTCGTCATGAGCATCTCCCGGGCCTTGTCCCGCTCGCCCAGATTGCTCATGACGAACGCCAGGTTGCCGAGGCTGAGCATCTGGTTGATTGTGTCGCCGGCCGCGGCGAAATGCTCGGCGGACGCCACATAGTGCGGCCGCGCCGCCGCCCAATTCTCGCCGCTGCTGTTGGCGACCCCCAGCATATTGTGGCAATAGGCGAGGTCGCCGTGCTCCGAGAGCGACTCGTAGATGACGAGGCTCTTCCCGAGGAGGTCGACGGCCCGTTCTCGGTCGCGCTCGTCGTGCGCGGCGGCGCCGGACATGAGCAAAGCGTGCGCGATGAGCTTCGCGTCTCCGAAGCGCTCGGCCGTCGCGCGGAATTCCGCCGAAGCCTTCGAGAGTTCTCCGGGGTCTCCTTTTAGACGGTGGGCGTGGCAGGTGGCGTTCATCGCCTCGAGCACGCCCCTCTCGTCTCCGGCCTTCTCGCTGATCCTCCGGCTCTCGTGGGCGCACTCCAGCCCCTGCGCGAATTTCGACGCTTGGCAGAGCAATCGCCCGGCCTCGATCAGCGCCGAGGCGCGGCTTGGCGATTCAGGCGGCTCGAGCGAAACGGCTTTCAGGATCGCCTCGACGGCTTCGGCGATGCCGCCGCGACGGTACGAGCCGCGGGCCGCGCGGCGCAGGAGCGTCGCGGCCTTATCGGTTTCCCCCGCCAGCTCGTGATGGCGCGCGATCTGGGAAGCGAATTCGTCCGCGCGCTCTCCGGCACGCTCGGCGAGCCAGCGCGCCGCGACCGCGTGATACTCTCGGCGCTGCTTCTTGAGCACGCTCTCGTAAGCGACGTCGCGAAGCAAGGCGTGCTTGAAGATGAACTCGTTGATCCCCAGGAAGGCCGAGTTTTCGCGGCGAAAGACCATGTCCTTGCCGCGCAGCTTCTCCATCAGTTCTCCGCTCACCGCGGGGAACATACGGCCGACGCCGTCGTCCCAGAAGATGCGGCCGATCACCGAGGCGCACTGGAGCACCTCCTTCTCCGCCGCGGCGAGGCTGTCGAGGCGCGCCTGCAGCACGCCGACCAAGGTCGCGGGCACCTTCGCCTCGGCGAGGCGCTCCGCGTTGACCCGCCAGCGCTCGCTCGAGCGGTCGATGACGCCGTCCTCCATCAGCATCCGGATCAGTTCCTCGACGTAGAAAGGATTTCCCTCTGAGCCGCTGACGACCATATCGCGCAGCGACTCCGGCAGGGCTTCCACCTTCGAGAGGATGTCGTCGACGAGTCGCCGGCTGTCGCGCTTGGACAGCTGCGTCAGGGCGATCTTCCGGTGGCCCGTCTGCCCCTCGCCCCACGATGGGCGGCGCTCGTACAGCGTCGGGCGCGACAGGGCGAGAATGAACAGGCGCAGGACTTTCTCCCGCGCCAGAAGGCTCGCGACGAAGTCGAGCGACGCGTCATCCGCCCAGTGCACGTCCTCAAGCAGCAGCAGGATGGGGCTGGCTTTCTCCGCCGCGCGCAAGAGCTCGATGAGCGACTCGGTCCCACGCTCGCGGAGCAAAGTCGGATTCGACGCCAGGGCCGCGACATGGGGGCTTCCGTCGAAGTCGAAGCCGAGCAGCCGCCCGATGTAGTGTGATTTTTCGGCCGCCCTAGGATCGTCCTTGAAGAACTCGGCGGCGCCGCGCTCAAATTTCGCGCGGACATCGGCCGTCGCGTCGCCGTCGGCGATCTGAAAGCGCTGGGAGATCACGTCCCGGAGCAGGCCGAAGGGCGAGTCGGCCGTTCCGGGCGACGCGCGACCGGCGAAGTACCAGAACTGCTTGGGATGAAGGTCGAACCACTGCGTGAACTCGAAAAGGAGGCGCGACTTCCCCATCCCGGCGTCGCCGACGACCGTCGTCATCTGCGTTTCGCAGTCCTCGAACGAGGCTTCCATGCCCTCCTGCAGCTGCTTGAGCTCGGCGTCCCGGCCGACCATCTTCGTCTCGATGTCGAGGCCCCGCGTGCCGATGCGGAACGCGCGGGGCTTGGCGCGCGCGACGATGTAGGTCTGGATCATCTCCTTCTTGCCCTTGACCTCGATCGGCTTCTGGGCTTCGACGGTGAAAACGCCGCGAACATGCAGGTAGGTGCCGTGGGAGATCAGGATGCCGCCGATGGGAGCCGCGTGCTCGAGCCGGGAGGCGAGGTTGACGGCGTCGCCCATCGCCGTGAACTCGGCGTTGCTGCCGACGGCGCCGAGCAGGGCGTTGCCCGTGTTCACGCCGATGCGCATCTTGAGATCCCGGCCGCTTTGCTCCGCGAAGGCCTTGAGCTCGGCTTGGAGCGCGAGCGCAGCGAGCACCGCTCGCTCGGGGTCGTCCTCCTTCGCGGCGGGGACGCCGAAGATCGCCATCAGCGCGTCGCCGATGTGCTTGTCGATGCGGCCGCCGTGCTTGAGGATCGCCGCGTCGAGCTTCTCCCAGAGCGCGTTCATCGTGTCGCGCACCTCCTCGGCGTCCATCGTCTCGGACATGGCCGTGAAGCCGGACACATCGGCGAAGAGGATGGTGACGAGCTTGCGCTGCGCCGCGTCGGCCGGCGCGTCGAGGCTCGCGAGCTTCGCGCGCAACGCGGCGACGGTCAGGTCAACGACCGCGTCTCCGAGCGTGGGACGCAGCGTTTCCTGAGCCGCGATCGCCGCCTCGAGCTTCTCGGACTCGGTCATGGCCACAGTCCGAGTTTAACCGGATGGCGAGGGCACGTCAAGGCGGAGGAGCAGGCGAAAGAACTGAGGAGGGATCAACTGTTTCCGGAAACAGTTGCGATGCCTTACCGCGCGACGATGATGAGGTCTTGGCCGGACTTGACCGGCTTGCCGTTCTCGACGAGGTACTTCACGATCGTGCACGGATACTCGGCCTTGATCTCGTTGAAGACCTTCATGGCCTCGATCATGCAGATGACGTGCCCGGGCTTGACCACTTCGCCTTCCTTGCAGAAAGGCGGGCTCGACGGCGACGGGGCACGGTAGAAGATCCCCATCATCGGCGATTTGACCGCGGTTCCCGCGGGAGCGGGAGGCGCGGCATGCTGCGCCGCGGGCGCGGTATGGTGCTGGGCGGCCGCGATGGGGGCGTGAGTCCCCCCCATCGCGACCGGCACCGGCACCGCGACCTGCTGCACGTTCGCCTTGCGGCGGACGAGCTTGACGGTCGCGCCGTCCTCGACGATCTCGACGGAGTCGAGGCCGTTCTGGATCATGAAGTCGTAGACGGACTTAAGAGTCTTGAGCGGACCGTCCGCTCCGTTCCCGTTCGCCGGCTGCGTCTTCTTGGCCATGGGCTAACTTATTAAATGTTCCTTAGCGCCGTCCACCACGATCGCCGCCGCGGCCGCGATCACCGCCGCGTCCGGCCGACTCGCGAGGCGGCCCGTCCCGGCGAGGGCCGGGAGAGTCGTTCTCGGAACCCGGGGCCAAGACGGCCTTGCGGGAGAGCCGGATCTTGCCGTCGGAATCGATCTCGAGGACCTTCACATCGACCTCGTCGCCGATCTTCAGGACCTCTTCGACGCGAGCGATGCGCTTGACGTCGATCTGAGAGATGTGGAGCAGGCCTTCCTTGCCCGGGAAGATCTCCACGAACGCGCCGAACTCCTTGATGGAGACGACATGCCCCTTGTAGATCTTGCCGATCTCGGCCTCGAGCGTGAGAGCTTCGACTTCGGCCTTCGCCTGGTCGCAGCCGATGGGATCGGTTCCGGCGACGAACACGCTGCCGTCGTCCTCGACGTCGATGTTGACGCCGTAGGTCTCCTGGATGCGGCGGATGTTCTTGCCGCCGGGGCCGATGAGGGCTCCGATCTTATCCGAGGGGATCTTGATGCGGTACAAGCGGGGCGCGAACTCGGGAAGCTCCTTGCGGGGCTCGGGGAGGATCGCGTCCATCTTGTCGAGGATGAACAGGCGGCCGCGCTTGGCCTGGGCCAGCGCTTCCTTCATGATCGAGATGGAAAGGCCCTCGATCTTCATGTCCATCTGGAAGCCGGTGATGCCGTTGCGGGACCCGGCGACCTTGAAGTCCATGTCGCCGTTGTGGTCTTCGATGCCGGCGATGTCGGTGAGGACGGCGTACTTGCCGCCCTCGAGGACGAGGCCCATCGCGATGCCGGCGCAGGCGGCCTTCATGGGCACGCCGGCGTCGAACAGGGACAAGGAGCCGCCGCAGATGGAGGCCATCGAGCTGGAGCCGTTAGACTCCCAGATCTCGCTGACGATGCGCAGCGTGTACGGGAACTCGTCGACCGGAGGAAGCAGGGCGGCGAGGCTGCGGCGCGCGAGCGCGCCGTGACCGATCTCACGGCGGCCGGGTCCGCGCTCCGGGCGGACCTCACCGACGGAGAAGGACGGGAAGTTGTAATGGAGCATGAAGCGCTCCTTATATTCCCCTTCTATGACGTCCATGATCTGCATGTCGCCCGGGGTGCCGAGCGTGGTGCTGCAGAACGCCTGCGTCTGGCCGCGCTGGAAGACCACCGAGCCGTGGAGGCGCTCGAAGGGCTTCATCATGATCTCGATGGGGCGGATTTCTTCGAAGCCGCGACCGTCCGGGCGCTGCTTCGCGTCGAGCGTGAGGGCGCGCGACTCGGTGTAGAGGATGTCCTCGATGATCTTGCCGACCCACTTGGAGCCGTCGAGATAAGCCGGATCGGCCTTTTTCTCGTCGAGCTCCTTCTTGACCGCGTCCTTGAGCGCGTCGACCTTGCCGTCCAGGCCGTGCTTGTCGAGCTTGGCGCGAAGGGCGTTCTTGATGCCTTCCTCGCACTTCTGCTTGACGAGCGCCGTGACGGCGGCGGGAATCTCGAGCGCCTTCGGGTACTTCTTCGCGATCTTGCGGCCCGAGGCCTCGGACTGCGCGAGAAGCTTCATCTGGAGGTCGCAGAGCTTGTTGATCTCCTTCTGGGCGAGATCGAGCGCTTCGGCGAACACTTCTTCAGAGACTTCCTGGGCCGAGCCTTCGACCATCAGGAGGGCGTCCTTCTTGCCCGCGACGATGAGCTCGAGGTCCGCGAGCGCGCGCTCTTCCCACGTCGGGAAGATGATGAACGCGCCGTTGACGCGGCAGATGCGCAGGCCGCCGACGGGGCCGTTCCACGGGGCGTCGGACAGCATGAGCGCCGCCGAGGCGCCGGTGATGCCGAGGACGTCCGCGTCGTTCTTCATGTCGCACTGCACGACGATCGACTGCACCGAGGTCTCGAAGTTCCAGCCTTCGGGGAACAGCGGGCGGATCGGGCGGTCGATGAGGCGCGACGTCAAGGTCTCCTTGTCGCGGGGGCGCATCTCGCGCTTGAAGAAGCCGCCGGGGACGCGGCCGGTCGCGTACGCGCGCTCGCGGTAGTCGGAGGTCAGCGGAACGAACATGACGTCCTTCGGGTTCTTCTGGACCGTGGCCGCCGTGAACACGATGGTGCCTTCAAGGTGCACGGTGACGGCGCCGCCCGCCTGCTTGGCGAGGGTGCCGGTCTGCAATGTAATGGTCTTGCCGCCCACAGTTTCCTGCAGGCTGATCTTTTGGTTGAAAGCCATGGTTTATTTCCTCAGTTCCAGCTGCTTCAGGATGGTGTTGTAGCCCGTCAGGTCGCGCTTCTTCAGGTAGGACAGAAGGCGACGGCGCTGGCCGACGAGCATCAGAAGTCCGCGCTGGGTGGCGTAGTCCTTCTTGGAGGCCTTGAGGTGGGTGGAGAGGTGCTTGATCCGCTCCGTGATGAGCGCGATCTGAACCGACGTGGAGCCGGAATCCTTTTCGCCCTTACCATGCTTCTTGAACATCTCGATTTTATTCTCTTTCGTTATCATATTGAAGGTATCTTACGAAACCTCGACGAAACCGTCAAGCCTGTTGCGGACGCCCGTCTGCCGGGTGGTCCTCGATCACGGCTTCATCGTGGCACGGGTGGGGAGAATCCCTGCGGGCCGGGCGACCGCGCGCCCGCTCCCTTCGGGAATCTCCCCACCCCTATCAAGTGAGGCTCAGAGACCACCCGACAACCTTAGTATCGTGCAGCGCGAGGGCTCGAGATTATCCCCAGGACTTTCAACGTTGGAAGCGCTGGGGATAACTTCGAATCCGTTATGGCCGATGGTTGGCGGGGACCAGGGGCAGTCGGACGGTGAAGATGGTGTCGCCGGCGGGGTCATCGGAGTAGGCGATGCTCCCTCCGTGCATCTCCACGAGGCGGTGGGCGATGGTCAGCCCGAGCCCGAAGCCCCGCCCGCGCGGCGGCAGGTCGGCGGCCGGGATGGGCGTGAGGTCGAGGTAATGGCTGCGCAGCGACGGAGGCAGGCCCGGGCCTTTGTCCGAGACGCTCAGCACGGCCTCGTCTCCCTGGCGTTCGAGGCGCGCGCCGATGGTCGTGCCCTTGGGCGCGTACTTGACCGCGTTCGACAGGAGGATCCAGGCGATCTGGCGCACGCGCGTTTTATCCGCGGCGCCTTTCAAGGAGGGCGCGGAGATCTCGAAGGTCTGCTCCTTCGCCCGAGCCGCGTGGACGAGCGCCTTCGCGGCCGAGCGCACGGAGGCGGCCAGGTCGCAGGTCTTGATCTTGAGGGTCAGCTTCCCCGTCGCGGCGTGCGAGGCGTCGCGCAGCTCCTGGATGAGACGCTTCATGTCCTCGAGGTTGCGGAGCACGATCTCGTGGGCCTTCTCGGCCTCTTCGGGAGTCAACTCGCCTTCGCGCAGCATCCAGGCCCAGCCCGTGGCGCTGCTCAGCGGCGTGCGCAGCTCGTGCGAGATCACGGAGAGGAATTCGACCTTGGACAGGTTGCTGCGGTAGGCCTCGGTCACGTCGGTGGCGACGCCGAGCACGCCGGTCACCTTGCCCCCCCAGTCGAGCTGGGGCGCGTAGCGCGTCTCGAAGGCGAGGCCCTGGACGGGCACGATCTGCGTGAGCGTCTCGCCCTTCAGCGCGCGGCGGCAGGCATCGAGGATCAGGGGGTAGGCCTTGTACGTGTCGAAAACGGATTTGCCGACGAGCTCTCCGGGCTTGAGGCGGAGCGCGTCGAGCCCGCGGCCTTCGGACAAGGTGAATACGCCGTCGGGGTCGAGCGCGAAGAGCACGATCGGCGCGCTTCCCACGACGGTCCTCAGCAGCTCATCGGGGTCCATTCCGGGGAGGGGATCACGCGCGGGCATCGAGGGCCTCCTTTAGTAGGGCGAGCGCGGCGCCGGCGGCGCGGGCGCGCACGGCCTCGCGCGGGCCGTGTATATCATGGCGCCGCGCGCGCAGCGCGGCGCCTGGGCCGTAGACTGAGATATGGACCAATCCGACCGGCTTCGCCTTCGTCCCGCCGCCCGGCCCCGCGACGCCGGTGATCGAGACGCCGATGTCCGCGCCGGCCGCCTTGCGCGCGCCGCGCGCCATGGCCTCGGCGCATTCGGCCGACACGGCGCCGTGCTTCCTGATCAGCGCGGCGCTCACTCCGAGCAATCTGGTCTTGACCGAGTCGTCGTATGCGATGACTCCGCCCTGGAACCAGGCCGAGGAGCCCGGAACCGTGGTCAGGCGGGCGCCCAGCATCCCGCCGGTGCACGATTCCGCGACGGCCACGGTCAGGCGCTTCTTCTTCAGGCGCAGGCCCACCGTGGACTCGAGCGTCGCGTCCCCCTCGCCGTAGGACCAATGCCCGACCGCGGACAGGGTCGCGGCACGCAGGGCGGCTGATTCCTTTTTCGCTGCGGTTTTTTGGGCGGCCCGGACCGTCGCGTGAAAGGACACCTCGCCGCCGGAGGCGAGGATGGTGAACGAGGCGGCGGGAAAGCGGGCGCGGACCGCGTCGAGCTTCTCATCGGCGACGGACTCGGACACGCCGACGAGGCGCAGGGAGAACGAGGCGGAGGCTGACCCGCGCGCGTGGCGCTTGGCGAGCCGGGGCAGGGCGCGCTCGAAGATGGGCGACATCTCGGAGAACGGGCCGGGCAGGAGGATGATAGAGCGCGGGCGTCCGTCCTTCCAGCGGAACTCCAGGCGCTGGCCGGGCGCGGAGCCCGACTCATTGTCGAGCACCGCCGCGCCGGCGATGACCTCGGCCTGGCGCTTGTTCTCGTCGGGGACGGCGACATGATAGCGCGCGAAGCGCTGGAGGATGACCTTCCACAACTTCGGCTTGAAGCTGATCTTGCGGCCGAGCGCGGCGGCGGCGGCCTCGCGCGTCACGTCGTCGAACGTCGGGCCGAGCCCGCCGCACACGATGACCGCGTCGGAGGCGTCGAGCGCGCGGCACAGGGCCGTCTTGATCACGGCGACGGAGTCCGGCATGGACGCTTCTCCGACGACGTCGAAGCCGGCGCGGCGCAGGCGCACCGACAGCCACGGCTGATGCGTGTTCAGCTGCCCGGCGAGCAACTCGCTGCCGACGCAGACCAGATATGCGCGGGGCGCCTGGACCTTACGGCTCACTGATAGACGCCCGCGCGCGGCTCGGCCGGGGCCTGCCCCGCGTTGATCGCGCCGTGGCGCGCCTCGTATTTGTCGATGTTGTCCTTGAGCGCCCACAGCAGGCGTTTGGCGTGCACGGGAGAGGAGATGATCCGGGTCAGGACCTTGGTCTTCGGCGTCTGCGGCTGGAGGAACAGGAAATCGAGCAGGAACTCGGTCTCGCTGTGCGTGATCAGGGCGAGGTTGGTGTAGAGGCCGCGCGCGACGGCCTCATCGATCTCGACTTGGAGCGGAGCTTGGTTGTCTTCCATGTTTTCGATTCTACAATTTAGCGACCTTTGGTGTCAGGCCTACCGGTACTTACAGTATTCGTGATCTGGAGCACTCAAATACTGTAAGTACCGGTAGGCCTGACACCAACTTGCTACAGCTTCGAGAGGTCGATGGAGAACCGGTAGCGCACGTCGCCCTTCTCGAGGCGCTCGTAGGCGGTGTTGATCTCGCGCGGCGCGATCACCTCGACGTCCGCGAAGACCTTCCTCTTCGCGCAGAAGTCGAGCATCTCCTGTGTCTCGGCGATGCCGCCGATCAAGGAGCCGGCGACGGCGCGCCGTCCGATGATGAGCGGGAACGCCGGAAGCTCGAGCGGCTTGGGCGACGCGCCGACGAGTGCGAGCGTGCCGGCCGTTTTGAGGAGCCCGAGCGCCGCGCCGATATCGTGCGTCCCGGAGACGGTGTCCACGATCAGGTCGAGCCGGCCTGCGTTCTTCGCCATCGCGGCCGCGTCCGAGGTCAGCACGAAGTCGTGCGCCCCGAGGCGCTGGGCGTCCGCCTTCTTCGCCGCCGAGCCGCTGAGCACCACGACCTCCGCCCCCATCGCCGCCGCGAGCTTCACACCCATGTGCCCCAGGCCGCCGAGGCCGAGCACGCCGACGCGCGAGCCCTTCTTCGTGCCGAAGCGCTTGAGCGGCGAGTACGTCGTGATGCCCGCGCACAGCAGCGGAGCCACGCGCTCGAGCGGCTGCCCCGCCCCGAGCCTCAGCACGAAGCTCTCATCGACGACGATGTGCGAAGAGTATCCGCCCTGCGTCGGCGTGCCGTCCTTGTCGAGGCTGTTATAAGTGAACGAGAGCCCGCCTGAGCAATGCTGCTCGAGCCCGTCCCGGCAGTTCTCGCACTTGCGGCACGAGTTCACCATGCAGCCCACACCCGCGAGGTCGCCGGCCTTGAAACCGCGGACCTTTTTGCCGACCGCGATCACTCGCCCTGCGATCTCATGGCCCGGCACGATGGGAAAGGCCGCGGGGCCCCACTCGTTGCGGACGGTGTGCAGGTCGGAATGGCAGATGCCGCAAAAGGCGACCTCGATGCGCACGTCCTTGTCTCCGGGCTCGCGGCGGTCGAACGTCCAGGGCTGAAGGGGCGTGGTGGGGCTCATCGCGGCGTAGGCTTTTGCTAGGCTCATGCGCTCATAATAGGATATTGGGTGATGTACGGTGCCAGACCTTTCGATTCCCTTCGGGAATCGGCAAGGTCTGGCACCGCCGTCAAATTCCGAAGGAATTTGACGGTTGACGCTTCCTTGGCTTGTGCTTCCCTTAATAATTGGCTAGAATAGCCGACTACATGAGAAAGGGAGCCCTCCTCATCATCTCTGCGCCGTCCGGCGCCGGCAAGACCACCATCTGCCGCAAGCTCCTTGCGCGCCGCAAGGATCTCAAGTACTCCACCTCCTGCACCACGCGGCTGCCGCGCCCCGGTGAAAAAAACGGCAAGCACTATTTCTTCCTGAACCGCGAGGAGTTCAAGCGCCGTATCCAGCGCAACGAGCTGCTCGAGTGGGCGATGGTCCACGACGAGTATTACGGCACGCCGCGCGGCTTCGTCGAGGATCAGATCAAGAAGGGCCTCAACGTCATCATGGCCATCGATGTGCAGGGTGCCATGTCCATCCGCCGCAAGCACCCGGCGGCCATACTCGTGTTCGTGCTTCCACCCTCGATGGACGCGCTGAAGGCGCGCCTCGCCGGACGCCGCGACGCGTCCGAGGCCGTGGTCAAGCGTCTCGCCAACAGCCGCGGCGAGCTCGCCGCCGCCAAGGATTACGATTATGTCGTCGTCAACGACACGCTTGAGAAGGCCGTCGACCAGATTTCGTGCATCCTCACTGCCGAGACGCTCAAGACGTCCCGGCTCGACCCGTCGCACCTCGTGCCCGCGCTCGCTTAAGGAGAACTGCAACATGGCCAAGAAGGAAGTCGCCAAGGACGCCCAGCCGTATAAGACCACCGAAGAGATGATCCTCAACTTCCCCCGCGGCAAGTACACCGCGATCCCCATGGCCGCGATCTGGGTCAAGGAGCTCAAGAAGCGCGAAGAGAACCGCCATCTGACTCCCGCGGAGCTGCTCGATCTCGCCGTGCGCGAAGTGCTCGGCGGCAAGGTGGACTGGAAGGACCTGAAGAAGGCCGCGGCCACCCAGGGCGAAGAGCCCGCCAAGAAGGCGGAGTAGACCGTGGCGAAGTCCGTGCGCCGCGTTCTGCTGGGTGTGACCGGCAGCATCGCGGCGTACAAGGCCCCCCTCATCGTCCGGGGCCTCGTCAAGAAGGGCATCGAGGTCCGCTGCGTGCTGACGCCTTCCGCGGCGCAGTTCGTCTCGCCGCTCTCGCTCGCGACGGTGTCGAAGCATCCCGTCGCACAGGCCATGTTCGATCCCGCGCTGTGGGAGATGGCGCACCTGTCGCTCGCCAGCTGGGCCGATCTCGTGCTGATCGCGCCCGCGACCGCGGACTTCATCGCGCGGCTGGCGCAGGGCCGCGCCGCGGGCCTGCTCGACACCCTCGTCCTCTCGACGAAGGCGCCTGTCGTCGTCGCCCCGGCGATGGACGCGGAGATGTGGGAGCACCCGGCGACGCAGGCGAACCTCGCGCGCCTCAAGACCTACGGCTACCGCCAGCTCGGCCCCGACAAGGGAGAGCTCGCCAGCGGCAAGATCGGGTTCGGCCGCCTCGTCGAGCCCGACGAGATCGTGCGCTCCATCCTCAAGTGAATTTGAGAGGCCGTACCGTCCTCATCACCTCGGGGCCGACCCGGGAATTCCTGGACCCCGTCCGCTACCTGACGAACGCCTCGAGCGGGGCGATGGGCTTCGCGCTCGCGGCCGCCGCGAAGGCGGCTGGTGCGAAGGTCACGGTCATATCAGGACCAACGGAATTGGAACCGCCGCCCGGCATCCACATCGTCAAGATAGTGACGGCGCTCGAGATGCGGAAAGAAACGCTGCGCCGCTCACGCGGCGCCGCGGTGATCATCGGCGCGGCCGCCGTCTCCGATTGGCGAGTCGCAAGGACCGCCGCGCACAAGATCAAGCGCTCGGCCTCGTCGGTAAACTTGACCTTGATTCCCAATCCCGATATCATCAAGGACGCCGCCGCGAAACGCCGCCCGGGACAGATCTTCGTCGGGTTCGCTCTCGAAACGCGCCATGCGACGGCTCACGCGCGCGGCAAGCTCGTGCGCAAGGGGCTCGACCTGGTCGTCGCCAACGGGCCCGCCTCGCTCGCGTCGGGCCGCATCGCCGCGACGTTGGTCGCAAAGGATTTCACGCGCCGTCTGCCCCCGGGGCCGAAGGCGCGCGTCGCGAAGATCGTCGTCGCCGAGATCACGAGACTACTCAATGAGCGCCGAGCTTGACGAATTGAAGGACCTCACGAAGGCGCTTCGGCGTCGCGTCTCTTTGTCTGACGCCTCCGAATGGTCGTCAGCGCCCGCGAAAGCCCCCGCTCCGGCGAAGGCCACCGTGCCCGCGAAAGCGACCGCGGTGAAGACGGGCACGATCGATGCGCTTGCCGTGCAGATCGACGCGTGCCGCGCGTGCCCCCTCGGCGCGCAGCGCATCCAGGCGGTGCCGGGCTACGGCAGCGCGAAGGCCGAGGTGATGTTCATCGGCGAGGGCCCGGGCTTCAAGGAAGACCACGAGGGCAAGCCCTTCATCGGCCGCTCGGGACAGCTTCTCGACAAGATCATGGCGGCGATCGGCCTTGACCGTGAGACGGTCTACATCGCCAACATCGTGAAGTGCCATCCGATGAAGAATCCCTCCGATCCCGAGAGCCGCGGCAACGACCGCCCACCCACGGCCGACGAGATGGACGCCTGCCGCGGCTGGCTCGAGGCGCAGATCCGCGCGATCAAGCCGAAGGTGATCGTGACCCTGGGCGCGGTGCCCGCCCGGGCCCTGCTCGGCGACCTGACCCCGATCACGAAGCTCCGCGGCCAGTGGCGGACCTACGAGCCGGGCGGCGGCCTGCCTGCGATCAAGCTTTTGCCGACGTTCCATCCCGCGGCGCTGCTGCGCAATCCGATTTTAAAGCCCGATGTCTGGGCCGACATGAAAAATCTCAAGAAGGAGTTGTCCAAATGAGCAAGCCCGATCCCCGCGCCGTGAAATCCGACCGTGACGTCCTCGACAACCTCGGCGCCCTCATCGGCGGCCAGATCAAGAAGGGCATGAGCAAGCTCGACGAGGTCATCAACGACTCCAAGCGCAATTCGGTCTCCGACTCGAAGTTCATGGGCTACGTGAAGGTGTTCATGGACGACCCGGCCGTGGCCGCGGTCACGCCCTCGAGCCGCTTCCTCGTCAACCGCACGGTCAAGGCGATGGACCTCGAGCATGCGAAGGTCATCGTCGAGTACGGCGCCGCGCGCGGCGTCATGACGCGCCGCATCCTCGAGAAGATGCGCCCCGACGCGAAGCTCCTCGCCATCGAGTTCAACGCGGACCTCTACGCGGAGCTTAAGAATATCTCCGACCCGCGCATGACGACCATCCACGGCGACGTCCGCGAGATCGATAAGATCCTCGCCAAGCACGGGCACGACGGCGCGGACGTCATCGTCTCCGGCGTGCCCTTCGCGTTCTTCTCCGGGCGCGGCCGCCACGAGCTGCTCACGAAGACCTCGTCGCTCCTCAACCCCGGCGGACGCTTCGTCGCCTACCAGGTGACCACGCATCTGATCCCCATGCTCCCGGATTATTTCTCAAAGGTGGACACCCAGTTCGAGGTGCGCAACATGCCCCCGCACTTCGTCTTCACCGCGCTGAAATAAGCGGCCCGCGTAATCAGGTGAAAGGTGTCAGGCTTACCGGTATTTGCAGTATTTTCAGGTCAAGGCCGGCATTCCCGTCCAAGTTATCCCCAGCACTTTCAACGTTGGAAACGCTGGGGATAAGTTTCCAATGAAGATCGCCGAAATCGCCTTTCCGGTGCCCCTTCCCAAGGGGTACCACTATCGCGTGCCGGACGGCATGGCCGTTTGCGTGGGCTCGCGCGTGCGTGCGCCGTTCGGGCCGCGCAAGGCCGTCGGCGTCGTACTCTCCGTCTTCGAGGGCGAGCCGCAGAGGCCGCTCAAGCTCGTTGATTCGCTCGTCGATCCCCGGCCCGCCCTCAGCGCCGAGGGCGTGGAGTGCGCGCGCTTCATGGCGCGGCGCTTCGGTGCTCCCATCGGCGAGGCGCTGAAGGCGCTGGTCCCCCCTTTCGTCAAATCCCTCGACGAGCATGTCGAGGTTTTCGCTTTGCCTGCGCGCGCGATCGCGGCGCCGGCCTTCACCTTGACGCCCGGCCAGGCCGGCGCGCTCGAACGGCTGGAGTCCCTGCTCGATTCGAAGAAACACGCGACGACCCTGATCTTCGGCGTCCCCGCCTCGGGCAAGACCGAGGTTTACCTTCGCCTGATCCGCCGCGCGATCAAGGACGGCGGCCAGGCGATGTTCCTGTTGCCGGAGATCTCGCTGACGCGCCCGTTCTTCGACGAGTTCGCGGCCTCGCTGGGCGTGCCGGTCGCGCTGTGGCACTCGGGCCTCACGCCGCGCGAGCGGCGCCGGGCGTGGCTGGCGATCTCTCGCGGCGACGTCAAGGTGGTGGTCGGCGCGCGGTCCGCGTGCCTGCTCCCGTACAAAGACCTGCGCCTTGCGGTGCTCGATGAGGAGCAGGACGAGTCATTCAAGCAGGATTCGAATTCTCCGTTCTATCATGCGCGCGAGGTCGCCATCGAGCGCGCGAAGGCGTTCGGCGCGCTCGTCGTCCTGGGCTCGGCGACGCCGAGCATCGAGGCCTGGAGCATGGCGCGCAGCGGGCAGGCCGAGCTGCTGGCGATGCCCGACCGCGTCTCCTCGGTTCCCCGAGCGCCCGTCACGACCCTGCCTCCGGGACGGTTCGGAGAGGTTTTATCGGAAGAGCTTCTCGAGAAAATGGCCGAGCGTCTTCGACGAGGTGAGCAGTCCATTCTGCTAGTCAACCGCCGGGGATTCTCGACGCTGACGACCTGCGGCAAGTGCCGCTGGATCGATCGCTGCGTGGACTGCGGCGTGGCAAAAATCACTCACGAAAAAGCTGAAGGCGGCTTTGTGCTTATCTGCCATCACTGCGGCAAGAAATGGCCGCCGCCGGAAAAGTGCGGCGCGTGCGGCGAGCCGGCCATGCGCACGGGCGGCGTCGGCACCCAGCGCGTGGCGGCCGAGGTCAAGCGCCGCCTGCCCGGGGCGCGCGTGCTGCGCATGGACCGCGACACCGTGTCGAAGGAGGCCAAGCTTGAGGAGCGCGTCTACGACCAGTTCCGCGCGCGCAAGGCCGACGTCCTCGTCGGCACGAAGCTCGTCGCCAAGAGCTTCCACTTCCCCGAGGTGACGCTCGTCGGCGTGGTGGACGCGGACACGATGCTGCACATGCCCGACTTCCGCTCCGCGGAGCGCACCATGCAGCTTCTCGCCCAGGTCGCCGGCCGCGCCGGCCGCGCGGACAAGCCCGGCGAGGTGCTCCTGCAGACGCTGTCGCCGGACCACGAGGCGATCAAGGGCGCCGCCGACGGCGACTACGCCGCCTGGGCCGACGCCGAGCTCGCCGCCCGCGTCGAGCTGAACTATCCGCCTGCCGGCGGCCTTATCCGCGCGATCCTCGCCTGCGCCGACGAAGCCAAGCTGACCGAGGCCGCGACAGCCTACGTCGATGCGCTCCGAGCCGCGCTGCCGGCGCCGGCCGAGGTCGTCGGCCCCGCCCCGGCCTTGCTGCGTCAGGTCCGCGGAAAGTTCCGCGACCATGTCCTCATCAAGCTTCCCGCCACGGCGGTCGAGGAGGGCCTGCGCATCGCGCGCTCCTGCCCGTTGGTCTCATCCGTCAAGCTCATCCTCGACGCCGACCCCTACGACTTCCTGTGACCGTTTGAGGGTGGACGCGGGCCTGCTAAGGTTGTAATATTCCTCATAGCATGGAGCAAAATACGCTTGCCCGGCTGAAAAGGGGCACCCTCTCGCTTGTCAGCGACGAGGAGCTGACGAAGAAACTAAACTCCGGACGCGTTCTGCGCGTCAAGCTGGGTGTGGACCCGACCTCCTCCGATCTTCATCTGGGGCACAGCGTGGTGCTCACCAAGCTCCGCCAGTTCCAGGATCTGGGACATACCGCCGTGCTCATCATCGGCGATTTCACGGCGATGGTCGGCGACCCGTCGGGCCGCGACTCGACGCGGCCGACCCTGACCGCGGCCGAGGTCAAGGCCAACGCCGCGACCTACCAGGAGCAGGCGTTCAAGATCCTCGATAAGTCCCGGACCGAGCTGCGCTTCAACTCCGAGTGGCTCACGCCGTTCATGCGCGACTCGCTGCTCGACACGCTCAAGCGGCACACCGTGCAGCAGGTGCTCTCCCGCGAGGATTTTAAAAAGCGCATCGCCGAGAACTCCCCCATCTCTTTGCTCGAGGTCATGTACCCGTTGATGCAGGGCTTCGATTCCGTCGCCGTGAAGTCGGACGTGGAGCTCGGCGGCAACGACCAGCTCACCAACCTCCTGATGGGCCGCAAGATGCAGGTGGACGCGGGGCAGGAGGCGCAGGTGGCGCTGACCGTCCCCCTCCTCGTCGGCCTCGACGGCGAGAAGAAGATGTCGAAGTCCTACGGCAACTCGATCGGCCTAAACGATTCGCCCAATGACATGTTCGGCAAGACCATGCGCGTGTCCGACGAGCTCATGATGCAGTATTACGAGCTGCTCACCGAGGCCGACCTCGCCGCGGTGAAGGCCGAGCATCCGATGAAGGCCAAGAAGGCGCTCGCGCGCACGCTCGTCGGAAAATACCATGGCGAGGCGGCCGCCGACGAGGCGCTCGCGTATTTCGAGACCACCTTCTCCAAGAAGGAGCTTCCGACGGACCTGCGCGTCGTCCGTGTCGCGGCCGGCCTCCCTCTCGCGCAGATCATCGTTCAGTCCGGGAGCGCGAAGTCCCTGGGGGAGGCGCGCCGCCTCATCCTGCAGGGCGGAGTCCAGATCGACGGCGTCAAGGCGGCGGCGGACGCGCCCGTGAGCGCGCCCGCGTCGTTCACCCTCAAGATGGGCAAACACCAGTTCGTCAAAGTGGAGCTGACCTCATGAGACATTTCCTCGCCGCGTTCCTCGCGTTCTCGCTTCTTTCCGCCGTTCCCGCGCGCGCTCAGGATGCGAGCTGGGACGCGCGCCTCGCCGCCGTGACCGGCGACGTGACGGTCCACTCGGTGGACGGCTCTCCCGAGGTGTCCGGCGAGGCGGGCATGCCTCTCGAGGAAGGCGACCGCGTCGTCGTCGCCGAGGGCGGCTCGGCCGAGATCGCGCTCGACGGCGGCAGCCTGATCACCTTGCGCGAGAACTCCGATTTCAAGCTCGAGAAGACCGCGAAGGGAGAGTCGTCGTTCTTCCTCTCGATCGGCTCGCTCCTCGCCAAGATCCAGAAGCTCGGCACGCAGCGCCTGCGCGTGCGCACGCCCACCGCGGTCGCCGCCGTGCGCGGCACGGAGTTCGGCGTCGAGGTGGACGACAGCGACACCCACGTCGGCGTCTTCGACGAGGGCAAGGTCGAGGTGTCGGACGACAAGGGCGGCCCGCCGGAGCTTCTTATCGCCAACCAGGAGACCTCGGTCAAGAAAGGTGTGGCTCCCGCGCACGCCGCCCAGCTCAAGCGCTTCGTGGCGCACCGCGCCCAGATGCGCGGCCAGGGCCGCCGCATCGCCGCGATCAAGGCGAAGTGGAAAGCTCTTCCCCCGGATCAGCGCCGGGAGATGCGCAAGAAGATGATGGAGCGCATGCGTGAGAACCGCAAGAAGTTCCTCGAGAAGCGCTCCGCGATGAAGGATAAGATCGGCGAGAAGAAGAAGGAAATCGTCGAGCGTCGGCAGCGGCAGCAGCGCGAGAGCCAGCGTAAGATGGACGAGCGCCGCAGCAAGATCAATAGGAGAGAGCGCAGGTGAGCAGGGCCGCCGAAAAGACGAAGCCGCCCGTTGCGCCTGTCGCGGATCCGACGACGTTGTCGGGCATCCCGGTCAGGCGCGAGTACGGGCCTGCGGACGCGCCGTCGCCGGAGTCGATCGGCCGCCCCGGCCAGTTCCCGTTTACGAGGGGACTCAAAAGTGGCGGTTTTAGAATGACGCCGTGGACGATGCGTATGTTCGCCGGACATAAGACCGCCAAGGACACCAACGAGCGCTTCAAGTATCTGCTCGAGCACGGCCAGACGGGGCTGTCGACGGCGTTCGACCTGCCCACCTTGATGGGCCTCGACTCCGACGACCCGCGCTCGCTCGGCGAGGTCGGCCGCGAGGGCGTGGCCGTGGACAGCCTTGAGGACATGGAGACCTTGTTCGCGGGCATCGACCTCGGCAAGGTGTCCACGTCGATGACGATCAACCTGCCCGCTCCGGTGATCTTCGCGATGTACATCGCGCTCGCCAAGAAGCAGGGCGTGCCGCTGACGCGGGTGCGCGGCACCTGCCAGACCGATATTTTAAAGGAGTACATCGCGCAGAACGAGTATCTGTATCCTCCGGAGCCGTCGATGCGCCTCGTGCTCGACCTCATCGAGTACTGCGTCAAGGAGGTCCCGCGCTTCTACCCGATCTCGATCTCCGGCTACCACATCCGCGAGGCCGGCGCCGACGCGGTGCAGGAGCTCGCCTTCACGCTCGCCGACGGCCGCGACTACGCCGAGCGCCTCATCAAGCGCGGCCTCCCCGTCGACGATTTCGCCTCTCAGCTGTCCTTCTTCTTCGACGTGCACAACCATTTCTTCGAGGAGATCGCCAAGCTGCGCGCCGCGCGCTCCATCTGGGCGAAGCTCATGAAGGACGAATTAGGGGCGAAGAAAGAAATTTCTTGGATGCTGCCGATGCATTGCCAGACCGCGGGCGTGAGCCTGACGGCTCAGCAGCCGCTCAATAACCTGGCCCGCGTCGCCTATCAGTCCATGGCGGCCGCGCTCGGCGGCACGCAAAGCCTGCACACGAACTCCTTCGATGAGGCGCTCGCCCTTCCCACCGACGAGGCCGTGATGCTCGCCCTGCGCACCCAGCAGATCCTGGCGCTCGAGACGGGCGTGACCGACACCCCCGATCCGTTCGGCGGCTCCTACTATCTCGAGACGCTCACGGCGGACATCGAGAAGCGCGCCGTCGAGATGATGACGCGCATCAAGGAGCTCGGCGGCGTCGTGCCCGCGCTCGAGAAGGGCTACTTCCACCGTGAGATCGCGGAGACCTCCTACCGCTTCGAGCTCGATCAGGCCGCGAAGCGCCGCAAGATCGTCGGCGTCAACACCCACGAGACCGGCGGCAAGATGCCCCCCATCCTCAAAATCGACCACGCGGTCGAGAAGGGGCAGGTGCGCCGCCTCAAGAAGCTCAAGCGCGAGCGCGACAACGCCAAGGTGCAGGCCTGCCTCGCGCGTCTTAAGACCGCCGCGAAAACCGAAACGAATCTCATGCCGCTCATCCTCGAGTCCGTCGAAGCCTACGCCACCGTCGGCGAGGTCACCGAGGCGCTGAAGGAAGTCTTCGGCGAATACCCGGTGTTCGGAGGCTGATGCGATGCTGATCGCGGTCGGCGCCGACGAAGCCAAGTTCCGGGCCCAGCTCGTCGGCCTGCTGGAAGGCGGCGGCCACCAGGTCATGGAATTGGCGGGCAAGGAGGGCGCGCTGGCGGCTCTGCGCGCCGGCAAGCCCCACATGCTCGTCGTGTGCTGCAGCGAGGGCGGGGCCGCCGATTTCGTCCGCAGCCTGCGCGCCCAGCCGGACATGCGCCTCCTCCCGATCCTGTGCGTCGATCCCAAGGCGAGCACGAGCGATACCGTGGCCTTCCTCGACGCGGGCGCCGACGACGCGATCACGCGCCCCTTCCAGCCGCCGATCTTCCTCGCGCGCGTGCGCACCTTGCTGCGCCGTGTGGTCTGGGCCGGCGACGCCCCCGAGGAGGTCGTCACCGTCCTGTCCGGCGGCCCGATCGAGCTCAAGCTGGTCTCCCGCCAGGCGCTCGTGGTCGGCAAGCCCGTGGAGCTCACCCGCCTCGAGTTCGACCTGCTCGCGCACATGCTCAAGCATCCCGACCGCGCCTTCAAGCGCGAGGAGCTCCTCGCCGCGGTGTGGAACTACCCGGGCAACATCGAGACCCGCACGCTCGACAAGCACGTCGAGTCTCTGCGCCGCAAGGTCGGCCCCTGCGCCGACCTGATCCAGACCGTCCACGGCGTCGGCTACCGCTTCTCCCCCGTCGCGACGCGGGCCTGAGCGGCACGGCAATATCTAGACCCAACTCTAATAAAGTCTTGACTTTTTTAGAGTTGGGTCTTATACTCTAGCCATGCTCCCGCGACTCCTTAGCCCCTACCTCGAAGGGGTCCTGGCCCACGGGAAAATGGCCTTCCTGAGCGGCCCCCGGCAGGTGGGCAAGACGACCCTGGCTCGGCAACTCCAGAAGACCTTCTCCCAGAGCCTCTATTTCAACTGGGACATCATCACGGACCAGAAGCGTCTACTTAAGAATCCTTATTTTTTTGAAGAAGCTGACCGGGAAGCGCGCGCGCCGTTTCTTGTCGTGCTCGATGAGATCCACAAATATGCCCGCTGGAAGAATTACCTGAAAGGCGCTTACGACGGCTATCAGAAGGACTTCCGATTTCTGGTGACCGGCAGCGGCAGGCTCGACTTGTTCAAGAAGGGCGGCGACAGCCTTATGGGCCGCTACATGGCGGCACCCCTCTTCCCGCTCTCGGTCGGCGAATTGTCCGGGCGCCTGCCTTCGTGGGCCCAGTTCAAGGCGAGCCTCCAGGATCCGCCTCCGACCTCGCCGGGCGTGGCGCTTGCCTACGAGTCTCTGTTCCGGTTCAGCGGATTCCCCGAGCCGTTCGTCAAGGCCGACACCCGCTTCTACAACGCCTGGTTCCAGGAACGAAAAAGCCTTCTGGTCCGAGAGGACATCCGGAGCGCCGCCGACATCCGGGAGATATCCCTTATGGAAACGCTCTCGCATCTGGTTCCGGACAAGGTCGGCGCCCCCCTGTCCATCAACTCACTTAAGCAAGATGTCGGCGTCGCCTTCGAAACGGTCCGGGATTGGCTGCTCCTGCTCGAACAATTCTTCTACATGGTCCGGATCGCGCCGTTTACAGGCTCGCTGGCCCGGACCCTGAGAAAAGAATCCAAGGCTTATCTTTACGATTGGGTCGAGGTGCCGCAGGAGAGCTTCCGGTTCGAGAATATGGTCGCCCTCCATCTCCATAAGGCGGTGCAGACGTGGCGCGCCATGGGCGAGGGTGACATCGGGCTCCATTATGTTCGTGACAAGGAAAAACGGGAGGTGGACTTTCTCCTCACGGAAAAAAACCGCCCGATCTGCCTTATCGAGTGCAAGCTATCGGATACGGCTCTGTCTCCCGCCCTGACCTATTACCAGGACAAACTCCGAGTTCCTACGGCCGTCCAGCTCGTCCATGCCGGAGGCCTCTGTCGCAAGACCTCCCGCGCTGGTGCTGTGCAATGGGTGATCTCCGCCGACCGGTGGTTGGATATGCTCCCATGACGAAGCGCACCAACATCGCCGTCGACGCCGGCTTCCTCCTCATGGTCGTCCTGGTCCCCTTGGCCTGGTCGAGCGTATTCATCGCCGAGTTCACGCTCGCTAAATTCCTGACGCTGAACGCGGCGCTCGTCCTGGCCGCCTGGGGCGCGGCGCTGCGCCCGGGCGCCTTCGCCGCGGGCAAGACCGATCTGGACCTCCCCCTCGTCGCGGGCCTTATCGCCGCGGGCCTTTCCGCCGCCGCGTCCGCGGACCCTTTGTCGAGCCTTCGCGGGCGCTACGACTCCTACGCCTACGGCCTTTGGGGGCTGGCGCTTCTGGCGGCCGTCGTTCAGCTCTCGGCCCGTTCCGCGCGCGGCCGGGAAGCGGACCGGACGCTGTGGCTGATATGCTCGGCGGCTCTCGTCGGCGGCTACGGCGTTCTTCAAAAGTTCGGGTTTGATCCGATCTTCCATCTTAAGAACCTTCCGGCGGGCGGACGCGCCGTGTCTACCCTAGGAAGTCCCGTCGATCTCGGCGCGCTCCTGGCCCTGTCCTGGCCTCTTTCCCTGTGGCGAGCGGATACCGACCGGCGGCCTTCGTCCGCGGCGGCGTCCTTGCTCATCGCGGGCGGGCTCATCGCGTGCGGCTCGCGCGCCGCCCTGCTCGCCGCCGGCGTGGGCTCGGCCGCTTACTGGCTCATGAGTCGGCGTCGGCCGGGCGAGTCCCTGCGGCCATCTCTGGGTATCGCGCTCGCGGCCGCCGGCGCGGCGCTGATGTGGACCTGGCGGCCCGGGGCCTCCGTCGCCGACATCGCGCGGCGCGAGGTCTGGAAGACGGCGCTGGCGGCCTTCGCTCAGAATCCGTGGCTCGGCGTGGGCCTCGACGGCTTCGAGGACGCCTTCCGGCTTCTGCGCACCGAGAAGTTCGTGGCGGTGATGGGCTCCGAGCATCATCAAGCCTACCCGCACAACGATCTCCTCATGGTCCTGTCGGGCCTGGGGCTTCTGGGCGCGGCGGCCTACGCCTGGCTCCTGTTCTCTCTCGCCAAGACCGCTCGCCGCGCCCTGGAGACCGAGGCGACGCGCACCTTGGCCGCGGCCCTGGCGGCCGCAATATTGGCGCTCTGGGTGAACACGGAATTCAATCCGGTCTCGCTCGAGGTCCTCGTGTTCGCGGCTGTCGCGGCGGGCCTTCTTGCCTCGTTGAGCGCCACCGCCGCAATCCCCGTCGGCCTTCCTCGCCCCCTCCTCCTCGCCGCCGGGGCTCTGGCGACGGTCTCTCTCGTCCTCTCGATCGCGATGGCGAGGGCCGATGTCGTATTCAAAAAGGGCGCCTGGGCCCAGGCCGCGGGCGACTTCGCCTCCGCGCGCCGTCTGTTCGCGCGGGCGCGGAAGGCGGCGCCCTGTGAGGTCGCCTACACCCTCGCCGAGGTCAACGCGATCGGCGACTGGATCAACGCCACACGCGTCGTCGAAGAGCGCTTGGCGCTTCTGGCCCTCGCCGAGGCGGACGGCGCGCAGGCCGTCTCCTGCCATCCGCGCCAGGTCCTCCCCCACTACATCGCGGGCGCGGCCGCGCGCATGCACTTCGATCTGGGCTTCA
>CAZIBN010000051.1:0-3827 GCA_964537395.1 uncultured Elusimicrobia bacterium
TTCCGCGCGCACATCTATCCCGTGCCCGACATCCGCAACCCATTTTTGGGCGTGCACTTCACGGTGACCGTGGACGGCCATGCGAAGATCGGCCCGACCGCGATCCCGGGGTTGTGGCGCGAGAATTACGGCGGGTTTGACGGGTTCTCGGCCTCCGAGCTCGTCGAGATCGCCTTGCGTCAGGCGAGCCTTTTCCTTGGTGCGGGGTTCGACTTCCGGCGCCTGGCGTGGGAGGAGATCCAGAAGAATTCGAAGAGCGTGATGGTGGGCCTGGCCGGGGTCCTCGCCGAAGGCGTCAAAACCTCTGATTATCGTCGTTGGGGCAAGCCCGGCATGCGTGCACAGCTGGTGGATGTGAAGAAGAAAACGCTTGTCATGGACTTCGTGCTCGAAGGCGACGCCGGGTCCATGCACGTGCTCAACGCCGTGTCGCCGGGGTTCACCTGCGCGATGCCGTTCGCAGCACACGTCTGCGACCGGATCGAGGCGTCGCGCCGCTGATCAGCGCCGGTCGGGCTTGGGGGCGGGGGCGAGCTTCAGCTGGGGCTCGGGGCGCGGCGAGTCGCGCACGCCCTGCTTCTTGAGCCAGTACTCCATCTTCGGCACCTGCCAGCTGTAGTCGACGGGGCCGCCGCCGACCTGCTTGAGCGGAAGGATCTTCTCGCCGAGCCAGGAGAGGTCGGCGGCGTCGGGCTTCAGGGCCTCGAGGACGCGCGGTCTTAAGATCGCCGCGCCCCAGTCGGGAAACCATGGGGTGCCGGCCTCCGGAAGGCACTCGGCGTAGGGGACAAGACGGCCGTCCGCGGCCTCGCGGAAGGCGCGGCGCGGGTTCCAGCGGTCGTACGGCGAGACCGTCGCCGCGGAGTCGAGCTTGGCGTCGTCGAGAAGCGCCTGCACGCCCGCGTCGATGAGCGTGGTGTTGACCGCGCCGGTGTTTGCGAACAGGAGCACGAGAAGCTCGAGCTCGCCTTTCTCCGACTTTAGGTCGTCGACGATCTGCCGATAGCCCGAGAGGACGCGTGCCGTGTCGGTCGGGCGTGGCCCGTCCTCGGCCGCGGGAGGGGGATCGATGATGATAGCGCCCAGCTGGACGGCGATCCGGCGCACCGGCTGGGACGTCGTCTGAGCGTACAGGCGGCGGGCCTGCTCGGAGCCCTTCGCCGCGAGCAACGGATAGGCCGCGAGCGGGCGGCCGAGGACCTCCGCCTCGTTGCCGGGGAAGTCGATGCTGTCGTCGGGATCGACGAGGAGAGCGCAAATCACAAAGCTTTGACCTCGAGCGACTCGACGGCGTCGAGCGCGGCGGCGGCGGTGGCGTCCCACGAGTGGCGCTCGACGGTGCGCACGCCCTCGGCGATCAGGCGCAGGGACAGCCCCGGCGTCGTGTTCAAGGTGATGATGTGCTCGGCCAGGCCCGCGGCGTCGCCCGGCGCGAAGAGCAGGCCGTTCTCGCCGTCGCGGATGAACTCGGGCAGGGCGCCGGCGCGCACGCCGAGCACGGGGCAGCCTTCGGACAGGGCGTGGAGCGCCATGGATGGGAAGCCCTGCCGGCCCGTGGGCTCGACGAACGCCTTCGCGGCGCGAAAGTACTCCATCTTCTTCGGGTGCGGCAGCTCGCCGAGGAAGGTCACGCGGTCGTCGAGCATCAGGGTCCGCGCGCGCTCCTTGAGGGCCGGCAGCGCCGGGCCGTCGCCGATCACGGTGACATGGACATCCATGCGCAGGCGGGCGACGCCGGAGAGCACCGTCTCAAAGCCGGGGAGCGAGGCCTCGTCGATGACGCCCGAGGTGACGACGGTGAATCCGCGCGCGCGCGACGAGCGCACGGTCACGAGCGCGATCTGCTGGGCGAAGATCTGGTCGTACGCGTAGGGGATGACGCGCATGCGGTCGACCGGGACGCCCCAGGCGGCGACGAGGCCGGCCATGTGACGGCTTGGCAGCAGAAGCAAGGTCGCGGCCGACGCCAGGCCCTTGACCTCGGCGAGCGATTCGGGAGAGGCTCCGGCGTAGGACTCGATCATGCGCAGGATGGTGGGCTTTCCCGCGGCCTTCGCCGCGATGAGCGCCGCCGGCTGAAGGCTGTTGATGATGACGGCGTCGCTGTCGACCGCGAAGCCCTGCGCCTTCAGTATGTCGGTGACCGCCGACCTCGGCCCGTTGGGAACCATCTGCATCGCCGCCGAGTGGCCGCGCGCGGGGGCGCGCTTGACGATCTCACGGCAGAAGGCGTCTTCTCCGTTGGGCGAGGTCGGGTCGGGGATCAGGAGGATGCGCACCCTCAGCTCCGTGCCGTCGCGTCCGAGGTGGCGCGCAGGATCGTCGCCGGCAACTGGCCCATCGAATGCTCGAAGCGCTGGGCCGGGCGTCCCGCGTTGAACGGGATGTTGAGGGTCTTGCGTACCTCGCGCTCGACCTGGTCGCGCAAGGTCACGAGCTTCAAAGCGCTCAGGTGATCGGTGTACACGTAGGCCTTGTAGCCGCCGTCGGGGTCGCCCTTGTAGTAATCGGCGACCATCGTGTAGTCCACTTCGTAGCCGTACAATCGGTCGCCCGTTTCGGGATAGGTATAGACCCAGACGTTCTTCAGCGTCGGATGCTGGACCGCGCGGTCGTAGTAGGGCGTGCCGGGATAGGTCGTGATGATCGTGACGTCGAAATCGTCGGGCTTGGCCTCGAGCAGCCAGTCGCGCGTCTCCAGGATCGTCTGCTCGGACTCGCCGGGATGGCCGATGGACATCAGCGCCTTCACCTTCAGGCCGTGGCGCTTGGCGATCTCCACGCAGCGCGTGTTCTCCTCGCGGGTCGCGCGCTTGTTGATGTTCTGGAGTATTCTCGGCGAGCCGGACTCGAATCCGGTCAGGATCCAGCGGAAGCCGGCGCGGTACATCGCGTCGGCCTGCGCATCTGTAAACAGCTGTGATTTTATAAACCCGCGCAAGCGCCATTCGACGCCGCGCTTCTTCTGCTCGGCCGCGATCGCGTTCATCAGCTCGACCAGCTTCGGGTTGACGTTGAGCTCGTCGTCGTAAAGCATGAAGCCCATCGTCCCGTAGGTATCGTGAAGGTGGACGAGCTCCTTGACCACGTTCTCGGTGGTGCGCGTGCGCACGCGGCGCAGCATCGGAGACTCGCGGCCGCCGCAGAAGCCGCAGGCGAACGGGCAGCCGAGCTGAGCGATCATGCTCATCGCGGGCACATTGTCGATCGAGTAGTGGTAGCTCTTCGCGTCCACGAGATGCCGCGCCGGAAACGGCAGTTCATTGAGCTTCTGGTTCGTGAGGAACAGCTCGGTCTTGGGGTCGTCGCCGTCGACGATCTTCGGCGCGCCCGGCTTGATCGCCTCGAAGATTGCCTCCTCGCCGTCGCCCGGGACCAGGACATCGTAGGTCGCGAGCATCTTCTCCAGGGCCTTGGCCGCGCGGCCGGGAGCCTTGCGCGAGAGCTCTCCTTTATAAGCCGCATTGATGAGGGTGATGTGGGGGCCGCCCAGGATTATCTTGGCGGACGGTTTGGCGGCCCGAAGAGCCTGGGTCACGCGGAAGGCGGCGGGCATCTGTGGCGTCGTCGCGGTCAGCCCGAAGACGTCGGCCTTGCTCGTCTGCGCGTGGAGGCGGATGACCTCCTCGAAGTTCTCGATTCCCGAGAGATCGAGCATCTCGACCTCGTGCCCGGCGCCCTCCAAGGCCGCGGCCACCCGCAGGATGCCCAGGGTCATGAAGACCCGTTCATCCAGCAGGAAGATCGAGGGGGGGGTGATGAGGCAAATGCGCATCGGGTTCATTGTAACAGGGGCTTCAAAGGTCGTCAATGTCGGTCTGGTTACG
>CAZIBN010000051.1:3927-27638 GCA_964537395.1 uncultured Elusimicrobia bacterium
TGGTAGGCGCCGCGCTCGTCGCGGATGCGCCGGCAGTAGGCGCACATCGGAAGAATGCCTTCGAGCGTGCGCACGCGCTCGGTCAGCTGGACGATGCGCTCGGCCACGCGCAGGCGGATGCCGAGAGCGTCGAAGTCCAGGGGCTTCGTCAGGAAGTCGTCGACGCCCTCCGACATCGCCTTGGTATAGTGGTCGGCGCCGAGCATCTTGCCGGTGAGCAGGATGAAGTAGACGTAGGGAGCCTCTTTGCGCGCGCGCACGCGGCGGCACAGCTCCAGGCCGTCGATGTCGGGCATGACCCAGTCGCTGACGATGATGCGCGCGCCGGTCCGTCCCAGCGCGTCCCAGGCCGAGGCGCCGTTGGCCGTCTCGACGACCTCGTAGCCGAGCTTGAGCAGCGAGCCCTGGAGCAGCGCGCGGCTGGTGCGGTCGTCTTCGGCGATGAGGACCTTCATGAGGGGGATTTTAGCAAAAGCAGGAACTCATGGTTGCCCTTGGGGCCGACGACCGGCGATTCGAGCAGGCCGCCCTCCCGAAGCCCCATCTGCTTGGCGGCGGCCCGTATCTTGTCCACGGCCTGGAGGCGGACGGCGGCATCCCGAACAACGCCCTTGGGGGCTAATTTGGGTCCGACCTCGAATTGGGGCTTCACCAGAACGATTATTTCAAACGGAACGGCAAGACAGGGGATCACGAACGGGAGGACTTGGGCCGAGGAGATGAAGGACACGTCCATGACGGCGAGGGACGGCTTCGGGGAGAACCATTCGGGACGGAGGAGCTTGGCGTGGGTTTGCTCGCGGCTGACCACGCGGGGGTCTTTTTTTAAACGACTGTCGAGCTGGGCGGTGCCGACGTCGATGGTATATACGCGAAGCGCCCCGGCCTGAAGCAAACAATCGGTGAAGCCGCCCGTGGAGGCGCCAACGTCAAGACAGACGCGGCCTTCGGCCGCGATGGAGAACTCGTCGAGGGCGGCCTTCAATTTTAGACCGCCGCGCGAGACGTACGGACACGGATCTGATTTGAGTGACAGAACGGAGCCTTCGCCGATCATTTCGCCGGCTTTGCCGGCGGACGGCTTGCCATTCACCAAAACTAATCCAGCCATGATCGCCGCTTGGGCTTTTGTCCGGGACTCGAATACGCCCCGTTCGACGAGCATGAGGTCTAACCTCTCACGTTTGGCCATGGCTTAGGCGTAATGATAGTATAAGCCGTAATGACGACGCGTTTTCTTGATTGCCGCGGCACCGCCGCCCGCTATTTCGACTGGGTCGCGCGCGAGGTGGCCGCGATGCGCAAGAAGCCTCACCTCGCGACCGTCCTGTTCCGGCCCAAGCAGAATCCAGCCTCCCTTCAATACCGCGACCTGATGCTGCGCGACGCCGCGCGCCTCGGCATCCCCGTCGATGGCCACGAGGCCGAGGACGAGGAGTCCCTGCTGGCGCTTGTGCGAAAGCTCAACGTCGATCGCACGGCCTCGGGGCTCATGCTCCTCTACCCGCTTCACTGCGCCCTCAAGGATGAGGATGTGATGGACCTGGTTTCGCCCGCGAAGGACGTCGAGGGCCTCAACTCGACGAACCTCGGCTATCTGCTCAAGTTCAAGCGGTTCCTCGATGAAGCGCGCGGCATCAAGTGCGTGGTGCCCGCGACCGCCAAGGCCGTCGTGAAGATCCTGCAGGCCTATCCCGAGATCCCGATCGAGGGCGCCTTCGCCGTCGTCGTCAATAATTCGATGCGCGTGGGCAAGCCGCTCGGTTTGATGCTCGAGAACCTGGGTGCCACCGTCGTGAAGTGCTACGACAAGACCCCGCGCGCGCTTCTTGAGGAGCAGGTGCGCCGCGCCGACCTTCTCATCACCGCCGTGCCCGACCCCTCGTTCAAGCTCGACCCGTCATGGGTCAAGAAAGGCGCGGCGGTCGTCGACGTCTCCTACCAGGGCAACGTTGACGCGAAGGCCCTCGACGGCGTCGCGTCTTTCCTGACGGCGCCCGACAACCGCATCGGCGCGATGACGCGCGCGATGACGTTCGTCAACCTCGTCTACTGCGCCAAGAATTCCCCGCAGCGCGGCTCCCGTGTCCCCAGCCTGGGCTGATTTCGGGCTCGTGTATTGCGCCGCCGTCTGGGGCGCGACCTTTTATATGGTCAAAGACGCCCTCGCGGGCGTGGACCCTGTCGCCATGGTCGCGCATCGATTTTTGTTGTCGGCCTTATTGTTGGCGCCATGGGCGCTCGTCCGTCCCTCGCGTGGCCGTCATTTGAAAGAGTCCTTGATCCTCGCGATTTTATTATTTCTTCTGTATACGACGCAGACAATAGGATTGGGTTATACGTCTGCGTCGAACTCGGGGTTCATCACCGGTTTGTTCGTCATCTTCGTCCCTATATTCCTGTTGTTTTTCTTCCGCAAGTCCCCGACCGCCGTTCAATGGGTGTCCTCGCTGCTCGCTCTGTTGGGGCTGTGGATGCTGACCGGGGGCATCTCTTCCGTCAACTTCGGCGACGTCATCACGATCGTCGCGGCGGCGACCTACGCGGGGCACCTGCTGGCCACGGACAAGTACGTGCGCGCCGACGCGGATTCGGTCGTCCTCGCCTTCCATCAGTTCTGGATGACGGGCCTCATGGCTTTGGCCTACTGCCTTATCTCCGGCCGTCCGCTCGCGGTCACCGGCGACAAGGCCGCCGGCACGATCGCCTTCCTCGCCGTCGTCCCGACCTTGTCCGCCTTCTTCATCCAGATGTGGGCCCAGAAGGTCGTTCAGCCCGTGAAGGTCAGCCTCATCTTCTCGCTCGAGCCCGTGTTCGGGGCGCTCTTCGCCTGGACGCTCGGCGGCGAGGACTTCGTGCCCGCGCGCGCGGCCGGCGGCGGCCTCATCGTCGCGGCGATGATGGCGGGGGAGCTCTCAAAGCTCGATCTGCTCAAGGGGCGGAGGAAAGAGATCCTGCCGACCTGAGGATTTACACCGGTGCCAAGGCCGATCGATTAAGACGATGCAGTCGTTCCGGGCTCGCTGTTGATAATAATCACTAGTTCCGGAACTAGTGATTAACAGGAGTGAAATATTGGCGGCGGGTGGTCGCCGCGGTCAGGCCTTCGGCGGCGCGAACGCGTTCAGGAAGAAGCTGAACTTGTCGTAGTCGTAGCTTTGGCCCGACTCGAGCTCCGCCGTGTTCTGCGACTGGATCAGCGTGCCGTTCTCGTCGAGGATGTAGAGGTGCGGATATCCAGCGGGAGCGGGATAGGCCTTGAGCGCGGCCGGCACGGGCCCGCCGGATTCGACGTTCACGCGCACGGTCACGTAGTTCTTGTCGCGCAAGGCGGCGAGCTCGGCGTGCTCCGTAAAATACCGGTCCATGATCTTGCACCACGAGCACCAGTTCCCGCCGGCTTCGATCAGGACGCGCCTGTGCGAGCTCCGGGCCTGGACGAGGGCGTTCTTGATGTCGGCGGCGGCGTCGCGGGTGGCGTCGTAGCCTCCGTGCCGATCGGCTTTCCCGCAGGCGGAGAGCGCGAGCGCGGCGAGCAAGGCGAGCATTTTCATAATCCCAGGGCCCCCAGGCGCTTCTTGAGATCCTTCGCGCCGCGGTAGCGGATCGCGTGCAGGCCGGCCTTGCGGGCGCCCTCGCAGTTTTCCTCGAGATCGTCGATGAAAACCGTTTCGTTCGGAGCGGTGCCCGACATCTTAAGGGCGGCCTCGTAGATCTCGAGCTGGGGCTTGCGGAGCTTGAGCTCGTGCGAGAGGATCGCGCCCTTGACCAGCGCCGGGAACGCGTAGCGTTCCCGGATGTGCTCGATGTGCAAGGCGTTCGTGTTCGAGAGCAGGTAGGTCGGCATCCGGCCCGAGAGGCTCTTGAGGATCGCGAACGAGCCCCGGTCGAGCTTGAAGTGGTCGCACCACAGCGTCTTGAACTTGACGAAGTCGCCCTTGTAGCCGAGCTCGCTGATGAACAGGCCGTGGATCTCCTCGCCGGACACCTCGCCGCGCTCGATGCGGTCGACGATGCGCCCCTTCCATATCAGGCGCGCGATCTTGACCGGGTGGCGGCCGACGGCCCATGCGAACTTGCGCAGGATGCGCTTGTTGGAGAAGCGCAGAAGCACGTTGCCGATATCGAAGAATACGGCCTTGATCGCCATGGGGCTCCGATTATAGCGCTTCGTGTTCAGGGCAGGCCCTTAAAGAAAGGTATGCGCTTCAAGAAGGGCATGACGACCTCGATGCCGATGAGGATGATGACGATCCACTCGAGGAACTCGAGACGAGCGGAGGACAGCGCGGACTCCATCTTGTCGTAGATGCTCTCCAGGGTCTTGAGCTTGCGCTGGATGCTCTTGTCCCATGCGTTGAGGTGGTAGCGCTTCGCGGCCTGCTGGTAAAGGCGCGCGAGATATTGGTCGCCGAGGAGCTTGAGCGCGTTGTTGATGTTCTCGAAGAGGACCGCGCTCTCGACCTGGAGCTGGCCGATCTCTCGGAGCTTGTCGTCGGCCTTGGTGAACAGGCTGAAGGGGCCCTTCGGGCTGTGGGTCAGGGCGTCGTAGTAGCTCTCGAGCGCGGAATCGAGCTGGCTGTCGAGGTGGCGCAGCTCGAGGAGCTGGACCGTTGCGAATTCCAGGACTGCGCGCGTATCATCGGCCGTCGCGTCGAAGACTATCGCGGCCACCCAGTCCACCAGCGTCAGGTCCTCGGAGCCGTAGGAGACCTGGACCGAGAGCGCGTCCGCTACCTCCTGCTCGGAGCGCAGGTCCACGTCGGCGCGCAGGACCTGCGCGACCATCGTCCTGGCTTCCGCGAGCAGGCGCGCGTGCGCGCCGTGGTCGTCGAAGGCTCTTATCTGGAAGATGACGTAGTCCTCGTAGAACGAGGAGATCTGCGGCCGGTTCACGGACGGGTGTATCGTTTTGACGAGCTCTTCAACGAGGCGGCGGCTGTCCGCGAGGAGGGCGGCGTTATCGTAGAGCAGTTCGGAGAGACGGGCGAGCTCGGAGAATTTTCCGGAAAGAGGGATCTGATAGACGACGCTGACCGCGCCGAAGTCGAAGACCGTGGTCTCGACTGCCGGCAAGGTCTTCCACTCCCCGCCGATGGTCTGGACCGGGCTCGTCTGCGTCACGCGCAGGGGATAGGGCTGGAATTCGAAGTACTTGGGCGCGCGGCGCTGGTGGCGGATCGGAGCGCGCTCCGTGTTCGCGTTGACGCTTTTCTCGGCGAGGTCGAGGCCGATCGCCATGCCGACGTCGTAGGCGAACTGGACATAGGCGACGCCGTCCTTGATGACCGGGTTGTAGCCTTTCATGAGGGCCTCAGGGGAAAATCGTCGGGGATGGGCGCCTCGAATGAGAGCGCGCGGCCGTCGCCCGGATGCTTGAACGACAGCCGCCACGCGTGCAGGAGCTGGCGGTCGGCGCCGAGCGCGTCGAGGTCGGCGCGGGAGACCTCTTTACGCACGGCCTTCATGTACACCTCGCCGTCGCCGCAGTACAGCTTGTCGCCGACGAGCGGGTGGCCGATGTGCGCGAGGTGCGCGCGGATCTGGTGCAGGCGCCCGGTGCGCGGCATGGCCGAGACGAGCGAGAGCCGCCCGTCCGTCGCCAGGCGGCGGAACTCGGTGACCGCGCTCTGGCCGTTCGCGCCGCCCACGGCGCGCCGGACCCGGATGGCCTTGCCTTCCTCTCCGAGCGGGGCGTCCACGACGGTCTCCGTCCAAGCGACCGCGCCGAACACGACGGCGAGATACTCCTTCCGGACGCCGTGCGCGACGAACTGCTCGTAAAGGCTGCGTGCGGCGTCCACGTCGAGCGCCAGGACCATGGTGCCGCTCGTCTCGCGGTCGAGGCGGTGGGCGAGGTACACTTTTCGTTCAAGCTGCCTGGTGAGAAGATGGGTGACGGTGTTGTGCAGGACCTTGTCGGTCGGGTGGCTCAAGGTCCCGCCCGGCTTTGAGATCACCACGATCCGGTCATCCTGAAAGAGTATGGGCATGGTCTCGTGCGGGACCGGAGGCTCCTCGACGCGCGGGTAGCGGATCAGGACGGTCTCGCCTTCTCCGACTCGCGCGGAGGCCTTGACCGGCCGGGATGTCCGGGAGACGAGGCCGTCGTCGATGAGCTTTTGGACGGCCATGCGCGAGTACTTCTTGCCCAGGCGCGCGGCCAGGAAGGCGTCGAGGCGGAGCCCCTCATGCTCTTTGAGCACGCGGAACGGGACCTCGATCCAATCGATTTCTTTTGTCATCGTCACGGGCATCGCGACCTCAGTATAACACGCGCCCCGGAGCGCGACAAGGTAGGAAAGAATTGACGATATATAGTCTTTTTGTATACTGGCCGGGATGAAGTGCCCGAATTGCGGCATTGAAGCTACCGCAGGCGCTATGGAATGCGCCGGCTGCGGGGTCATCTTTGCCAAGTTCCTGGCTCAGCGAGAGAGGGAGAAGAAGGAGGCGGCCGAGTTTCTGGCGCTGACTCAGGCGCCGCAGGCCGGAGCTCCGAAAAAATGGCCCGCCCGTACCATCGCCATCATCGTGCTTCTGATCTGGTGCGGGGGGCTTTTCTGGTACTACGTGAACGCGCTCAACGATCAGGAGGAGCGCTTACAGTCCGAGCTGCGCGCCCGTTCGCGCGAAGCGGCGCTGGCCGTTCCGCCGCGCTGAGCCCGGGTCTGGTATAATAGCCGGGACGAACGCGGTTCCCTCCTGATGCGCACGAAAACCCTCAAGAAGAACAAGGTTCAGGTCATCACGCTCGGCTGCTCGAAGAATCTCTACGATTCCGAGGTGCTGATGGGCCAGCTGCGCGCCAATAAGTTCGAGGTCGAGCACGAGACCGGCTGCGACGACGCATCGATCGTCGTGATCAATACCTGCGGCTTCATCGACAACGCCAAGCAGGAGTCCATCGACACCATCCTCGATTTCGCGGCGGCCAAGAAGGAAGGAAAGCTCGATAAATTGTTCGTGACGGGGTGCCTGTCGGAACGGTACAAGGACGATCTCGAAAAGGACATCCCCGAGGTGGACGCGTACTTCGGGACGCGAGACCTTCCGCGCTTGCTGAAAGCCCTCAACGCCGACTATAAGCATGAGCTCGTGGGCGAGCGGATGATCACGACGCCGCGGCATTACGCATACTTCAAGATATCCGAGGGCTGCGACCGGCCTTGCTCGTTCTGCGCGATTCCGCTGATGCGGGGGAAGCATGTGTCCACGCCGATCGGGGAACTCGTGGAAGAAGCTAAACGCTTAGCGGCCGCGGGCACGAGAGAGCTTTTACTTATCGCTCAGGACTCGACGTATTATGGATTGGATCTTTACGGCAAACGGCGTTTGGCGGACCTCTTACGAGCCCTTTCCGACGTCCCCGGTATCGGGTGGATACGGTTGCATTACGCCTTCCCCGCTGGGTTTCCGGTTGATGTCCTTGATGTTATGCGCGAACGGTCGAACATTTGCAAATACTTAGACATGCCTTTGCAGCATATTACCGACAAGATGCTGACCTCGATGCGCCGGGGCACCACCAAGGCCAAAACGGAAGAATTGGTCGCGATGATCCGTGAGAAGGTGCCGGGCATCGCGTTGCGCACGACCTTGATCGCCGGCTACCCGGGAGAAACGATCGACGACCACGAGGAAACGATCGCGTGGGTCGCAAAAACGAAGTTCGACCGGCTTGGCGTTTTCCAGTATTCGCACGAGGAGAACACCCACGCCTATTCGCTCGAGGATAATCTTCCCGCGAGCGAGAAGAAGCGCCGTGCGGAAGCGATCATGGCCGCTCAACAGCCTATTTCGCTTGCGATCAACGCCTCGCGCATCGGCAAGGTCGTGAAGGTCCTCGTGGATCGCAAAGAGGGCAAGCACTTCATCGGTCGCACCGAGCAGGACTCGCCTGAGGTGGATAACGAGGTCTTGGTCCCCGCCGACAAGCACTTCCTGCGCGTGGGCGACTTCGCCGACATCAAGATCACCGGCGCGGAAGAGTACGATCTCATCGGTGAGCCATCCGAAAATCGTTCTTGATCGGATCTGCCTCGTTCGCCGTTCTTGGGCTCATCCTCGGGGCGGTTTGCGCCCAGGCCCAATCGCCCGCTCGGCCCGGAGGCGCGCCGCTCGAGATGTCGTACCGGAACGTCTACGTCGGCTCCGGCCGGCTGCGCGAGGGGGGGCGAAACTCCGGAACGCTCTCGGAGCTGCGCCAGGATTTCCGGCTCGAGTCGAGACGCCCGCTCGGCGCGGGGCGCGCGACCTTCGGCGTATTCTACCGCCGCGCGGACATCGACCGTGCGGCGAACGAGCTGGTCCCCGACACGCTGCAGATGTTTCGCGCGGCTTTCGGCTATGAGATGTCGGTGTCGTCGGGCTGGAGCGTAGCGGCGCAGATCGCGCCGAGCCTGGGCGGCGATCGCCGTATCGGCGCCGACGGCTTCAGCCTTGCGGGCTCGGTCATCGCGACGAGCAGCGGCCATCCGACGCGCACCTGGGTCGTGGGATTCGGCATCGACCCTCGGGGCGCGATCCCCGTGATGCCCTTCATCGGCGCGATACTGCGGCCGACTCCCGATTGGACCGTGAGGCTGATCCTCCCCGAGGTCGGCGTCGCGCGCAAGACGGGGCCTCTGCTGGGCGGGAGGTCCGAGGCCAGGGCGGGCGTGAGGCTCGTCGGCGGCGGCTACCGGGTCTCTCCTTCCTTCGGGACCGCGCGAGGACGCCCGGAGCTTGATTCGAAATGGCTTCGCGAGCAGACGGTGAGCGCGGAAACGGCTCTTTCGATCGCTTGGCCTCACCTGCGCGCGGAGCTCTCCGCCGGCTGGGCGTTCCTGAGGCGCTATGAGTACAAGGATGCCGGCGTGCGCATCACGGCCGCCGGTGCGCCGATCGTGGGGCTGTCTCTCTCCGGACGGTTCTGATCAGTCTTCGGTCGCGAACGGCTTCTTGACGAGCTTGCCTCCTTCTTTAGACAACGCCTCGACCTTGGTCTTGGCGTCCTCCAGGCGCTTGGACAATTCCTTGGAGAGAGACACTCCCTTCTCGAACAGCTCGAGGGACTCGTCGAGCCCCTTGTCTCCGGCCTCGAGCTCACGCACGAGCCCTTCCAACGATTCCAACGACTTTTCGAACGTCTCCGCCTTGGGTTCTTTCGCCACTAGATTACCTCGCAATCGATCTGGCCTTCGGATAAGCGGACGGTCACGGCGTCGCCTTTCTTCACCTGCTTGGCCTTCGTTAAAACTTTCCCTTTGCTCGTCGCGATCGCATAGCCGCGCGCGAGCACGTTGAGCGGGGAGATCGCGTCGAGCCTTCCCGCGGCGGCGCCAAGCCGCAGGCCCAGGTTCTCAAGGCGGCGGCGCAAAGCCTCGGGAAGGCGCATGGCCAGGTCGTCGACGCGCTGGACGCGCTGCTCCCACAGCCGTCGCGGATCGGACAGGAATGGATGCGAGGCCGCGTACTGCAGGCGGCGGCCGAGCGAATCGACGGCGTCACGCAGGTCCTGCGCCATCGCGTCGATCAGCTCCGCGATACGATCGGAGATCGCGGCCTTTTCGGGCACGGCCATCTCCGCCGCGGCGGACGGAGTCGGTGCGCGCAGGTCGGCGACGAAATCGGCGATCGTCGTGTCGGTCTCGTGGCCGACGCAGGAGATCACGGGGATCGTTGAGCCGGCGATCGCGCGTGCGACGGGCTCCTCGTTGAACGCCCATAGATCCTCGATCGAGCCGCCGCCGCGCCCGACGAGGAGCACGTCGGTGTCGGGGGCGAGCTCATTGAAGCCGCGAACGGCGTCCGCGATCTCGGCCGCGGCTCCCGGCCCCTGCACCTTCACCGGCCAGACGCGGATCTCGAGGCCCGGCCAACGCCGGCTCAGGACGTTGATGATGTCGCGCACGGCCGCGCCCTGCCCCGAGGTCACGATGCCGATGATCTTTGGAAAAGGGGGGAGCGGCTTCTTGCGGGCCTCATCGAAAAACCCCTCGGCCGAGAGCTTGGCCTTGAGCTGCTCGAGCGCCAGCTGCAGCGCGCCTTTCTCGCGCGGCTCGGCGGCTGAGATGATGAACTGCAGCTCGCCGCGGGCCTCGTAGGAGGTGACGCGTCCGCGGGCGAGGATCTTGAGCCCGTCCGTGAACTTGAACTTCACTCCGAACGAAGAGCCCTTGAACAGCACGGCCTTGATCTGCGCCTTGTCGTCCTTGAGGCTGAGGTAGGTGTGCCCCGACGGGTAGGCCTTGCAGTTGGAGATCTCGCCCTCGACCCACAGCTCCGGGAACGAGGCCTCGAGGAGGCCGTGAACCTGGGCGTTGAGCTCGGAGATCGTGAAGACGCGTCGGGAGGGCTCCACCGGCTACTCTGAGCGGGGGTGAAGGTAGACGGCGAGCGCGGTCGCGGCGACCGTCCAGCCGGCGAAGTACGCGAACAGGCTTTGGCTTGCAAGCGCGGCGCGGGGCCCGGCGAGCCAGGCGATCGCGGCGGCGGTCAGCAGCGCGCCGATCTTCTCCGCGATCGAGCGCGGGCCGAGCTGGAGAACCAGAAAGGTCGCGAGGGCGCCCGCGAGCAGGCACGCGGGATTGCTCCGGTCGGAGAACACGGCGAGGCAGAATCCGGCGATCAGGGTCCCGACGAGCGCGCGCTTCATGCGGCGATTATAACACTTCGCGCCCCTTGCGTAATTTCACCTGAAAGCTACACTAGTGACGTAATGAGCGAATGGGATGAGCGAAAGAAGGAGCGCGAGCCTCGGGATTGGAGCTCGATCAATCAGGGTCTGCTTATCGGCGCCGGGTGTGCCGCCCTCGTCGTCGGGTGGATGATGTTCGCGCGCCCCGGCGAGGAGGCATCCTCGACGAGAGGCTTCAACATGGGTTCCGAGGGCGGGGCGCCGAGCGGCGCTCCCGGTCGGCCATTTGCGGCGCGGCCGAAGACGAGCCTCGACATGGTCAGCTCCGCGATCGGCGACGGCCCTCCCGGCGTCACCTCCGGTCTTTACGCGGGCACGATGGGTGATCAGGCCTCGCCCGCCGCTCCGCAGCCGGCGGCACAGGCGCCCGCAGCGGCGCCTCCCGCGGCGGCGCCTCCGGCCTCGGCCCCCGCGTCGGCGGCGGACGAGGTCAAGGCGCTGGCGTCGGCCGGCATCCCGACCGATGCGAAAGGGCTGAGCAATCTCGGCGCGAAGGAAGGTCTGCTCTCGTCTTTGGCCGCGAAGCTGCTTAACCACCCGAAGGTCCTGGCGGCGATCTTCAACAACAAGACGGTCGTGGACGCGTTCATGAGCCGAAAGCGCGCCAAGGAGAACTGCGAGAGCGGCGGCGCGCTCAAGTCCTATCTCTCCGACCCGAACAGCGGCGGCATGACCAAGGTCTTCCCCGTCATCCAGCAGGCGATGAGCAACCAGGCCACCGCGTCGGCGCTCGTGTCCGCGCTCGCGGACACGGAGATGGTCAAACGCGTCTCGGCCTGCCCTTCCCTGCAGGCGCTCTCCAACGACTCGACCGCGGTCGTGAGCATCGCGATGGCCAATCCCAAGGCGCTCGGCATGATGATGGATCCGCGCGGGATGGCGGCCCTGGCGTCCAATCCGAAGGCGGCCGGGGTGCTCTCCGGGCTTCAGTCCAAGATGGGCGGCGCGAACTAGTCTTCTAGGATCCGGCGAGCTTTGCCGCGAGCTCGTTGACGGCCTTCAGGTCGAGCTTGCCGGTGCCGAGCAGGGGAATCTGCTCGACCCTATAAAAGGACGACTTTGCCGGAAGCCAAAGGTTCGGCACGCCGGCGGCGCGCATCTTCCCAAGCAAAGCATCGATGTCGCCGTCCCAGTTTGTGTAGAGCACGACTAGCTTCTCGCCGCGCTTCTCATCCTTCACCCCGGTCACGATGAAGGTCATGTCGGCCAGGCCCGCGGCCTGCTGCAGCTTCTCCTCGACGGCCGTGTGCGAGACCATCTCGCCCGCGAGCTTCGAGAAGCGGGAGAGGCGGCCGGTGATCGAGATGAATCCGTCGCGGTCGATCGTGCCGAGGTCGCCGGTGACGTACCAGCCGTCCTTGAGCACCTCGGCCGTTTTCTCGGGCTGGCCGAGGTAGCCCTTCATGACATGAGGTCCCTTGACCATCAGCATGCCGACCTCGCCGTCGGCGACGGGCTTGCCGGTCGCGAGGTCCACCGCCTTGACCGCGGTGCCGGGCAGGGCACGACCGACGGAGCCGGGCTTGGAGCCCGTTTGCGTGCCCGCGTCGGGCGTGCCGGCGGAGGCGACAGGCGACAGCTCGGTCGCACCGTAGCCTTCGTAGGGGCGCACGCCGAATTTCGCTTCGAACTCGTCTGCGACGGAGTCGCGCAACTTCTCGGCGCCGGCGATCACAAGACGCAGGCCTCTGAACGCTTCGGCGGGAATCTTCTGCGCGTAGCGCTGGAGGAAGGCCGGCGTGGCGAGCAGAAGCGTCGGCTTCGTTTTCGCGGCGAGCTTGCCGATCGCTTCGGCCTGCATCGGGTGGGTGTGGTAGGCGGCCGACATGCCGGAAACGAGCGGCATCCACAGCGTGACCGTATAGCCGAAGGAGTGAAAGAACGGCAAGACGCCGAGCATCGCGTCGCGCTTCGCCCACGGAAGAATCTCGCGTACCATCTCGATGTTGGCGAGCACGTTCGCGTGCGTGAGGACCACTCCCTTAGGCAGGGCGCTTGAGCCGCTCGTGAAGAGGATCGTCGCGGTGTCGTCGAGGCTCGTGGCCGCCTTATCGAGGAACAGCTTTTCCGACCAGGACGCGGGCAGGACCTTCAGCAGGAGGAACAGCACGGTCTTCTTCCACTGAGGGATCGACGGCGCGAGGTCCTCAAGATAGACGATTTTCCTGTCAGCGGGGAGCTCGAAGCCGCGGTCGGATTTCAAGGCCTCGATGAACTTGCGCGAGGTCACGATGGCGCCGATCTCCGCGCTGTTGAGCGCGTGCTCGAGCGAATCCTTGCTCGCGGTGTAATTGAGGTTGACCGGCACGCGGCCGATCGTGGCGAGCGCCAGGTTGGCGAGCGCCCCGCCGGCGGAGGGCGGCAGAAGGACGGCGACGTTCTTTTGGCCCGGAGTCTCGGCGTCGAGCGCGCGACCCAGCAGGATGGCGCCGGTCAGGGCCTTGCCGTAGGAGAGGTCCGCGCCCATCGAGTCGGCGATCGCGGGGCTCTTCCAGGATTTCCGCGCCGTCGCGAAAAACTCGCGCACGAGCGGCCGGCGGCGGGTTCTTACGCGATCGTCCATCGCCTCGGCTGCGAGTTCGGAGACGGCGAGGCGCGCGGCCTGGGCCTTCGGCTCGGAGAGCGCGGGGCCAAAGCGCACGGACACCGGCCGCGGCAATTCCTTCAGGCGGCTCCACAGCGAGGGGCCCTTCTGCATCGAGAACACCGAGCCCCAGAGGCCGTCCAGGTAGGCGGGGATCACCGGAGCGGGCGCACCCGAAACGATCCGCTCAAAGCCGCGGCGGAAGCCGATCATGTTGCCCGTCAAGGTGAGCTGCCCCTCGGGGAAGATCACGACGCTCTGTCCGGCGCGGATCGCTTGGCGTGCGGTTTCAAGAGACGCCTCGATGGCCGCGGGGCCGTCCTTCGACGAGACCGGGATCGCCCCGATCGCGGCGAGCAGGCGCGGAGCTTTCTCGTAGATCTGCCGCTTCATCATGAAGCGCATCGGCCGGTCGGCGGCGAAGGAAATCAGGATCGCGTCCACGTACGAGATGTGATTGGGGATGATCACGGCCGGGCCGGCGGGAAGATTTTCAAGGCCTGAGATCGCGGTCTTGTAGAACAGGCGCACGAACGGGCGGATGATGAGGCGGGCCAGGCCGTAGCGGCGGAAGAAGAGCGGGCGGTCGATCGTTGGGGCCGGCGCGGCGGGGATGGCGGCGCTTTGCGGGGCCTCGCCGGCGGCGGGGGCTGACAACGCGGGGGAGAGGGAGAATCCCCCGGCGACGGAGTCGGATTCGGATTTGCGCTCGACCGAAGCGTCGAAGGATTTACCGACGGCGGCTTTAGCGGCGTCGACGGGCTGCTTCGGGTCCGGGAGCGCGGCCGCGGCGGCGTGGATGGATTCGAGGGCGGAAACGCGGGAGATGGCCGGCGGCACAACGGGAACCGGAACGGCGGCCATCGGCGCGGCCAAAAGAGAAGGAGCGGTGAGCGAAGGGGCCGCGAGAGACGCCGCGCCAAGGGAGGGGGAGAACGCGGGCGCCGAAAGGCGGGGGGCGGTCTCGAGAATGGGTACGCGGACGACCCCGGCGAAGCTGGTGGCCGGAATGGCTATTAAGAGGAGTAATCGATAAAGCATGGACCTATTTTATTCCGATTCCCCCTCGTGAGCCTAGGGCTGAAAGACCCAAAATGACAAGGTCTTAAGCCCCTTGGAGGAACGTGCGCCTTCCTTCATAATATGGCCATGCTCCGGTCCATGCTGGCGGCGTCGCCCCTGTCCGCCCAGGTCGTCTCGGTCAAGACCTCGCTTCCCGTGTTCACGGGCGCGCCGGGCATCCTCTCCTTCCAGGCGCCCGCGCTCAGCCCGGGGCTCTCGGCGCCGGCTTTCGCGTCAGGCCTGACGCCGTCGCTTGTTTCCGTTCTTGCCGCGCTCCTCGGACTTTTCGACGGCGCCGCCGCCGCCTTCGACGCGAAGAACGCGGAATGGGCGGAGTGGACCGAGAACCCGGGCCGGACCCCCGGCGGCTTCGAGCTGTTCCTCGCGCCCGGCTTAGCGGTGAACTGGGACGCGGCCCGCGAGCTGAACGAAGCCCTTCACGCGAAGAAGCCCTGAGCAGGACTTAAGCGCGGCCGGCGTTAAAGTTATCCCCAGCACTTTCAACGTTGGAAACGCTGGGGATAACTTTTGATTCCAACTCGCCTGTGACAATCGAAATGTCTGCAGTCCGGGTAAATCGATAAGCCGTCCTTAGGGATAGTCGGGGCTAGCCGCGAAGCGCTTTCAGACGCTCGGCGATGCGCTTCTCGTCGCCTTGATCGGTCGGCTCATAGAAGCGCAGGGGGCTCGGCATGTATTCCTGCGGCGTGAAGTGGCCAGGATAATCGTGAGGATATTTGTAACCCTGGCCGTGGCCGCGTTCCTTGGCGTCCATGTTGGCGTCACGAAGAGGAAGGGGAACCTCACGCGCGGGACCTTCGCGAACCTCGGCTGAGGCCTTGTCGATCGCGAGATACGCCGCGTTCGACTTCGGCGCGCAAGCGACGAAGGTCACCGCCTGCGCAAGCGTTATCCTCGCCTCGGGCATCCCTAAAACTTCAACCGCTCTAAACGCCGCCTCGGCCACAAGCAACGCGCGGAAGTCAGCATTACCCACGTCCTCGGACGCGGCGATGAGAATCCTCCGCGCGATGAACCGGGGCTCTTCCCCCGCCTCGAGCATCTTCGCCATCCAGTAAAGCGCCGCGTCGGGGTCAGACCCGCGCATGGATTTGATGAATGCGGAGATGTGATCGTAATGGTCGTCCGACTTCTTGTCGTAGCGAATCTGTCTTTTCTGAATTGATTCTTCGGCGACCGCAAGGTTCACCCGTCGTTCGCCGTCGCCGTTAGCCGCCGTCGTCAGCGCGGCGATCTCAAGGGCGTTCAATAGACGCCGCGCGTCCCCATGCGCTTGCCGTACTAAGTGCGCCTTCGCCTCGGGCGTCAGAATGATCCGTAGTGACGAGACGCCTCTTTCTTTGTCGTTAACGGCGTTGTCGAGTATTTTTTCGAGCTCTGCCTCAGGCACCGGCATGAACTCAAAGGCCGTTACCCGAGACCTCAGCGCCGCGTTGACATAAAACCCCGGATTCTCCGTCGTCATCCCGATCAGCAGCACGTCCCCGCGCTCGACCGACGGCAGCAGCGCGTCCTGCTGCGTTTTATTGAAATGGTGTATCTCGTCGACAAGCAATAACGTTTTTCTGCCGAGGGTCGCCGAGTACTTCGCCTGCTCGACAGCCTTGCGAATATCGGCCACTCCCGCGGTGACCGCGTTGAGCTCCACCACCTCCGCGTTCGAATGCTCCGCGATATACCGCGCCAAGGCGGTCTTCCCGCAGCCGGGAGGCCCGAAGAAGATCGCGGACGTGAACCGCTTGCTCTCCACGAGCCGCCTCAGCATCTTGCCCGGCCCGAGCAGCGCGGCCTGCCCCGCGAACTCATCGAGGCTCCTCGGCGCCATGCGCGCCGCCAGCGGCCTGGAATCGGCGCCCGCGGTGAAAAGCTCGCTCATTCCTTCGGGTCGGCGCCGGCCTGGAGCGACTCTCGCAACGACTGCGACAGCGATTCGGCCTTGTTCTCGAGGAGTCTCCGCGTCATATCGTGCGCGGAGCGCTCCCTGTTGAGCTCGGCGGCGAAGGACAACGCGACGAGCAAGGCGATCTTGGAGGTGTCGGCCACGTTCGAGTTATGGCTCTGCATCTCGACGACGCGCTCGGACACCTTCTGCGCGAGCGCGTTGATCTCGATGGGCGTCCAGCCCTCCATCTCCACGACGAGCCGGCGCGTGCCGATCTGAACCTCGACCTTCTCGTTCATCCGATCCTCGCGAGCTTGTCGGTGAGCCGGGTCAGCCGGACCTTCAGGCGCTCATGCCGGGCGAGCGTGAGGCGCGCCTCCTTGAGCTCGTCCTTGAGGGTCTTGTTCTCGGCCTCGAGGCGGCGCAGGACGTCTTTGAACTGCCGGTTCTCGGAGCCGAGCTTCTGCAGGGCTTCGTTCGCCTGCTTGACCAGGGCCTCGAGCGGCTTGAAACTCTGGAGGGTGCCCTGCACGGTCAGCCTCGCAGGCTCGCGCCGAGTTCCTTGCCGAGCGCGGCCACGATCTTGTCGACGGCCGCGTTGACCTCGGCGTCGGTCAGGGTACGGTCGAAGCGCCCGAAGGTCAGGCGGATGGCGAGGCTGATCTTGCCTTCGGGGATGTTCTTGCCTTCATAAACATCGAAAAGTAAGGTGTCCTGCAACTCTGGAATGAGGCAACCGCGGATGACGGCCTCGAGACGCGCGTACGGCGTGCTCTTGTCGAGGACGAGGGCGAGGTCGCGGCGCGATACGGGCAGGGCGGAGAACTCCTCGAAGCGCGACGCCTTGTCCTCGCGGGCGGCGAGGCGGTCGAGGTCCACGTCGAACACGATCGCGCCCTCGCGTTCGAGATCGTACGCGCGGGCGACACGCGGATGCAACCATCCAATAGTTCCGACCGGCGCGCCGTTGATCAGCGCGCGAAGAGAATTGGTTGGATGAAAAAGAGGGTCGGACGCGGTCTTCCCCGCGCTCGGTTCAGACAGATTGGCCCAGGTCACAGGCCCAGCTTTCTCTAAGAGATCCTCGACGATCGCCTTTCCGTCGTAAAAAGACGCGCGGGGTGCCCGCGCGGCTTGCCAACGCGCGTCAAGCACCGGCCCGAGCAGGATGCCCGCGACGCGCCAGACCTCGTCGACCTCCTGGCCGCGGATCGCGTAGGTCTTCCCGATCTCGAAGAAGCGCACGGCGTCGGCTCCTCGGCCGAGGTTGTACTGGGCGTTCTTGAGGATGCCCGGCAGCAGCGACTGTCGCAGCACCGCCCAGTCTTCCGACAAGGGGGTGGCGACTCGCGGCTGGCCGTCGGCGGACAGGCGGCAGGCGGCAAGCGACTTCTCGGAGAGGAGGTCGTAGTTGTACGCCTCGGTGAGCCCCAGCGCCGCGAGGCGGGTGCGCACGCGGCGGGACTCGGTCTCGACGGGCGTCAGGCGCGCGGTCTTCGACGACATCGGCGCCATCCGGTAGGGGATGTTGTCGTAACCAAGAAATCTTGCAGCTTCCTCAGCGAGGTCGTTGGCCGTCCATAGATCGTGTCGCCAGGAAGGGGCTTTAAACGCGAACTCCGCTCCGTTGTCGTTGATCGTCCCGATCGAGGAAAGTGCATCCTTGACGGTCTGCGCGGGAAACTCCGTGCCGAGGATCGTGTTGATCGCCGCGACGGAGGCTCGGATCGGCGCCGGCGCCCGGCGCGGGGCCGCGGCCTCGGAGGGCTTCGCGGCGGATCCGCCGGCGAGCTGGAGAATCAGGGCCGAGGCGCGGTCGGCGGCCATGCGCGGGGACTCGGGATCGGCGCCGCGCTCGAAGCGGTAAGAGGAATCGGAGCGAAGCCTCGTCTTCTGTGACGATTTGCGGGCTTCAGCGGGATTGAAGAAGGCCCCTTCTAAGAGCACCCGCTTTGTTGTCGTCGTAACCGCCGTTTCTTCGCCGCCCATGACTCCGGCCAGGGCGACGGGGCGTTCCGCGTCGGCAATCACCAATAACCCTTCGGGAAGGTCGTAGACGCGATGATCCAGCGCCAGTAATTTTTCCCCGGCCGTTGAGCGCCGTACGACTATTCTCGATCCGTTCAGCTTGTCCGCGTCGAACGCATGCAGGGGCTGCCCGATGTCATGCAAAACATAATTCGTTATATCCACGACGCTGTTGATCGGCCGCAGGCCGATCGATTCGAGCCTCGTTTTCAGCCACGCCGGACTTTCCCCGACCGTGACGTTTTCAATGAGCCGCGCGCCGTAGAAGGGGCAGGCCTCCGAGTCCTCGACCGTCACGGGGAACGAGGCCGTGGCGCTTTCCATCATCCCGCCGCCCAAGGGCTTCAATTCCTTGCGGAAGTAGGCGGCAAGCTCCCGTGCCAATCCCCGGTGCGACAGGCAGTCCGGCCGGTTCGTGGTGATCTCGACCTCGAGGATGTCGTCCGCCGGGCCGAGCAGGGATCCGACATCCGTGCCGAGCACCGGCCCCTCGCCCATGATCCAGATGCCGTCGACGTCCTTGGGCAAGCCCAGCTCGGCGCGCGAGCAGATCATGCCCTGGCTCTCGACGCCGCGCAGCTTTCGTCCTTCGATCTTGAAATTGCCGGGCAGCACCGAGCCGGGGCGCGCGTAGGCGACCGTCTGCCCCGCATCGACGTTGGGTGCGCCGCAGACGACCGTGCGTTGCGTCGTGCCGTCGTCGACGACGCAGACGGAGAGCTTGTCGGCGTTGGGGTGCTTCTCCTTCGAGACGACCTTGCCGACGACGACGCCGGTGAAGGTCGGCCCCAGGCGCTGATGGCCCGCGACCTCGAAGCCCAGGCGCAGCAGATGGGTCGAGAGCTCCGTCGCGGAGAGCTCGAGCGGAAGATGCTCCTTCAGCCAGTTATAGGAGACTTTCATCGAATTGTTTGAGGAACTTCAGGTCGTTGGTATAAAACGCGCGGATGTCGGGGACGCCGTGAAGGAGCATCGCCACGCGCTCGACGCCGATGCCGAACGCGAAGCCGGACCACTTCTTCTCATCGTAGCCGACGGACTTGAACACGGCCGGGTTCACGACGCCGGCGCCCAGGATCTCGATCCAGCCCGTGTGCTTGCACGCCGGGCAGCCGGTGCCGGGGCAGAAGAAGCATTTGACGTCGACCTCCGTGGAGGGCTCTGTAAAGGGGAAATAGGAGGGGCGAAAGCGGGTCTTGGTCGAGGTGCCGAGCAGCTTCTGCAAAAAGGTCTGGAGGTGGCCCTTCAGGTCGGCCATGCCCACGCCCTCATCCACGACGAGGCCTTCCACCTGGTGGAAGATGGCGGAATGCGTCGCGTCGATCTGCTCGTGGCGGAAGGTGCGGCCCGGGCAGACGACGCGCAGCGGCGGGCGCACGGACTCCATCGTGCGGATCTGCACCGTCGAGGTGTGCGTGCGCAGGAGCAACGGCAGGCCCTGCAGATAAAAGGTGTCGTGGCTGTCGCGCGCGGGATGATCCTCGGGGATGTTGAGCGCGGTGAAGTTGTGCTTCTCGTCCTCGACGAACTGGCCCTCCGCCCAGGAGTAGCCCATGAGCTGGAAGATGCGCGCGATCTCATGGAGGGTGGTGGTCAGAGGGTGCAGGCGTCCGCGCGGCGGGCGCAGGGAAGGCAAGGTCAGGTCGATCGCGTCGGCGGCGAGGGAGGTCGCGTCGCCGGCCTCCTCGAGAGCGGCCTTGCGCGCCTCGATCGCGGCGTCGAAAGAGGCCTTAAGTCCCTGCGCCTTGGGCCCCAGCTCGCGCTTGTCCTCGATCGACAGATCCTTCAGGGATTTGAGCAGCTCGGTGAGCTCGCCCTTCCTCCCCATAAATCGAACGCGGATCTCCTCGAGCTTCAGGAGATCCGCGTTCTCGACTCCGGCTTCACGCAAGGCCGACTCGGCTGAGACGTAGGATTTCTCCCAGTCGGCGCGAGTCATGGCCGGAGTTTTTACGCGCCCTTGGCGAGGGCGATGATCTTGCCGAACGACGCACCGTCGCGGATGGCCATTTCGGAGAGCATCTTGCGGTTGAGCGAGATGCCGGCCTTCTTCAGTCCGCTGATGAAGCGGCTGTAGGTCGTGTCGTGCAGACGGCAGGCGGCGTTGATGCGCTCGATCCAAAGTGAGCGGAAATCGCCTTTCTTGTCCTTGCGGCCGATGTACGACTCGGCCAGCGAGGCTTCAACCTGCTGCTTGACCATCCGCCAGCGCGAGCGCTTGGCGGAATAGTTTCCTTTCGCGAGCTTGAAATACTTCTTCTTGTGGGCGCGAGTCGTGACGCCTGATTTGATTCTCATGGTTGTCTATAGCCTCAGCCGTACGGGAGGAACCGACGCATCGTCTTCGAGTCGGTGGCGTTCAGAACGGAAGTGCCGCGCAGGAAGCGGCGGCGTTTGCCGCCGAGCGGGGCCATCAAATGCCGCTGGCCGGGATGCTCGTGCTTGAACTTCCCCGCGGCGTTGCTGAAAAAGCGCTTCTTAGCGCCGGAATGCGACTTCAACTTGGGCATACGAACCTCTACTTTAATTGAGCGGCTAGTGCGGCTTCGGAATCAACGTCATCACGAGTCGGTTGCGGTCGGGCATAGGAGCCTGCTCGACCGCGGCCTTCTCGATAAGTCTCTGCTGAATCGACATCAAAAGCTTGAATCCCAGGTCCCGGTGCTGCATCTCGCGTCCGCGGAAGACCACCGTGATGCGCACCTTGTCGTGCGCGTCGATGAACTCCTCGATCTGCCGGATCTTGACGTCCAGATCGTGGATCCCGATGTTCGGCCGGAACCTCAGCTCCTTCAAAAGGCCCGCCTTCTGCTTCTTGCGGGACTCCCTTTCCTTCTTGTCCTGCTCGTATTTGTACTTCGAGTACGGTAAAACCTTGCAAACCGGAGGCACTGCCGTCGCCGCGACCTCGACGAGGTCCAGGCCGCGCATCCGAGCCAGGGCCAGCGCTTCGGCGATGGGCTTGACTCCCACCTGCGTCCCGTCTGCGTCGATGAGCCGGACCGTTGCGGACCGGATCATGTTGTTTATCCGGGTATGATCCCGGGTGTCCTTAAAATTCTTGTTGTAGTTATTGATGAGGCTGGATGCTCCTGGTTCTTGTCTGCGGCGAAGGGTAATGGTAGCAAGTCGCCGACGGGGGCGTCAATCGGAGAATCAGACGGGCATGTGAAGGTTGAAGGCGTCGTAGAGCACCGTCAGCGGTTCTCCGGCATGCTTCCCGCGGGGGACGTTGACGATGTCAAGATTCTTGAAATGCATAACGTCCATATAGATATTCTTGAAGTCACGGCCCGCGATCTTGGCGAGTTGATTGATGGAGGTGGGCTTATGCTTACGGATCAATCGGAGCATTTCCAGGCGCTTCTCGGTGAAGAGGGCGCGGGCCGATTCAAAACTCGAGAAGAATACGCCCTGGTCTCCCGGCCCAGGCAGGCCTGCTTCGGCCAGCTTCCAGGACTTGATGAACTCCGCATTAGCCTCCGCCTGCGTCCGGACGCGGACTTCAAAGATTCTCATTCGCTTCCTCGATATCTTTTTCGAAGTCTTCAATCAGATTCTCCAAGCCTTTGAACTCGTAGGGGAATTCGGCTCCATCGAGATGCTTGTGGTGGCCTTTGGGATGATGATTGTCATAAAGAACCGAGGGTGATTCTCCGCCCTTGCGAATGTAGGCCAACCGATACCGGATGCCTTCCGGTTGACGATGGCTTCGCGGCACCTGCCAGATGACCCGCTCATCGATACTGCCGTCGGGCAATTCATCTTTCGACCTATGGATGAGGTGAGCCATAGGTTATGGTATAGTATGCCATAAGTCGGTGATTTTGTCAAGAGTCATCACCTACTATACGATCGAGGTGGGCGAAAGGTTCCATGGGAATGCCGGAAATTTGGAGTTTCTCCGACGGAGATGTCAGTTGCAGACTTAACGCCGAGGATGAGCGGCGGCGGCTACCAAGATATTCCTCACCGAGCCGCCGCCTCGTCAATCCAATGGTTCGACTTCAAGTTCATGTTATCCGTTTCGTCGTTCAAGTCGTGCAACCGTTTGCCGTTCAAGCCGTTCAGTCGTTTAGTCGTTCAAGCCGTTCAGCCGTTTTGCCGTTTAAGTCGTTTCGCCGTACGCGCCGTTTGTAGGATTTTAAATTTAAGGACTGATGATGTCGACCGCAGAGGCTGGCCAGCGGCGGCTATATCAGTCCATCCCGATTCTTTAAATTTCCGCTCTCTTGCATGAGAAGAGTGCGACATGGAAAGGTGCCTCAAAGGGCTGCTGCCATTTATTACTACTATTGAATTTAGCGAGGACTCCCATTATAATCCATCCATGATCCTACTTCTCGCCATGCTGCTCCTCGTTGCGTCAGCCGACGCTAAAGGACCAGAATCGCAGACCCCTCAGTCCAGTGTCGACGCCAATGCCAAGGGCGCCGCCCGTGGGCAGTCGGGCCGAGACAAGAAGAAAACGCTCTCATGGACCTACAATGAGCAGGGCATGGTAGCCGCGTATGACGGCAAGCGAGAGGCCGCGTTGAAGTTGTTTGAGAAAGCCGTGGCCGCCGATCCGGACAATGCAACCGCGCAACAGAATCTCGGTCGGGCGTTGTGGCACTTCAATCGGTACGATGAGGCAGAGGCTCACACACTCATCGGCCTTAGGTTGGATCCGGATATCCCCGCACCGTACCAGGTCATGGTCTGGCAGCGCAGGCGCCAGGACCGCTTCGAGGAAGCGCTCGACTTCGCGCGTAAGGGCCGCGCGCTTGCCGCAGGTTTCGATGACGGCTTCTTCGTCATCAAGGAAAGCCACCTGCTCAACTGCCTCGAGAAGTACGATGCGGCTTTCCGCGCCGCGGGTGAGCCTGCGACTACGGACACCTGCCATTTGATGTTCGAGCGTTCACGCGGGGCCCTATTGAGTGGTCGCGCGACGGAGGCGTTTTCGGAGGCGAGGCGTTATGAGTCTTGCCCCGCGTCCGCAATACCCCCGGGAGTCTCTCATGGCTATGCCGGCGAAGCGCTTGCCGCGCTCGGGCGACTAAACGAGGCCGTCATTGAGGCACCCCTGTCGGGAGAGAATGAGCCCTACATCCTTGGGCTCGTGGCCCGCGACCGTGGAAACAAGGCGGAGGCGATTCGTCAGTTCACGAAGGCGCGGGCCTCGTTTGTGAGCGCGCGGGCGGCACGCAAGGGTGCTCGAAGATGCGGCCCGGACTGGGTTCAAATTGTGGATGCCGAGATTTCGAAACTGGAAAGAACGCAGTAGGAGTCCTGGAGGCATGGGCAGGACATCCCCTGCGGCCTTGAGCCTTGTAGTTCTGTCGACATCGACCCCCGTCCTCTATGGCGCTTCGTCGTTCAAGCCGTTCAGCCGTTTTGCCGTTTAAGTCGTTTCGCCGTACGCACCGTTTGTAGGATTTTAAATTTGAGGGCTCAGGATGTCGAACGCC